>NZ_JACHMZ010000001.1:3392500-3710192 GCF_014205165.1 Micromonospora carbonacea | reverse complement strand
CGGCCGGGTGCAGCACCCCCTTGAGCAGGATCGGCAGCGACGTGATGCCGCGTAGCCACGCGATCCGCTCCCAGCCCAGCCCGGCGTCCATCTCGATGCTGCGCACCCGACCGTCCGTGTCGCGCATGTTCTCGCAGGCCAGCCCGGGTGGCAGCTCGACGAAGCCGTGCCGCAGGTCGCGCTCGCGCCGGCCGAACACGGGCGAGTCGACCGTGACGACCAGGGCCCGGCAGCCGGCCGCCTCGGCCCGTCGCACCACGGCGGCGGTGAACTCCAGGTCCGGCTGCGGGTAGAGCTGGAACCAGAGCCGCCCGCCCGCCGCGGCGATCTCCTCGACTCCCCGGGTGGCCGCCATGCTGACCACCATCACCGTGCCGGCCTCGGCGGCGGCCCGCGCGGTGGCCACCTCGCCGTCGGGGTGGGCCAGCCGGTGGAACGCGGTCGGCGCGACCAGCACCGGCATCGAGACCGGCTCGCCGAGCAGACAGATGCGCAGGTCGCGCTCGCCCGTACCGCGCAGGACCCGGGGCACGACCCACCGCCGCGTGTACGCCGCCTCGTTGGCCCGGACCGTGCGTTCCCCGCCGGCCCCGCCGGCGAAGAAGTCCCAGTGCGCCGGCTCCAGCCGACGCCGCGCCTCGGCCGCCACGTCGGCCAGGTTCAGCCCGGCCTCGTCCAGCGTGAGCATCTCAGCCCTCGACGTCGCTCAGGCAGCGGTCCACGAACGCGACCAGCGGCGTCACGTGCACGTCCGGCCGGTCCCAGCGGTTCTCCAGGTTCTCCGCCAGGTGGTGGGTGGCCACCACCCGCCCGTCGCGGTGGTGGCGGACCACCGGATGCAGGTACGCGGCGTCGTGCGCCTGCCCGACGACGTCCTGCGCCACCCGGTTGACCGTGATGTCGAACGGGTCCACCTGGTCGTGGTCCGGCCCGTACTCCAGGGTGACGACGAAGGCGTGCCCGTAGTCGTGGTCGGGGGTGCGCAGCCCCTCCTCGGCGAAGTAGTCGACCGGCACCTCCTCGTGGTAGCGGGCGTCCGGGCCGGCCACGGTGACCACGTCGGCGAGGACGCCGAACTGCTGCCACAGCGCCGAGGTGCGGTTGACCCGGGCGACGACGGCGTCGGCGATCGACTTCGGCGTGGCGTCCAGCTTCTCCGCCGGCCACGGCGTGTCCCCGTACCGCCGCTCTAGGATCTTGTGCAGCGCCCGTACGGCGTAGCGGAAGCCGTGGATGAAACCGTTGGTGGAGCGCTTGAAGTCGCGTTCCTGGGAGAGCGTGCCGGCGAAGTACAGGCCGGGAACGTCCACCGACTCCCACGCCGCAGTCTGCGCCGGGAAGCGACCCTTGACGGCCAGCGCCGGGCGGCAGGTGTCGTCGAAGATCGACGCGTCGAAGGCGAAGCCGGTGCAGGCGAGCACCCGGTCGTAGCGCAGCTCCTTGACGACCTCGTTCGCCCGCGAGAACGAGAACGTCACCGTGAACCCGGTGCCGTCGCGCTCGATGCGCCGCACGTCGCCGTCGAGGATCGCGTTGGCCGACTTGAGCTGGTACGTGTCGAGGAAGTTGTTGTTCACCGCCCGCAGGTGCCCCACGTAGTGGGTGCGCCACGCCATCCGCACCGAGCTGGGCCCGGCGACGTGGATCAGCGTGGTCGTCTCCATCAGGTTCTCCGCCGTCTCGAACGCGGAGTTGCCCTTGCCGATGATCAGCACCCGCTGGTCGAGGTAGTCACGCGGGTCGACGGGCATGTCCGCGTACCGCTCGGCCAGCTCCAGCCCCGGGATCGGCGGCTCGTACGGCTTCGACACGCCGGTGGCGACGACCAGCCGCCGCGCCCGGAACGTCTCCCCGGCCGTGCGGGCCTCGAAGACCCCGTCCACCCGGCCCACCGACGTCACCCGCGCGCCGTAGCGCACCCGCGCCCCGGTCTTCGCGGCGAAGTCCGCCAGGTAGCGGACCATCACGTCGGCGTGCGGGAAGTACCGCTCGGTGTAGCCGGTGAACCGGAGCGTCGGGTCGTCGCTGAGCAGCGAGTTCCAGTCCAGCCGCAGGTTCAGCTCCGGGTCGTCGGAGCCGGTGTGCGGCTTGTTGATGGAGATGAGCTGCCGGTGGCGGGGGAAGGTGGCGAAGAAGGCGCCGGGGGAGTCCGCGCCCTCCAGCACCAGGTAGTCGCGCCTTCCGTCGGCCTCCAGCAGGGCGGCCAACTGGAGGCCGGCCGGCCCGGCCCCGATGATCAGGTAATCAAGCGTCACGGCGGTCACCCCAGGGAAGAGAAGTCACGAGCGTTTCGACGACATCGGCGGCGCGTTGCACGTCGCCGTCCAGCGGCCGGTCCGGGTCCACCGGCGGTACGGCCTCCGCCAGCGCCGCCAGCACCTCGGCGCACCCGGGCGCGGAAGGCGTGCGCGCGCCCACGTACGCGGCCTGGCGTAGCCCCACCGCGAGCGACCCGACGATCAGGTGCAGCAACCGCGCCTGGTCCAGCGCCCGCAGCGCGGCCTGGGTGCCCAGCGGGACGACGTCCTGGTTGTGCAGGTTGGTCGGCAAACTCTGCATGCTCGCCGGCATCGTGTCCCGGCGGATCTCGGCGATCAGCGCGGTCGACGCCAACTGCACCCCCTGCAACCCGTGCTGCTGCCCCGGCCCGGCGGCGAGCATCGGCGGCAGCCCACCGTTGCGGTTCGGGTCGACGAGCAGGTCGAGCTGCCGCTCGGCGAGGTTGCCGACCTGCGCCACGACCATCGACAGCAGGTCGGCGGCGAACGCCGCCGGCTGCCCGAAGAAGTTGCCCCCGTGCACGACGGCGTCGTCGTCGGGGAAGAACAGCGGGTTGTCGCTGACGCTGCCCAGGTCGGCGGCGACGACGGCGCCGACGTGGCGCAGCGCGTCCTCGGCCGCGCCGAGCAGCTGCGGCGCGCAGCGGATGCTGTACGGCTCCTGCAGCGGGCGCTTGCCCGACGCCACGATCCCGTCGCCGACGCGCCGCATGGCCGCGCCCACGTCGATCGCCCCCGGGTGCCCGTACGCGTTCAGCAGCCGGGCGTCGAGGAACTGTGGATCGCAGCCGAGCAGGTCGGCCAGCAGGGTGGTGAGCACCTGCACCGCCCGGTGCGACGCGCGCACCGACCACAGTGCCAGCGCGGTCGCCGCCGTAGTCAGCGACGTGCCGTTGACCAGGGCGAGGGCATCCCGACCGTCCAGCGGCAGCGGCTCCAGGCCCGCCTGCGCAAGCGCCTGCGCCGCCGGCAGCCGCACCCCGTCCACGTAGGCGTGCCCCCGGCCCCGCAACGCCTGCGCCGCCGCGCCCAGCGGGATCAGGTCCCCGCTGGCCCCCACCGAGCCGAGGCGCGGCACTGCCGGCACGAACGTGGTCGCCAGCATCGCCGCGAGGGCGTCGACGACGTGCGGGGAGACCCCCGACACGCCCCGCGCCAGCGACCAGGCCCGCAGCAGCAGCGTCGCCCGGACCACCTCCGGCGCGAGGTCGGGGCCCTGTCCCGCGCCGAGGTGGGCGAGGGTGTTGTCGGCCTGGTCGCGCAGGTCGGCCCGACCCGCGTACCCGACGAGCGCGCCGAAGCCGGTGGTGCTGCCGTACACCGCGCGGTCGTCGCCGAGCACCTCGGACAGGAAGCTGCGGGCGGTCGTGACCCGGTCGCGGACCTGCGGCGAGACCACGACCCGGACCGGATCGCGGGCGGCGCGCAGGTCGGCGATCCGCAGCGGGGCGGCGATATCTACCTCTGTGGTCATGCGACCGCACCCTAGAGACGGATTCTCAGAACGCTCTGAGATCGGGCGATTACGTTTCGCCGCATGACGCTCGACTACCTGATCATCGGAGCCGGGCCGGCGGGGCTCCAGCTCGCCGCCCTGCTGGAGCGCGACGGCCGCGACCACCTGGTGCTGGAGGCCGGCCCGGGGCCGGGCACGTTCTTCGCCACCTACCCCCGCCACCGGCAGCTCATCTCGATCAACAAGGTCTGGACCGGCTCCGACGACCCCGAGTTCAACCTGCGCGCCGACTGGAACTCGCTGCTCACCGACGACCAGGCGCTGCTGTTTCGCCACTACAGCCGGCGCTACTTCCCCCACGCCGACGACCTCGTGCGCTACCTCGTCGACTTCGCCCGGGGCCTGCGGATCCGCTACGACACCCGCGTCACCCGCATCGCCCGCGACGGGGAGCTGTTCACCGTCGACGTCGCCGGCGGCGACACTCTGGCCGCCCGCCGGGTCGTCGTCGCCACCGGCGTCTCCCAGCTCCACGTCCCGCCGATCGCGGGCGCCGACCTCGCCGAGCGGTACGACACCGTCAGCGTCGACCCCGACGACTTCGCCAACCAGCGGGTGCTCATCGTCGGCAAGGGCAACTCGGCCTTCGAGACCGCCGACGCCCTCGTCGAGACCGCCGCCGTCATCCACGTCGCCGGCCCGCACTCGATCAAGCTGGCGTGGCAGTCGCACTACGTGGGGCACCTGCGCGCGGTCAACAACAACTTCCTCGACACGTACCAGCTCAAGTCGCAGAACGCGGTGCTCGACGGCACGATCGAGCGGATCGCCCGCCGGGACGACGGCGGCTACCGCATCGACTTCCGCTACGCCCGCTCCGTCGAGGCGATCCGGCAGATCGACTACGACCGGGTGATCCTGTGCACCGGCTTCCGGTTCGACGCGAGCATCTTCGACCCGTCGGCCCGGCCGCGCCTGGTCATCAACGACCGCTTCCCCGAGCAGACCCCGGCGTACGAGTCGGTGAACGTGCCCGGCCTGTACTTCGCCGGCACCCTCACCCAGCAGCGCGACTTCAAGCGCTCCACCAGCGGCTTCATCCACGGCTTCCGGTACGGCACGCGCGCCCTGCACCGCATCCTCAACGCCCGCCACCACGACGTTCCGTGGCCGTCCGCTCCGCTCGACGCCACCCCCGAGGCGATCACCGACGCGATCATCGCCCGCATCAACCGCACCTCCGCGCTGTGGCAGCAGTTCGCCGTGCTCGGCGACGTCGTCACCGTCGACGGCGACACCGCCCGCTACCACGAGGAGGTGCCCGTCGCCTACCTGAGCGACGGCGGCCTCGGCCCCGATCCGTTCGCCTTCGTGGTCACCCTGGAGTACGGCCCGGACCACGACCAGGTCGACCCCTTCGACGTCACGATCCCCCGGATCGCCGAGAACGACGCCGAGCACGCCCACGACGCCAGCTACCTGCACCCCGTCGTACGGGTCCACCGGGGCGGCCGGGTCGTCGCCACGCACCACATGGCAGAGAACCTGGAGAACCACTGGAACCTGCCCGCCGTGCACCAGCAGCCGCTCGTGCACTTCGTCAAGGGCGTCCTGTCCGATGCCGACTGATCCGACATCCGCTGATCCGGCCCGGGCCCGGGCTTGGGCTTGGCCGGCGCCGGCCGAGGTCTGGCCGCAGCCCCTCCTGGACCTGCTCGCCACCGGCGGCGACCGGCCCGTCTTCGCCGACGGCGACCGCATCGTCACCGCCGCCGAGATGTCCGCGCTGGTCCGCCGCGTCGCCGCCGGGCTGCGCGCCGCCGGGGTCGGCCCCGGCACCGGGCTGGCGCTGCGCCTCGGCGTCACCCCGGAGGCCTTCGCGGCCACCGTCGCCGCCTTCGCCGTCGGTGCCCGCGTCTCCGGCGTCCGCCCCGGGCTGACCCCGGCGCAGCAGGCCCACCTGCTCGGCAGCGCCCCCGGGCCGCTCGTCGACGACGCCCGCCTCGCCCAGCTCGTCGACACCGGCGACGACGGCCGTCCGCTGGTCGCCGCCGGCCGACCGGGCGACGTCGCCCGGATCATCTGGACCAGCGGCAGCACCGGCAACCCCAAGGGCTGCGCCCAGACGTACGCGGCGATGAGCGCAGCCTGGTCCCCGTACCCGGACCGCTGGCCCCCGGCGATCGCCGACCTCGCCTCCCGTCTGGACCGCTACCTCGTCTTCGGTTCCCTGAGCAGCCAGGTGATGCTGGAGTACGGCATCCTCGCCCTCACCGCGGGCGGCACCCTCGTCGCCGCCCGCCCCCCCGGCTTTCCCGGCATGATCACCCGGCACCGGGCGACCGCCAGCGTCATCACCGTCGGCAAGCTGCACCAGCTCGTCCAGGCCCAGCGCGCCGACCCGACCGACCTGAGCAGCCTGCGGGCCCTCGTGGTGTCCGGCTCCCCGCTGACTCCGAGCCGCCTCGCCGAGGCCCTCGACGTGCTCGGCCCGGTGGTCTTCCACGGCTACGGACAGACCGAAACCGGCATGATCACGATGGTGACGCCGGCCGAGATGCTGGCCACCCCGACCGCGCTGGCCTCGGTCGGTCGCCCGCCCGCCGTCACCGACCTGTCCATCCGCGACGCCCACGGCCGCCCCGCCGCCGAGGGTGAGCTGTTCGTGCGGACCCCGGCGCAGGCCACCGCCTACTGGGCGGACCCGGCCGAGACCGCCGACGTCTTCACCGACGGCTGGGTCCGCACCCGCGACCTGGCCCGCCTCGACGACGACGGCTACCTGCACCTGCTCGGCCGGGCGCGGGACGTCGTCATCGTCAACGCCAACCTGGTCCACGCCGGCCCGATCGAACGGGTCCTCGCCGCCGACCCCGACGTCGCCGAGGCGTACGTCGTCGGCCGCCCCGACGACGTCACCGGGGAGGCGGTGCACGCGTACGTGGTGCCGGCCGCCGGCCGCACCCCGGACGTCGCCCGCCTGCGCGCCCGCGTGGCGCAGGCGCTGGGCGAGGCCGCGACCCCGAAGACGATCCAGCCGATCGACCGGGTCCCGCTGGCGCCCAGCGGCAAGCCGGACAAGCGCGCGCTGACGTCGACCGGCCCGCACGGGTGAGGCCCTCCCCGCCGCCCCCTCCGGATCGAGCACGATCTTGTCCGAAGCATCCGCCGGGCGGGGGTGCGATCGGGGTGCGGGTGCCGGGCGGTCAGGGGCGTGGGGCCGGTACGCGCCGGGCGGCCGGCACCACCAGCGGCGAGCCCGTCTCCGGGTCGTCGATGACCCGGCAGGGCAGCCCGAACACCCGCTCGACCAGGTCGGCGGTGACGATCTCCCGGGGCGGGCCGGCGGCGACCACCTGCCCGTCGCGCATGGCGATGAGGTGGCTGGCGTACCGGGCGGCCTGGTTGAGGTCGTGCAGCACCGCGACGAGGGTGCGCCCCTGCTCCTCGTGCAGCGTCGCGCACAGGTCGAGCACCTCGATCTGGTGGGCGATGTCGAGGAACGTGGTGGGCTCGTCGAGCAGCAGCAGCTCGGTCTGCTGGGCGAGGGCCATGGCGATCCACACCCGTTGCCGCTGCCCGCCGGACAGCTCGTCGACGAGGCGGTCGGCGAGGTCGGCGACGCCGGTGGCGGCCATCGACTCGTCGACGATCCGCTCGTCGTCGCGGGACCACTGGCGCAGCAGCCCCTGGTGTGGGTAGCGGCCCCGGGCCACCAGCTCGGCGACGGTGATGCCGTCGGGTGCGGTGGAGCTCTGGGGGAGCAGGCCGAGGGTGCGGGCGACGCGGCGGGCCGGCTGGGCGTGGATGTCCCGCCCGTCGAGCAGCACGGTGCCGGCGGTGGGCTTGAGCATCCGCGCGAGGGCCCGCAGCAGCGTGGACTTGCCGCACGCGTTCGGGCCGATGACCACGGTGAACGACCGGTCGGGGACGGTCACGTCGAGCTGCCGGGCGATGGTCCGCTTGTCGTACGCGAGGGTCAGCCCGTCGCCGCTGAGCCGGGGGGTGCCGGGCCGCATGGGCGGTGCTCCGTTCTCTGTCGGGGGATGGTGGGCCGGGCGGGTGTTAACAAGGGGCCCTTTCTCTACAGGATGCGTTAACAAGGTGCCCCTCCTTTCACAGCCGGCCGGCGCGGCGTTCGGTGGCCAGCAGCCACACCAGGTAGCCGCCGCCGAGCGCGCCGGTGACGACGCCGACGGGGAGCTGGTGGCCGGGGAAGCCGCGCTGGGCGATCAGGTCGGCGGCGACCAGCATCGCCGCGCCCAGCGCCATGGCGGCGGCCAGGTTGGGGCCGGGCGCGCGGGTGAGCCGGCGGGTCAGGTGCGGCGCGGTGAGCGCGACGAAGTTGACCGGCCCGGCGGCCGAGGCGGCGACGGAGACCAGCAGCACCGCCGCGACCAGCAGAGTCGTGCGCAGGCCCCGCACCGGCACGCCGAGCGCGGCGGCCGTGTCGTCGCCCAGCTCGGTTATCCGCAGCGCGGGCCCGCAGGCGAACAGCACCACCGGCACCGCCACGGCGAGGGTGACGGCGACGGGCACCGCCTGCGCCCAGCCGCGCCCGTCGAGGCTGCCGGTGAGCCAGAGCACGGCGCGGGCGGCGTCCATGAGCTGCGCGCGGGTCAGCAGCCAGCCGTTGACGCCGGTGAGGATCGCGGCGACGCCGATGCCGGCGAGGATCAGCCGGTGGCCGTGCGCGCCGCGCGCCCAGGCCACCGCCCACAGCAGGACGCCGGTGGCCAGCCCGCCGGCCACGGCCGCGCCGGCCAGGGCGAGGGTGCCGCCGCCGACGACCACGACGAGGAGCGCGCCGGTGGCCGCGCCCTGGGTGACGCCGAGGATGTCGGGGCTGCCGAGCGGGTTGCGCACGAGGGCCTGGAAGACCGCGCCGCCGAGGGCGAGGGCGGCACCGACGAGCAGCGCGGTGACGAGCCGGGGCAGCCGCAGCTCGCCGATGATGAAGTCCTCGGCGGGGGTGCCGCCGCCGGCGAGGGTGCGCAGCACGTCGGCGGGGCTCATCGGGTAGTCGCCGCCGCCGATCGACAGCACGCCGAGCGCGCCGGCGGCCAGGGCGCAGCCGATCCCGACGAGCAGGGCGCGGGCCCGGAACCGCACCGACCAGCCTCGGACGCGGACGACGCTCACGCGCGCACCGCCCGGGTGCGGGTGACCAGGTGCAGGAAGAGCGGCCCGCCGAGCACGGCGGTCATGATGCCGACCTGGAGTTCGCCGGGGCGGCCGAGGACCCGGCCGGCGACGTCGGCGCCGAGCAGCAGCACGGGGGCGAGCAGCGCGCACGCCGGCAGCAGCCAGCGCAGGTCCGGCCCGGTGAGGGCGTGCACGAGGTGCGGCACGAGCAGCCCGACGAAGACGAGCGGCCCGCAGGCGGCGGTGGCCGCGCCGCAGAGCAGCGTGACGGCGACGATGACGGCGGCGCGGACCACGGCGGGGTTGGCGCCCAGCGCGCGGGCCTGGTCGTCGCCGAGGGCGAGGGCGTTGAGCGGGCGGGCCGCCGCGAGGGCGATCACCAGTCCGACCGCGACGAACGGCAGCACCCGGGCCACCGTGGCGAGGTCGGCGCTGGCCAGCGAGCCGACGGTCCAGAACCGCATCTTCTCCAGCGAGGCCGCGTCGAGCAGCATCACCGCGCTGACGTAGGAGTAGAGGGCCGCGTTGAGGGCCGCGCCGGCGAGGGCGAGGCGGGCGGGGGTGGCGCCCCGGCCGCCGCCGACGGCGTAGACGAGGGCGGTGACGGCCGCCGCGCCGGCCAGGGCGAACCAGACGTACCCGCCGACGGTGGCGACGCCGAGGAACGCGGCGGAGCTGGCCACGGCGGCGGACGCGCCGGCGTTGATGCCGAGCAGCCCGGGGTCGGCGAGGGGGTTGCGGGTGACGGCCTGCATGATCGCGCCGGCCACCCCGAGGGCGGACCCGGCGAGCAGGCCGAGCAGGGTGCGCGGCAGCCGCATCTGCTGCACCACCGCGTGCGCGGGGGAGGCGGGGTCCCACAGTCCCGCCCAGACGTCGGCGAGGCCGAGCTGCCGCGCGCCGACGGCGAGGCTGACCGCGCACACGGCCGTGAGCAGGGCTGACGCGGCCAGCAGCCCGGCGACCCGGGCCGCGGGTCGGCCGCGTCGCGGTGGTGGGGCGGGGGGCGTCGCCGTCGGCGCGGGTGCGGTCGGCGACGAGTCGGTGACGGACAGCGGAAGCTCCTGTGTGGTGGAAATCGATCGCTGAGGGCTGTTGACAATAACTTAGGTTAGGGTAACTTAACCTCGCCCTTGGTCATCGGACCACCCCGGAGCGGAAAGAAGCCGTCATGCCCGTACCCGTGTCCCGCCCGCGCCTGACCCGCCGCGGCCTGCTCTCCGCCGGCGGCGCCCTCGCCGTCAGCGCCCTGCTCGGCGGTTGCGGCGGCTCCGACGACTCCGCGTCGCCGGCCGGCACCGGCGGGCCGTGGTCGTTCACCGACGACCGGCCCGAGAAGGTGACCCGGGACGCCACCCCGACCCGGGTGGTCGCCTTCACCGGCGTGGCCGCGGCGCTCGTCGACTTCGGACTCGACAGCCAGCTCGTCGGCGTGTTCGGCGAGACCACCCGCGCCGACGGCTCGAAGGAGCCGCAGGCCGGCGACCTCGACGTCGGCAAGGTGACGGTGCTCGGCAACGTCTGGGGCGAGTTCAGCATCGAGAAGTACGCCGCCCTGCGCCCCGAGCTGCTGGTCACCCACATGTACGACCCGGGCGCGTTCTGGTACGTCCCCGACGAGAGCAAGGACAAGATCCTCGCCCTCGCGCCCACCGTCGCCATCCAGACCGCCCGGGTGCCGATGAGCCAGCCCATCGAGCGGTACGCCGCCCTGGCCGCCGCGCTCGGCGCCGACCTGAAGGCCAAGAAGGTCACCGACGCGAAGGCCCGGTTCGAGGCGGCGGCCGAGAGCGTCCGGCAGGCCGTCAAGGCCAACCCCGGCATCAAGGTCCTCGCCGCGTCCGGCAGCCCCGACGTGTTCTACGCCTCCAACCCGAAGGTCAGCACCGACCTGATGTACTTCGCGGAGCTGGGCGTCGACATCGTGGTGCCGACGAAGCTGGAGCAGGGCGACTACTTCGAGGCCCTGAGCTGGGAGAACGCCGACAAGTTCCCGGCCGACCTGATCCTGCTGGACAACCGCACCACCGCCCTGCAACCGGCCGACCTGGCGAAGAAGCCCACCTGGGCGGCGCTGCCGGCCGTCAAGGCCAACCAGGTCACGCCGTGGGACGCCGTCCCGCGCTTCTCCTACGCCGGCGCCGCGCCGCTGCTGGAGAACCTGGCGAAGGCCATCAGCGCCGCGAAGAAGGTGAGCTGACGCCGTGGCGGGCACCCCCCGCTCCCACCTGTTGACCACCGGCACCGCCGAGGACTACCGGCGGGTGCTGGCCGAGGGCATCGACCGGGTCGGCACCCGCATCGCGCGCACCGACCGGCCGTTCAGCGGCGTCACCCCGGCCGCGCTCGCCCCGGCCGTGGCCGCCGTCGACCTGGACCGGCCGCTCGCCGACGCCACCGCCGCCCTCGACGAGCTGGAGGAGGTGTACCTGCGCGACGCCGTCTACTTCCACCACCCCCGCTACCTGGCCCACCTCAACTGCCCGGTGGTGATCCCGGCGCTGCTCGGCGAGGCCGTGCTCACCGCCGTGAACTCCTCGCTGGACACCTGGGACCAGAGCGCCGGCGGCACCCTCATCGAGCGCCGCCTCATCGACTGGACGGCCCGGCGCATCGGCCTCGGGCCCGCGGCCGACGGCGTCTTCACCAGCGGCGGCACCCAGTCCAACCTCCAGGCCCTGCTGCTGGCCCGGGAGGAGGCGTGCGCCCGTGACCCGGCCCCCCGCCGCGAGCTGCTGCCCCGGCTGCGGGTGCTCACCTCCGCCGCCGGGCACTTCAGCGTGCAGAAGGCCGCCACCCTGCTCGGCCTCGACGCCGACGCCGTGCGCACGGTGCCCACCGACGCCGACCGCCGGATGTGCCCCGACGCGCTGAACGCCGAGCTGACGAGCTGCCACCGCGACGGGCTCACCGTGATGGCCGTCGTCGCCACCGCCGGCACCACCGACTTCGGCTCCATCGACCCCCTCGACGCCATCGCCGACCGGTGCGCCGCCGCCGGGGCGCGGCTGCACGTCGACGCCGCCTACGGCTGCGGGCTGCTGGTCTCGCCCACCCGGCGGCACCTGCTCGCCGGCATCGAACGCGCCGACTCGGTGACCGTCGACTACCACAAGTCGTTCTTCCAGCCCGTCTCCTCCAGCGCCCTGCTGGTGCGCGACGGGCAGGTGCTGCGGCACGCCACCTACCACGCCGACTACCTCAACCCGGCCCCCCGCGCCAGCGGGGAGCAACTGCCCAACCAGGTCGACAAGAGCCTCCAGACGACCCGCCGCTTCGACGCGCTGAAGCTGTGGCTGACCCTGCGGATGATGGGCCCCGACGCGGTCGGGGAGCTGTTCGACGAGGTCATCGACCGGGCCGACGGGGCGTGGCGGCTGCTGGCCGGCGACCCCCGCTTCGAGGTGGTCACCCGGCCCACGCTGAGCACCGTCGTGTTCCGCTACCTGCCGCCGGCCCCGGCGGGCCACCTCGCCGACGACGCCAACCGGCACGCCCGCCGCGCCCTGGCCGCCTCCGGCGCGGCCGTCGTCGCCGGCACCCGGGTCGACGGCCGGCAGTACCTCAAGTTCACCCTGCTCAACCCGGAGACCACCCTCGACGACGTGGCGCACGTCGTCGACCTGATCGCCGCGCACGCCGACCGGTACGTGTGCGAGCGGGCCGCCGTCGCCCCCTGCCCGGTCGGCTGACCGGCGACCGTGCCCACCACCCCGACCCCGCGCAGAAAGCGACCCCATGCCCACCCGTGACGTCGTCGCCGTCGGGCTCGGCCCGTACAACCTGGGCCTGGCCTGCCTCGCCGAGCCGCTGTCCGACCTGGACTGCCTGTTCCTGGAGGCCCGCGACACCTTCGACTGGCACCCCGGGATGCTGCTGGAGAACGTCCGGTTGCAGACCCCGTTCCTGGCCGACCTGGTCACCCTCGCCGACCCCACCTCGCCGTTCTCGTATCTCAACTGGCTCAAGGAGACCGGTCGGCTCTACCCGTTCTACATCCGCGAGCGGTTCCACCCGCTGCGCAGCGAGTACAACGCGTACTGCCGGTGGGCGGTGCAGAAGCTGACCACCGTGCGCCTCGGCCAGCGGGTCACCGCCGTCACCCACGACCCGGCCGACGACGTGTTCGCGGTGACCGCCACGGTCACCGCCACCGGCGAGACCGTCACCCACCATGCCCGCAACCTGGTGCTCGGCACCGGCACCCCGCCGCACGTGCCGGCGGCCTGCGCCGGGCTCGGCGGCGACGGCGTCGTGCACTCCTCCGACTACCTGGCGCACCGCGACGCGTTGCGCCGCCGCCGCAGCGTCACCGTCGTCGGCTCCGGGCAGAGCGCCGCCGAGATCTACCAGGACCTGCTGGCCGACATCGACACGTACGGCTACCGGCTGAACTGGGTCACCCGCTCGCCCCGGTTCTTCCCCCTGGAATACACGAAGCTCACCCTGGAGATGACGTCCCCGGACTACGTCGACTACTTCCGCGCCCTGCCCGAGGCCACCCGCTACCGCCTCGAAGCCGAGCAGAAGGGCCTGTTCAAGGGCATCGACGCCGACCTGATCAACGACATCTTCGACCTGCTGTACGCCAAGAGCATCGCCGGGCCGGTGGACACCCGGCTGCTCACCAACACCGAGGTGACCGGCGCGGAGCCCGCCAACGGGGCGTACGCGCTGCGGCTGCGCCACGTCGAGCAGGGCGGCGAGTTCGACCTGACCACCGAGGGGCTGGTGCTGGCCACCGGCTACCGCTTCCAGGTGCCGGACTTCCTCGACCCGGTGCGCCACCTGCTGCGCTTCGACTCCCACGGCCGCCTCGACGTGGCCCGCGACTACCGCGTCGACCACGCCGGCCGGATCTTCCTCCAGAACGGCGGCACCCACACCCACAGCGTCACCTCGCCCGACCTGGGCATGGGCCCGTACCGCAACTCCGTGATCATCCGGGAGCTGCTGGGCCGCGAGCCCTACCCGGTGGAGCGGCGCATCGCGTTCCAGGAGTTCGGCGTCCCGGCGGGGGTGGGGGCGTGACCGGGACCCTCTACACCCGCACCGACCCC
This sequence comes from Micromonospora carbonacea, assembly GCF_014205165.1. Classification (NCBI taxonomy): domain Bacteria; kingdom Bacillati; phylum Actinomycetota; class Actinomycetes; order Micromonosporales; family Micromonosporaceae; genus Micromonospora; species Micromonospora carbonacea. The sequence continues at coordinate 3,696,252 of NZ_JACHMZ010000001.1, read as the reverse complement.
CGGCTCGGCGAGTTCGCCCTGCGTACCCTCGACCCGGCCGCGGACGCCGCGCTGCTGCACTCGTGGGTGACCCACCCGAAGGCCGCGTTCTGGCTGATGGGCGACGCCGACGTGGCCCGGGTCGCCGCCGAGTACGCCCGCATCGCCGCCGACCCGCACCACGACGCGTTCGTCGGCCTGTGGCGCGGCGAGCCCGCGTTCCTCGTCGAGCGCTACGACCCGGCGCGGGTCGAGCTGGCCGGGCGCTACCCGGCCCGCCCCGGCGACGTGGGCATGCACTTCCTCTGCGCGCCCACCGACACCCCGGTCTCCGGCTTCACCCGCGCCGTCATCACCACCGTGATGGCGTGGCTGTTCGCCGACCCCGCGCACCGCCGAGTGGTCGTCGAGCCGGACGTGCGCAACACCGCCGTGCACGCCCTCAACGCCGCCGTCGGCTTCACCCCCGCCGGCACCGTCGCGCTGCCCGCCAAGACCGGCCTGCTCTCGTTCTGCACCCGCGCCCAGTTCGCCGCCGCCACCGCGGCTCAGCCCCAAGGACCGGACACCGTGGACCCGCAGGACGCCGTCGCCCACCTCACCCCCGGCACGTGGGCGCGCGCCAACCGGCTGCTGGTCCGCAAGGCCCTCGCCGAGTTCTCCCACGAGCGGCTGCTCACCCCCGAGCCCGTCGGCGCGGCCCCGGAGCCCGGCGCGTCCGCCGTCTACGAGGTGCGCAGCGACGACGGCGCCGTCGCCTACCGGTTCGCCGCCCGCCGGCTCGCCCTCGACCACTGGCACGTCGACCCGGACAGCATCACCCGCCGCCGCGACGGCGTGGAGCTGCCCCTGGACGCCCTCGACCTGTGCGTGGAGCTGCGCGGCGCGCTCGGCCTCACCGACCGCGTGCTGCCGGTCTACCTGGAGGAGATCACCTCCACCCTGGCCGGCTGGGCGTACAAGCTGGACCGGCCCGAGATCCCCGCCGCCGAGCTGGCCCGCGCCGACTTCCAGACGGTCGAGACCCGGATGACCGAGGGTCACCCCGGCTTCGTCGCCAACAACGGCCGCATCGGCTTCGGCATCGACGAATATCACCGGTACGCCCCGGAGGTGGGCCGGCCCGTGCGGCTGCTCTGGCTCGCCGCCCACCGCGACCACACCACCTTCACCTGCACGGCCGACACCGACGCGGACGCGCTGTACCGGGCGGAGCTGGGCGACGACGCGCTCGCCGGGTTCGCCGCCACCCTCACCGGCCTCGGCCTCGATCCGGCCGACTACCTCTACCTGCCGGTGCACCCGTGGCAGTGGTGGAACCGGACCGCCGTCACGTTCGCCGCCGACGTGGCCGAGCAGCGGCTGGTCTGCCTCGGCCCCGGCCCCGACGAGCACCTCGCCCAGCAGTCCGTGCGGACGTTCTTCAACGTCACCCGGCCCGAGCGGCACTACGTCAAGACGGCCCTGTCCGTGCTCAACATGGGCTTCGTGCGGGGCCTGTCGGCGGCGTACATGGAGGCCACCCCGGCGATCAACGACTGGCTCGCCGACCTGATCGCCCGCGACAAGGTGCTCGCCTCCACCGGCCTGACGATCCTGCGGGAGCAGGCCGCGATCGGCTACCGCAACCGCCGGTTCGAGGCGGCGACCGACCGGTACTCCCCGTACCGCAAGATGCTGGCCGCGCTGTGGCGGGAGAGCCCGGTGCCGGGCCTGGAGCCGGGGCGGCGGCTGGCCACCATGGCGTCGCTGCTGCACGTCGACTCGGCCGGTGGGTCGTTCGTCGCCGCCCTGGTCGCCGAGTCGGGGCTGCCCGCGCCGGTGTGGCTGCGCCGCTACCTCGACGCGTACCTCACCCCGCTGCTGCACTCCCTCTACGCCTACGACCTGGCGTTCATGCCGCACGGCGAGAACGTCATCCTGGTGCTGCGCGACGGGGCGGTGGAGCGGGCGATCTTCAAGGACATCGCCGAGGAGATCGTGGTGATGGACCCGGACGCCGACCTGCCCGAGGCGGTGCACCGGGTCCGGGCGAACATCCCCGAGGGCGAGAAGATCCTGTCGATCTTCACCGACGTGTTCTCCTGCTTCCTGCGCCACCTCAACGTGGTCTGCACCGACGCGGGGCTGCTCACCGAGGAGGAGTTCTGGCGCGCGGTCGCCGACTGCGCGGCCGACTACGCCGCCCGGGTGCCGCACCTGGCCGACCGGCTGGCCCGCTACGACCTGTTCGCGCCGGAGTTCGCGCACTCCTGCCTCAACCGGCTCCAGCTCCGCGACAACCAGCAGATGGTGGACCTGTCCGACCCGTCGGCGGCGCTCCAGTTCGCCGGCACCCTGGCCAACCCCATCGCCCCGTACGCGCCACGCCGCGCCGCCTGACTCCTGGCGGAAGCGGCGTGCCGGCGGGCGGGCCAACCGGGGCCTGCCCGCCGGCGCTCCGACGCGCGGGTGTCGCGGCGCGCTCAGCTACGCGTGCTCCACTGCTGGTTCTGCTGTCCGTTGCACGACCAGAGGATCAGCTTGGTGCCGTTGGCCGTGGCGGCGCCGTTGGCGTCCAGGCAGAGCCCGGACTGGGCGTTGGTGACGGTGCCGTTGCTGTTGAGGTTCCATTGTTGGTTGGCGCCGCCGTGGCAGTCCCAGATGATCACCTGGGTGCCGTTGCTGGTGCCGGCGCCGCTCGCGTCGAGGCACTTGGTGCCGTACACCTGGAGTTGCTTGGCGGCGGTGTAGGTCCAGCGTTGGGCCGTGCCGCCGGTGCAGTCCCACAACTGGGTCTGGGTGCCGTTGGTGGTGCTGGCGTTGGGCACGTCGACGCAGCGGCCGGACTGGCCCCCGACGAGCTGGACGTTCTGTTGCGGGGTGCCGCCGCCGGCCGGCGCGTATCCGGCGGCGGCGATGTTGGCCTGCACGGCGTCTTCCGTGGCGTTCGACGGATAACCCGAGGTCAACACGCCCTCGAAGAAGGTGCCGCGACCGGAGACGCTGTTGTCGCCGCCGATGCCGAGCAGGATGGCCCCCTCCTTCTTCATCGGGTGGTAGCCGCTGGGGCGCTGCCCGTCGAAGTAGTTCGTCAGGCCGCCGGACTGGGCGTTGCCGCCCCGGATGGCCCAGTGGTTCGGCTCGCCCTTGACCATGGCGGTCACGAAGCGGTGGTTGATCGGCGCGAGCTTGTTGTATCCCGCGTTCACCCCGGAGAACAGCCCCCACTCCAGGTCGGCCATGATCCAGGGGCCGGCGCCGTCGCCGTAGCCCCACTGCTTGTCGGCGCCGAAGTAGACGGTCTCCATGATGGCGCGGGAGTCCGCCTGGCCGTCGGTCTGCGCGTTGCCGTAGTCGAAGCAGCACCACTGGTTGTAGTGCGTGCCGTCGACGACCGCGTAGATGCCCTCGGGCTGGTCGCCGGTGGCGACGCCGTTGGTGTTGTTGTTGCGGTAGCCGGTGCCGGGCGCGACGTAGACCCCGTACGCCTTCTGGCCGCCGACGGTGATCGGGGCGGCCTTCGCGTCGGCGAGGTTGTCCCAGCCGCCCGGGGCGGGGCCGGGCCAGTAGCCGGGGGGCGCCTGGGTGAGGCGGTTGTTGCGGCCGGACTGGTCGTAGATGATCGTGATGACGCAGGTCGTGCTGGCGCAGAACGTGTCCTGGGTGGCGGCGTTGGCGTAGCCGCCCGCACCGAGCACGCCGACGTCGCGGGTGGTGTTGTCCGACGCGCGTCGGACCTGGTAGAGCGGCCCGTTGTACGCGCCGTACAGCGCCCGGGTGGTGCTGTGCGCGGCGACGCACGGCGTGCCGCCGGAGGCGTAGATGTCACACGGGCCGGTGGTGGCGGCCCGCGCCTGCGGCGCGCCCGAGACCACATAGCTGGCGGCGCCGGCGACGAGGACCACCAGGGTCCCCGCAGCGGCCAAGAAGCGCCGCAGTCCTGCTTTCGCTCTCATCGAAGCATCTCCTGCGCTGGGTGGGGGTGAGCGCGTCCGCGCCGTCGGGGCGAACGCGGCCGGACCGCTGGCTCCCAGGCGAGACGCAGACGTCACACGTCATACCCATTACATTAATCTCAGTCGATGGCCATGTGCCAGGTGTCGACGGGCTCCACCGGCAGAGGACCCAGGTCGGGGCCTCGTCACGCGCCCGGGTACGGGCGGCGGGTCAGCGTCGCGTGCAGCATGGTGGTGAGCGTGACGATGTCGAACACCGGCAGGCCCAGGCGCGCCTGGACGGCGTGCGCGAACGGCACCAGGTCCGTGCACTCGATCACCAGTGCCCCCAGCTCGGGGTGCGCCCCGGCGAGCCGGTCGACGCGGTCGAGCACCTCCCGTTCGAGCCGGTCGGCGTCGAGCGCGTCGCGGCGGCCCTCCAGCATCACCTCGGTGAACTCCGGCTGCCCGGCCATGCCCGTCACCCGCACCGGCACGTGTTCCGCGCCGATCGCGGCGAGGTGGCGCGGGGTGAGCGCGGCCTCGTCGGCGACGAGCAGCCCGACCGGCCGGCCGACCATCCGGTGCGCCAGGTCGAGCTGGAGCAGGCTCGACGACCACAGCGGCACCGACACGGCGGCGGCCAGCTCGGCCTGGAACAGCACCAGGAACCCGCACGCCCCGGTGATCCCGGCGACCCCGGCGGCCTCCAGGTCCCGGGCCGCCGCCACGAACGGCTCCAGCAGCGTCGGGTCGGCCTCCCGGACGAGCCGCTGCGGCGTGGCCCCCTCGACGACCCGGTAGACGACGGGGAAGTCGAAGGTGGCCGGGTTGCGGATGTGCCCGGGGATCTTCTCGAACGAGGTGTCCAGGCAGAGCACGCCGATCGGGGCGTCGGTCATCGGTTCCTCCGCGAGTCGGTTGCGCCGCGACGGCATCATCGGTTCCTCCGGGCGAACGGGCGACGCCGCCAGCGGTCCACGGCGAAGGGCGCGAGGTCCAGCTCGGGGCGTTCGCCGCCGACGAGCTGGGCGACGAGCCGGCCGCCCGCCGGGGCCAGGCCCATCCCGATGTGACCGTGCCCGGCGGCGACGACCACGTTGCGGCACGCCCCGGGCCGGCCGAGCAGCGGCAGGCTGTCCGGGGTGCAGGGGCGCAGCCCGCTCCACACCCGCACCCGCCGGTCGGTGTCCAGCCCCGGCAGGTACGCCGCGACGGTGCGCACGATGCCGTCGACGCGGCGCGGCGAGACGCTGGTGTCCATGCCGACCAGCTCCAGGGTGCCGGCCAGCCGCAGCCGGTCGCCCAGCGGCATGACGGCCACCTTGCCCTCGCTGAGCAGGATCGGCAGCCGGGGCGGGTGCGCGCCGGCGGCGACGTCGACCGCGTACCCCTTGGCGGGCTGGAGCATCAGGTCGACGCCGAGCCGGCGGGCGCAGGCCACCGACCAGACCCCGGCGGCGAGCACCACCTCGGCGGGGCGCAGGTCGCCGCCGCTGGTGCGCACGGCCCGCACCCGGCCGCCGGTCACCTCGAAGTCGCGTACCTCGGTGTGGGTGCGGATGTCGACGCCCGCGGCCCGCAGCGCGTCGGCGAACGCGACCAGGAACGCGGGGATGCGCAGCGCGGCCCCCTCGGCGTTGAGCAGGGCCCCGGCCACGTCGAACGCGACGTCCGGTTCGAGGGCGGCCAGCTCGCCGGGGTCGAGCACCCGCAGCGGCACGCCCCGGGCGACGGCCGCCGGCACGGAGGCGCGGGCCGCCGCGAAGCCCTCCGGGGTCCGGCAGGCCAGCAGCATCCCCTGGGCGGTGAGGGTGTCCGCGAGCGGGCCGGTCGCGCACACCTCGCGCAGGATGGCGAGGCTGCGCTGCTTCAGCGTGAGCAGCACGTCGAACGCGGCGCGGGCGTGCTGCTCGGTGCAGCGGCGGCGGAAGTGCCACAGCCAGGCCAGCAGGGCCGGGTCGGGGCGGGGGCGCACGTGGAACGGGCTCTCCGGGTCGAGCAGGTAGCGCAGCCCCTTCGCCGGCACGCCCGGCTCGGCCAGGGGCGCGGCGCCCTGGGTGCCGACGAAGCCGGTGTTCCCTGACGAGCAGGCCGCCGGGTCGCCGATCTCGCCCCGGTCGACGACGGTGACCCGGTGCCCGGCGCGGGCCAGGAACCAGGCGCAGAACAGGCCGACGACGCCCGCGCCGACGACCAGCACGTCGGGGTCGTCGCCGGGCGGGCGCGGCGCGGGCGGCGTCGGCATCCCGGCGGCCTAGAGGCTGACCACGAAGAAGCAGGTGGGCAGGTTGAGCACCACCCGCTCGTAGATCTCGGCGGTCAGCGCCACCCCGGGCTCGGCGAACGTGCCCGGCGGCGGCTCGGCGAAGGAGATCATCGACCGGCCGGCGTCGAACAGCAGCGCGCCGTGGCCGAAGTCGCCGACGATCGCCGTGCCCGGGTCGACCAGCCGGGTCCGGACGATGAACACGCCGTTCTCCTCGACGTCGCGCATCAGCGTGCCGGAGCCGAGCAGGCGGTAGTAGTCGGCCGGGTTGATGATCAGCCCGTCGGCGGTGCTGCCGTTCTGCTCCACCTCGTTGCAGGCCGACAGGATGGTGGAGCCGAACGGGCCCGGGTCGGTGAGCCGGGCGATGTCCGGCATGGTCAGCAGGCCGCCCTCGCCGCGCAGGATGGTGACGTTCTCGGCGGTGGCGAGCCGCACCACCAGGCGGTAGTTGATGAACTCGGCGAAGCTGGTCGGGTCGTCCCACAGCCCGTCGGGCACCTGCACCCACGCCTTCGTGGTGTGCAGCGGCGGGATCGGCGAGCGGTGGAAGTGGTTGGCGGCCTCCCGCCGCAGGTCCGCGCCGTCGACGGCCGGGTCGCCGGGCCGGGCGGGGCTCTCGTGCCAGTAGAACTCCTGCGGGTCGCGGGACAGGTCCACCACCTTCAGCATGTTGCGCGACGGGTAGCGCGGCTTGCGCCGGGAGCTGGTCAGCGAGTCGGTGATGGTGACGTCGTAGTCGACGCGGGTGTCGAAGCCGCCCTCGGCGAAGGCGTCGACGAAGACCTGCCCCGGCGAGAGCTGCTTGCGGCGGTCCTCGACGACCTCGGCGATGGTCCGTTTGATGACGTCGGTTCGTTGCATCGGGCGCACACCTTCCGGTCGGTTCGTCGTCACTGCGCGTCGGTTCGGGTCGTCACTGCGCGTCGGGTCGTCACCGCGCGGCGGGCTTGCGGGCGACGAACATCCCCCAGCCGAACTCGCCCCGGTCGATGGCGGCCTGGATCTCGCCGCAGGACGCGGCGAAGCCGAGGATCCACTCCCGGGCGGCCGGGTCGTCGGTGGCGGCGGCCCGCTGCCGGGCCGTCTCGCCGAGCACCCGGTACGTCTGCCGGATGTGGGCGTCGAGGCTGCGGGCGGTCAGCACCTCGAAGCCGGCGGCGGTCAGCGCCTCGGCGTACCCGTCGAGGGAGTAGCCGCCGCTCCACCGCACCCGGTCGTAGACGTGCCGGCGGGCGGCCTCGCCGATGTCGGTGGTGGGCTGGAGGAAGTCGGTGACCGCGAGGATCCCGCCGGGGGCGAGGACCCGGTGCATCTCGGCGTGGCTGCGCGGCTTGTCCGGCACCAGGAACAGCGCGTCCTGGCTGACCACGTGGCTGAAGGCCCCCGCGTCGTACGGCATGGCGGTGGCCGAGCCGTGCCGGAAGGTGACGCCCGCGGTGCCCCGCTCGGCGAGCTTGGCCTGGGCGAACCGGACCCGCTCGATGCTCAGGTCCAGGCCCTCGCCCCGGCAGCCGGTCTGCCCGGCCAGCCGCAGCAGGAAGTTGCCGCAGCCGCAGCCGACGTCGAGCACCGTCGACCCGGCGTCGATGCCCGCCTCGGCGGCCAGCAGGTCCGAGGTGCGGTCGGCGGCGGCGTGGTAGTCGGTGTCGGCGTCGTCGGCGAAGTAGCCGGTGTGCAGGACGCCCTCGCTGTCCCAGAAGCTGAGGTACGTCTGGGTGGTCTGGTCGAAGAACTCGGAGACGTCCCGCTCGGTGAACGTGGGGCTGGTCGTGGACATCGCGCACTCCTTCGTGCTGTGCCGCCGGCCGGCGAGGCCGCCGCCGGGATGGGGATCTCAGGCGTAGGTGTCCTTCCGGACGCCGGTGAGGTGCGGCAGGTCCGGTCCGGTGGCGCTCGCGCCGCCGTCGACCAGGTGCACCCCGGCGGTGACGAACGAGGCCCGCTCGCTGGCCAGGAACGCGGCCACCGCCGCGACCTCCTCGGGGCGGGCCAGCCGGCCCAGCGCGCTGTGGTGGCCCATGGCGGCGAGCTGCCCCTCGACGTCGCCGTCGTCGCCGGCGAGCCGGGCGGCGGCCCGCTCCATCGGCGGGGTGCGCACCGAGCCGGGGGCGAGCACGTTGACGGTGATCCGGTCGCGGGCCACGTCCACGGCGAGGCCCTGGGCGAAGCGGACCAGCGCGGCCCGGGTCACCCCGGACAGCAGCAGCGGGGCGATCGGCACGGCGGCGGTCTCCGAGGCGACGAAGACGAGCCGCCCCCAGCCGGCGGCGCGCAGGTGCGGCAGCGCCGCGAGGGCCAGCCCGACGGCCGGCAGCAGCACCCGGTCGACGGCGGCCCGGTAGTCGGCCGTCTCGAACAGGGTGGCCGGGCCGATCGGCGGGCTGCCGCCGCTGACCAGCAGCACGTGCGCCGCGCCGAGGTCGGCGGCCACCCCGTCGACCCAGCGGCGGGCCGCGTCGGCGTCGGTGACGTCCACGACGGTGGCGCTGACCCGGCCCTTCGCCACCCCGGCCAGCTCCCGCTCGGCGGCGGCGAGCCGGTCCGGGTCCCGGCCGCAGATCGCCACGTGCGCGCCCTCGGCGGCGAACTCCTTCGCGCAGGCCAGCCCGATGCCGCTGGACCCGCCGGCGACGAGCGCCACCCGTCCTGTGAGCCCCAGATCCACGTCTCCTACCTTCCGCCGGTCGGTGACAGCCGGCCCGCCCCGGCCGACCGGTAGCCGTAGCGGGTGAACAGGGGCTGGGCCAGGGCGGTGGCGGCCAGCCGGTCGGCGGGCGACAGGGTGCGCCGCCACGCCTCGTCGCTGTCGCGGATCACGGTCGGGCCGCTGCGGAACCGGTCGGGGTTGCCGGTCACCGTGTGGTTGGTGCCCAGCTCGACGGTGCGCCCGCGCACCGGGTTGCCGGCCGGGTCGGCCCCGCACAGCCGCAGCAGCGCGTCGACCGTGCCGGCCGGGTCGGCGGTGAACGACTCGTAGCGCAGCAGCGTCGCGCGCTGCGGGTGCCGCCGGGTGATCGCCGCCGAGGCCAGGTTGAACCCGTGCCAGTACGCGGTGCTCCTGGCGGCCGACATCGCGTACACGTACTGCTTCGGCTCCCGCCAGGAATGCGCCACGGCGCGCGGGTCGCGCACCAGGTGCACGTAGTACGGGGTGATCCCGGGCAGGTGCGCCAGCAGGGCCGCCTCGCCGGGGATCTTCGTGGTGTCCACGATGGTGTGCGCGCCGGTGCGTTCGGCGACCGCCCGGTAGACCCGGCCCATCAGCTCGGCGTGGGCGCGGATCTCGTCGTCGTACAGGCCCCGGCGCAGCACCCGCCAGGTGTGCCGGGTGCGGACCCGGGACCGCTGGCGGCCGATCACCTGTTCGGCGTGCGCGTCGGCCGACAGGCCGGCGGGCCGCCCGACGGGCAGCACCCGCGACCAGATGTCGCAGGCGGTCAGCTCCCGGCCGCAGCCGCACAGCCCGTTGACGCCCCGGCCGGTGGAGTTCTTCCACAGGAAGTGCAGCTCGCCGACGTGGAAGAAGCCGGGCACCTCGTTGAGGACGTTGCCGATGATGGTGCTGCCGTTGCGGCACCAGCCGGTGACGCACAGGACCGTCAGGTCGCTCATGCCGCGCGGGCCTCCGTCCGTTCGCTACCGGACATCCCGGTGCCGCCCGTGCCGGCCGCCGGGCGGCCGATCCACGTCGCCATGGCCGCCGCCGCGACGGCGCAGGCCGCGCCGACGCCGAACACGGCCGGGTAGTCGAGCCGCGCCGCGACCAGGCCCGTCACCGGCCCCCACACGGCGAGCCCCAGATCCCAGAACGAGGTGTACGCCCCGATGGCCGCCCCCTGCCGCGTCGGCTCCGCCCGGTTCATCACCATCAGCGCCAGCGACGGGTGCAGCAGCGAGAAGCCGACGCCGGTGACCACGCCCCCGGCCACGGCGACGGGCAGGTTCGGCGCGAGCGCGACGATCGTCAGGCCGACCGCCTCGCCGGCCGCCGACCAGGCCGCCACCCGGCGGGGGCCCAGCTTGTCGGGCAGATGGCCGATGACCAGGCGGGTGCCGGCGTACACGGCGCTGAAGCAGCTCAGCACCAGCACGCCGGAGCCGATGCCGCGCGCGTCCAGGTGCAGCACGACGAACGCGGCCAGGCCGGCGTACCCGGCGGCGCCGAGGGCGAGCGCCGTGCCGGGCAGCAGCGCCGGGCGCAGCAGCAGCCCACCGCCGCCCCTGGATTTCCCGCGCGCTGCGGCCCCGGGCTCCCCGGGTGGCACCGGGACCACGGCGATCAGGGCGGCGGCCAGCAGGGGAGCGGCGGCGGCGAGCGCCCAGACGGCGGTGAAGGAGACCTGTTGCAGCGTCGCGCCGAGGAAGGTGCCGGCGGAGATGCCGCCCCACATGCTCACCCCGTACAGGCCGATGAGCTGGCCCCGGCGGTGGTGCGGGGCGAGCGCCACCGTCCACACCGCCCCGGCGGTGAACAGGGCGGCCTCGCCCGCGCCGAGCAGCAGCCGCACCGCCACCAGCGCCGGCACCGCGAGCGGCAGGAAGTAGAGCAGCCCGCCCAGGGCCGCGACGAGCGCGCCGACGAGCATCACGGTGCGGTGGCCGTACCGGTCGGCCAGCGCGCCGGCGACGGGCCGCACGAGCAGCGCCGTCCCGGCGGTGACCGTGACGACCAGGCCGACGACCAGGTCCCCGGCGGCGTGCCGGTCGCGCAGGAACGCCGGCAGCACCGGGATGACGGCGGTGAGGCCCAGGTAGCCGGCGAACAGCCCGCCGAAGATGCCGACCAGGGCGGGGCGCGGCACGGCGCGGCCGGGGTCGTCCGTCATCGGCCCACCGGCTCCGCCGCCCCGGCCGGCGCGACCACGGGGCCGGCCGGCCCGGTCGACGGCGGCCCGACGGGTGCCGCGTCCCGCGCGGCGGCCACCTTGCGCACCGCCCGCACCAGGTCGTCGCAGTCGTCGGGGGTGAGGTTCGACGACAGCGGCACGTCGACGGCCTCGCGCAGGTAGCCGGCGGTGCGCGGCAGCATCGCCCGGATCGCGTCGACGTCGTCGGTGTCGTACGCGAACCGCCAGTTCCAGAACGCGCGGACGTTGAGGTCGTCGTCGGCGCCGATGTTGCGCGCGTCGATGCCCTCCCGGCACAGCGCGCGGGCGAACCAGCCCGCGTCGCCGCCAGGCACCCGGAACACGAACGCCTCCCCGAGATACGCCCCGGGGGCGACCGGGCGGCGGATCGCGATGCCCGGCACGTCGGCCAGCGCGGCGGCGACCCGGTCGTAGTTGCGGTGGAACAGCCGCAGCCGCTGCGGCAGCCGGGCCATCTCGGCGCGCAGCAGCGCCGCGCGGATCTCGTCCATGCGCAGGCTGAGCAGGGGCAGGTCGAGGCCGGTCAGCGGCGGCTCGGCGTCGGGGAAGTGCCGCCGTAGCCGCCCCTCGTACGCCCCGGACAGCGCCACCGCGCGGGCGAACAGCTCGGTGTCGTCGGTGACCAGGAAGCCGCCCTCGCCGCAGTTGAGCGCCTTGTCCGACTGGGTGCTGAACGCTCCCGCTGCCCCGAACGTGCCGAGCTTGCGCCCGCGCAGCTCCGCGCCGAGCGCGGGCACCGCGTCCTCGATCAGCGGCACGCCCATCTCGGCGGCGAACGCGGCGAGGGCCTCGGCGTCGGCGGCGAAGCCGCGCATGTGCACCACGAGGATCGCCCCGATCCCCGGCTGCCAGCGGCGGCGCAGGTCGTCGAGGTCCATCCGCAGGTCCTCGTCCACCTCGACGAGGAACGGCTGGCAGCCGGCCATGACGATCGCGCTCGGCGTGGCGACGAACGTGAACCCGGGACAGGCGACGAGGGAACCCGGGGGCACCCGCGCCGCCATGATGGCCAGGGCGAGGGCGGCGGTGCCGCTGGACACGGCGAGCGCGTGCCGGGTGCCGAAGAAGCGGCACAGCTCGTCCTCGAACCGGCCGCACTCGGTCTCGTGCTGCGGCCGGTGGTCGTAGCGGAAGTAGAGGTGGCTGCGCACCGCCCGGCAGGCCGCCTCCTCGTCCTCGGGGTGGACGAAGACCGCGCCCTTGTCGTAGGTGGGCCAGGGGGTGCTCCGGACGGGCGCGCCGCCGTGCAGGGCGAGGCGGTCCTCCGGTCGATCAGGGCGCGTCGCCGGCCGTGGCCGGGGCGGCGCGGGAGCTTCGTCGTTCCCGTTCACCGGCGGACTCCTCGCTCGTTCCTGACGGGTGTTCCGCCGGCTTTTCTCCGGCCCGCGGAACGATGGCCGGCGCGCGTCCTGCGGACAGCACGAATAGCCCCACTGACGTGGGAGAATTCGTCGATCCGGAATCGCGTCAATCGCCGCCCAGTGACAGTCATGATTACCTTGGGGGTGCGGCCCGTCAACCCGTCTTTGTGGTGCCCGCCGGCCACCGTCCGGTCGGCTGCGAAGGATCCGGTGACCACCGGTTGTCGCCGGCGGTGGGCCCGGCCGGTCGGCGCGCTCCTGAGCTGGGCGGCCGTCCTTCGGTTCGCTTTGGTGACGATCACCCTCGGTCAGGGTGTCCCGGCGGTTTCTTTGGGGCGGCCGGAATGCCGGAACCGCAATTCCGATTCCCTATCGGATAGGCAGACTTTCCTGTCTTCGGCAGGGTGCAAAGTTGGTCAACAGCCATCAATGGCGTGTTGTCCGAGCGGAACCGACTATCTGTGCCTACGCCGCCACCTGAATCAATTGTTCGAGACCTCGCCCGGGACAAAGAACGCCTGCCCTGCCCACCTCGCCTCCTGGGCCCCGTCCTCCCCCTGTCGCCCCCGGTGGTCAGGGAGGGGGCGTCGAGGTCGATCTCCAACCTGACGCTCTTCTCTTGGTCGCCGAGGGCGGGGGCGGGGCGGCGGGGCGGGGGTGAGGTGGGGGTTTACTGTTAAGAAAGTTTAATTTATGTTTCTTGCATGTCGCTGGTGGGCGTATCGGACCAGCTCGGCGCGGTGTGCCGACGCCTGCCCCGAACGAAGGAGCGTCACATGCGTCGAAGGGTCGTCCTTCCGCTGGCGTCGGCGGGTGCCGTCGTCGCCTCCCTGGCCGTCGCGGTGCCCGCCCAGGCGCACGGCTACGTGTCGGGACCGCCGAGCCGGCAGGCGCTCTGCGCCCAGGGCCGGGTCCCCGACTGCGGCCAGATCAAGTACGAGCCGCAGAGCGTCGAGGGCCCGAAGGGGCTGCGCAGTTGCAGCGCCGGGATCGGCCAGTTCGCCGTCCTCGACGACGACGCCCGGGGCTGGCCGGCCACCCCCGTCGGCAGCTCGGTGACCTTCACCTGGACCAACACCGCCCGGCACGCCACCAGCAACTGGGAGTACTGGATCGGCGGGACCCGGCTCGCGGTCGTCGACGGGGGTGGGCGACAGCCCGACGCCACCGTCTCGCACACCGTCAACCTGGGCGGCTGGTCGGGCCGGCAGAAGGTGCTCGCCATCTGGAACATCGCCGACACGGCCAACGCGTTCTACTCCTGCGTGGACCTCCAGATCGGCACCGGCGGCACCCCCACGCCCACGCCCACCAACCCGACGCCGTCCCCGTCGCCGACGAGGACGCCCACCCCCGCGCCGACCACCCCCGCGCCGGGCGGCACCTGGACGGCCGGTCAGGCGTACCGGGTGGGTGACCAGGTCACCTACGGCGGGGCGGCGTACCGGTGCGTGCAGGCCCACACCGCCCTGCCCGGCTGGGAGCCGCCGAACGTGCCCGCCCTGTGGGCCCGGCTCTGACCCGCCGGCGGGTGCGGCCCGGGGGCACGGGGCCGAGGTGGACGGGGTGGCCGCGCTCCCGCCGGGCGGCGCTGGCGCTCGCCGCTCTCCTGGCCGTCGCCGGCTGCGCGCCGGACCCCGGCCCGCCCGCCCCGGCCCCGTCGGGCGGCCCGCTGCCGGCCCCGCCGGCGGTGTCGGCGCCCGCCCCGGCCGACCTGCCGTTCCTGCGGGCGATGGTGGCCCACCACGACCGGACCCGGGTGATCGCCGCCGCGGCCACCGGGCGGATCACCGACGCCGAGCTGCGCACCCTCGTGGCCGCCGTCGACGTGACCGAGGCCGACGAGCTGGCCACCATGCGGCGCTGGCTGGCCGCGGCCCCGCACGGCGACGCACCCGGATCGCCGGGCCACCATCCGCACCACGACACCCACGACACCAGCGATGCCCAGGGCGCCAGCGCCACCCCCGACGCGCCGGCGACCGCCGACCCCGACCTGGCCCGGCTGCGCGCCGCGCCGCCGGGCCGGTTCGACGCCGTACTCGTGGAGGTGCTCACGGCCCACCAGCGCGCGGCCGTCGCGTTGGCCCGGCGGCACCTGCCGGCGGCGGTCGGCCCCGAGGTGCGCGCCCTCGCCGACCGCGTCGCCCGCTCGCGCGCCGCGCAGATCCGGCTGATGGCCGGGCTCCCGGCGGCCTGACCTGTGGGAAACCGCCCGGGGCAGCCCACGTCAGGGGCGGTACGTGTACGGTCCGGCCATGAGCAGCGGTGGGGGTGACGGCGACGGCGCGGGGGCCGGCGCGTCCAGCGGGAGGGCCGGGGCGACGCTGTTGGCGGAGGTCATCAGAGCCGACCGGGTGACGGCCCTGCGCCACGCCGTCACCGCCGCGGCCGGCGCGGCCGGGCTGGCCGACGTCGCCCTGGAGGACTTCGTGCTGGCGGTGCACGAGCTGGTGACCAACGTCGTCCGGCACGGCGGCGGCAGCGGCCGGCTGCGGCTGCGGCGTGACGGCGACCTGCTCACCTGCGAGATCGGCGACGACGGCCCCGGCCTCGGCGACGTACGCGTCGCCCTGCCCGCGCCCCACGAGGTCGGCCACCGTGGCCTGTGGCTGGCCCAGCAGCTCACCGACGGGCTGGAGATCCGGGCCGACGGCCGCGGCACCACCGCCTGGGTCAGCGCCCGCCTGCCGACCCCGGCGGCCGACCGTCGCTGACGGCCTGTGCGGCGGCCGACCGTCGGCCCGACCCGGTCGGCGGCTCGCCGCCGGCGGCGATCCGTCGGCAAGCGATCCGCTGGCGGGCGATCCGCCGGCGGGCACCCGCCGGCCGCCCCCAATGCGGCTTGGGCGACCTTCCGGGCATACTTGCGCGGGTTTGGTGTCGCTGCCGGACGGGCGGGCCGTCCGGCTGGTCGCGGTGCGGGGGTAGCGATGGTCGAGCGGTCTGCGGCACGGCACGGTGGTGGGACGCCCCTCGCACCCCCCGGCCCGGTGACCGATCCCGGGCTGCGGCAGTTGTTGGCGGGCCTGACCGCGGTCCGCGACGGGGACTTCGGCACCCGGCTGCCGGAGGACGGCGACGGCCTGCTCGGCGAGATCGCCACCGTCTTCAACGGCATGGTCGACCAGCTGTCGCTGTTCACCTCCGAGGTGACCCGGGTGGCCCGCGAGGTGGGCACCGAGGGGCAGCTTGGCGGGCAGGCCGAGGTGCCGGGCGTGTCGGGCACCTGGAAGGACCTCACGGACTCCGTCAACGCCATGGCCGGCAACCTCACCGACCAGGTCCGCGACATCGCCGAGGTGGCGACGGCGGTGGCGCGGGGCGACCTGTCGCAGAAGATCACCGTGGACGTGCGCGGCGAGATCCTGGAGCTGAAGGTCACCATCAACACGATGGTCGACCAGCTCTCGTCGTTCGCCGACGAGGTGACCCGGGTGGCCCGCGAGGTCGGCAGCGAGGGCCGCCTCGGCGGGCAGGCCGAGGTGCCCGGGGTGGCCGGCACCTGGCGGGACCTCACCGACTCGGTGAACTTCATGGCCGGCAACCTCACCAGCCAGGTCCGCAACATCGCGCAGGTGACCACGGCGGTGGCGCGGGGCGACCTGTCGCAGAAGATCACCGTGGACGCCCGGGGCGAGATCCTGGAGCTCAAGAGCACCATCAACACGATGGTGGACCAGCTCTCGTCGTTCGCCGACGAGGTGACCCGGGTGGCCCGGGAGGTCGGCACCGACGGCCGCCTCGGCGGCCAGGCGCAGGTCAGCGGCGTCGCCGGCACCTGGCGGGACCTCACGGACTCCGTCAACTCGATGGCCGGCAACCTCACCGACCAGGTCCGCAGCATCGCCCAGGTCGCCACGGCGGTGGCGCGGGGCGACCTGTCGCAGAAGATCACCGTCACGGCGCACGGCGAGATCCTGGAGCTGAAGAGCACCATCAACACGATGGTGGACCAGTTGTCGTCGTTCGCCGACGAGGTGACCCGGGTGGCCCGGGAGGTCGGCACGGAGGGCCGCCTCGGCGGGCAGGCCGACGTCAAGGGCGTCTCCGGCACCTGGAAGGACCTCACCGAGTCGGTGAACGTCATGGCCGACAACCTCACCGCCCAGGTGCGCAGCATCGCCGAGGTCACCACGGCCGTGGCCAAGGGCGACCTCACGCAGAAGATCCGCGTCGACGCCCGGGGCGAGATCCTGGCCCTGAAGGAAACCATCAACACGATGGTCGACCAGCTCTCCGCGTTCGCCGACGAGGTGACCCGGGTGGCCCGGGAGGTGGGCACGGAGGGGCGGCTCGGCGGGCAGGCCCGGGTGTCCAACGTCGGCGGCACCTGGAAGGACCTCACCGACAACGTCAACGAGATGGCCAACAACCTCACCAACCAGGTGCGCTCGATCGCGCTGGTGGCCACGGCCGTCGCGCAGGGCGACCTCAGCCGCAAGATCACGGTGGAGGCGAAGGGCGAGGTCGCCGTGCTCGCCCAGACCATCAACACGATGGTGGACACCCTGGGCGCGTTCGCCGACGAGGTGACCCGGGTGGCCCGGGAGGTCGGCACGGAGGGGCGGCTCGGCGGGCAGGCCCGGGTGCCCAACGTGGCCGGCACCTGGAAGGACCTCACCGACAACGTCAACTCGATGGCCAACAACCTCACCGGCCAGGTCCGCAACATCGCCCAGGTGACGACGGCAGTGGCCCAGGGCGACCTGACCCGCAAGATCGACGTGGACGCCCGGGGCGAGATCCTGGAGCTGAAGACGACCATCAACACGATGGTCGACCAGTTGTCGTCGTTCGCCGCCGAGGTGACCCGGGTGGCCCGGGAGGTGGGCAGCGAGGGTCGGCTCGGCGGCCAGGCCGAGGTCGAGGGGGTCTCCGGCACCTGGAAGCGGCTCACCGAGAACGTCAACGAGCTGGCCGGCAACCTCACCCGGCAGGTCCGCGCCATCGCCGAGGTGACCAGCGCGGTGGCCACCGGCGACCTGACCCGCTCGATCACCGTCGACGCCTCCGGCGAGGTGGCCGAGCTGAAGGACAACATCAACTCCATGGTGGAGTCGCTGCGCGAGACCACCCGGATGAACCAGGAGCAGGACTGGCTCAAGACCAACCTGGCCCGGATCTCCGGCCTCATGCAGGGCCACCGGGACCTGGAGGTCGTCGCGGGGCTCGTGATGGACGAGCTGGCCCCGCTGGTCTCCGCCCAGCTCGGCACGTTCCTGCTGGTCGAGGACGGCGTCGGCGAGCCGACCCTGCGGGTGGTCGGCGGGTACGGCCACCGCGCCTCCGGCCGCCGGTTCACCCTCGGCGACTCCCTCGTCGGGCAGGCCGCCGCGAGCCGGCGGGCCATCGTGGTCGACGCCGTGCCGGCCGACTACGTCACCGTCTCCTCCAGCCTCGGCGCGGCGACGCCCCGGCACCTGGTGGTGCTGCCGATCCCCTTCGAGGGCCAGGTGCTCGGCGTCATCGAGCTGGCCAGCATGAGCCGGTTCACCGAGACGCACCGCAACTTCCTCGACCAGTTGATGGAGACCATCGGCGTCAACGTCAACACCATCGTCGCCAACGCCCGCACCGACGTGCTGCTCACCGAGTCCCAGCGGCTCGCCGCCGAGCTGCGGGCCCGCTCCGAGGAGTTGCAGGCCCGCTCCGAGGAGCTCCAGCGCTCCAATGCCGAGCTGGAGGACAAGGCGGCGCTGCTGGCCCGGCAGAACCACGACATCGAGACCAAGAACTCGGAGATCGAGCAGGCCCGTCAGGAGCTGGAGGCCCGCGCCCAGCAGCTCGCGCTGGCCTCGAAGTACAAGTCGGAGTTCCTCGCCAACATGAGCCACGAGCTGCGTACGCCGTTGAACTCGCTGCTCATCCTGGCGCAGTTGCTGGCGCAGAACCCGAACCGCAACCTCACCGCCAAGCAGGTCGAGTACGCCACCGTCATCCACTCCGCGGGCACCGACCTGCTCCAGCTCATCAACGACATCCTCGACCTGTCCAAGGTCGAGGCGGGGAAGATGGACGTCAACCCGGAGACGTTCGCGCTGAGCGAGCTGCGCGACTACGTCGACGCGACGTTCCGGCCGCTGACCACGCCGCGCGGCCTGGAGCTGGACATCAGCACCGGCCCGGACGTGCCGCAGTGGCTGCACACCGACGAGCAGCGGCTGCGGCAGGTGCTGCGCAACCTCGTCTCCAACGCGGTCAAGTTCACCGAGCAGGGCCGGGTGCAGCTGCGCATCGAGCGGGCCCGCCCCGACGAGCTGCCGGAGGGGTCCACCCCGGGGGAGACCGTGCTGGCGTTCCGGGTCGTCGACACCGGGATCGGCATCGCCGAGCAGCACCTCACCGCCATCTTCGACGCGTTCCAGCAGGCCGACGGCACCACCAGCCGCCGCTACGGCGGCACCGGGCTGGGCCTGTCGATCAGCCGGGAGATCGCCCACCTGCTCGGTGGCCGGATCGCCGCGCGCAGCGTCCTCGGCCGGGGCAGCACCTTCACGCTCTACCTGCCGGCCACGCTCACCGGCCCGGTCGCCCCCGCGCCCCCGGCCGCGCCGGCCGCCCCGTCGACCGTTCCGCCGCCCGCCGCGTCCCCCGCCGGCCGCGTGGAGCGCGACCGGGCCGCCGGGCCGCACCCGGGGGCGGCGCCGGCCGTGGAGCCCCCAGCCGGGCCGCGGCGGGTCCTCGTCCTCGAACACCACGACAAGGGCCTGCTGACCATGCTGGTCCACGGCGTGACGGCCGGGCTGGCCGGCCCGCCGGTCGAGGTCGCCACCGCACTGGACGCCCCGGCTGCGCTGGAGGCCGTCGCGGCGCGCCGGCAGCACTGCCTGGTCGTCCACCTCGACCTGCCCGACGACAGCGGGGCGGTGCTCCTGCGGGCGCTGCACGACGCCCCCGCGCACCGGGGCGTGCCCGTGCTGGCGTACCACGCGCGCCCGTTGGCGGCCGGCCAGGAGGCGCTGCTGCGGGCGGTGGCCGGCGACCGTCCGCTGGAGATCCTCGGCAGCCTGGACGACCTGCGGGAGCGGATCGTGCTGCACCTGTCGGCGGACGCGACCGGGCACGTGGTGCCCCTCGCCCGGCCCCTGCCCGTGGCCGCCGCGCCCGGGGAGGGCTTCGGCGTCGGCCTCGCCGGCCGCAAGGTGCTGGTGGTCGACGACGACGCCCGCAACGTCTTCGCCCTGACCAACATCCTGGAGCTGCACGGCCTCGACGTGGTCTACGCCGAGAACGGCCGCAAGGGCATCGAGACGCTGATGCGCCACGACGACATCGACCTCGTGCTGATGGACGTGATGATGCCCGAGATGGACGGGTACGCGGCCACCGCCGCGATCCGCGCCATGCCGCGCTACGCGGACCTGCCGATCATCGCGGTCACCGCCAAGGCGATGCGCGGCGACCGGGAGAAGAGCATCACCTCCGGCGCCAGCGACTACGTCACCAAACCGGTGGACGCCGAGGACCTGCTGCACTGCATCCGCCGCTGGCTCGACGGCTGACGCCCCGACCCGTCCCGTCCGGCGGGTCGCGCGCATCGCGGGCGCGGGGGTCGGTGGCGGGCCGCGCGTCGGGGGAGCGGGTCGGGAGGCCGCGCGTCCGGGGGCCGCGCCTCGGGAGCGCGCGCCGTGTCGCCGACCTGGCGGCATCCTGGCGCGGGGATACCGCCACCTCGCCGGCATCCGCGCCGGAGAGCACGCGGCGCGGGCACAATGCCGGGATGAGCGAGCGACGGGTGAGTCTCGACGATCTGGGCGCGTGGCTGGTCAAGGGCAACGCCGACCGGGTCGATCTCGCCGCCCGGTTCCGCCGTGACCCCCGGGTCGAGAGCTGGTGCGTACGCCCCGGCTACCGGGCCCGGCTGATGCGCCCCGGTCAGCCGGTGGTGCTGTGGGCCAGCGGCAGCCGGGGCCAGCTGCCGTACGGGGTCTGGGGCGTGGGCCGCATCGCCGCCCCGCCGGTGGTCGACGGCGACGGGGGCTGGTCGGTGCCGCTGGACCTGACCGTCCTCGACGAACCCGACCGGGTGCCCCGGCGACGGCTGCGCGCCGACGCGCGGCTGGGCGGGCTGGAGGTGCTCCGCCAGCCGCAGGCGGCCAACCCGTCGTACCTCACGGTCGCCCAGTTCGCCGCGCTCCGCGACCACCTTCCGCCCCGCTGACCTCCCGCCCGATCAGTCGGAAACCGGACGCGCGACGACGCTGCAGGGGGGGTACGGCGTGGCTACCATGTGTCGACGCCTTCCGAGCAGAGAGGTCGGCCCGCGTGCGTTGTCCCGCTGCTCGCTCCGTCCCGGCCGTGGTGGCCGTGGCGCCGCGGCGTGCCGGGGCCGTGCCGGCCCCCGGGTCGGCCCGACCGTGGCGGCTGGCCGGGCTGCTGCTGGCGGCGGTGGGCGCGGGCATCGTCACGGCGGTCCTGTTCTCCGGCCCGGCGGCGGCGGACGAGGGCCCGGGGTCACCCCGCCACGCCGACCCGTCCGCCGGCGCTCTCGCCCCCGACGAGGCCGGCCGGGCGGGCCTCGCGTCGCCCGACGGGCCGCGTACCGGCTCGTCCCTGCGGGATCCCGCGCGGCCCGACCGGGAGCGTCCCGGCCCGCTCCGGGGGGTGCTCCGGCCCCCGCCGACCCCGGTCCCGTCCACCCCCGGCCCGTCGGATCCCGGCCCGACCGATCCCGGCCCGTCGAAGCCCGCCCCGGCCGATCCCGAGCCGTCCCCGCCGGGTGCGCCCGCCGAGCCGGGTGCGCCGAGCAGGCCGTCCGAGCCGTCTGCGCCGTCCGCGCCGAGCAGACCCTCCGAGCCGGGCGCGCCGGCCGGGGCCGTGCCACCCGGGCCGGCCGAGCCCGGGTCGGCGGCGGGCCGGCCCGCCGCCGTCACCCCCGTCCCCGGCGGCCCGGCCGGTCCGGGCACGTCGCCCGGCGGGGTCGCGGTCGCGCCGGGCGGACCGGCCGCGCCGGACGGGGCGCCGCAGCACCCCGCGGTCCCGCCCACCGATCCCGCTGCGGCGGTGCCCTCCGTGGGGTCGGGTCGGGGCGGCGACGGGCGGCTCGCGCACTGCCTGCCGCAGGTCGTCGGTGGCCTGACGAGCTCCCTCGGCGCCCTGCTCGCCTCGGCCCTCTCCGGGCTCGACCAGCATCTCGTGGCCCCGGTCCTGGGCCTGGTGGGCAACCTGCTCCCGCGGGTGCTGCCGATGCCGCCCCTGGTCCCGTCCGATCCCGCCGACCCGGCGGTGTCCGCGCCGCCCCGGGCGGGGCCGGCACCCGGGGGCGGGCCGGTCGACCCGGTGGACGCCCCGGCGGCGGTCCCCGGTGGTGAAGCGCGGTCCGTGGTCCCGTCCGGGCGGTCCGGCGGCGTGGCCGAGGCCCCGGCCGGGACGTTCCTGGCGGCGTGGCCGGCCGCCCCGGCCGGCGCGTCGTCGGATTCGTCGTCCGCCTCCGTCCGGGCGGCGGCGGGGCCGACGTCGGCGGGTGGCCCGGGCCGGCCCGTGTCGCCCACGGGCGACCGCGCCGACGATCTGCGCACCGGGTCCGGGCCCACGCCCGCCGCGGCCGACGCCTCGCGCTCGTCGGTGTGCGCCGCCGGCCGGCACCGCATCGCCCGCCCGCCGGTCTCGGCCCAGAGCCGGGCTCCGGGGGTCGCCGCCCGTCCCGGCTGAGTCTCGGCAGGGCCCGTCCCGCGGTCCACGGCCCCGTGCCGTGCCGCACCGCCGACGTGGCCGTACGGGGCCTGCGGGCGTCCACCAGGGACCGCCGTGGGCCGACGCCGCCCGTTCCGCGCGCACCGAACCCCACCCCGCCCTCCCCCGAGCCGGCGTGGCCGGGGCGACGTGCCGCGTACCCGAGATCGGAGATCCGTGGTGATCCACGTTGTCGTGGCCGAGGACATGGGACTGCTGCGCAGCGCGCTGTGCGCCGCGCTGTCGAGCGAGGAGGACATCGAGGTGATCGCCGACGCCGCCGACGTCGGCGAGCTGTGGTCGGTGCTGCGCCGGGAACGCCCCGACGTGCTGGTGCTGGACCTGAAGCCGGAGTTTCCCGAGTCGGCGGAGGTGGTGGCCAAGGTGGTCGCCGAGGCGCCGGGGACGGCCGTGCTGGCGATGAGCCACCGGTGGAGCCCGCCGCTGGTCGAGGCCGCCCTGGCCGCCGGGGCGCGCGGGCTGGTCAGCAAGGACGTCGCGCTGTCGGAGCTGGTCCGCGCCGTGCGCACCACCGCCGCCGGGGAACGGGTGATCGACCCGTCCGCCGCCGTCGCGGTGCTCAGCCCGCCGGTCAACCCGCTCACCCGCCGGGAGCAGGAGG
This sequence comes from Micromonospora carbonacea, assembly GCF_014205165.1. Taxonomy (NCBI): domain Bacteria; kingdom Bacillati; phylum Actinomycetota; class Actinomycetes; order Micromonosporales; family Micromonosporaceae; genus Micromonospora; species Micromonospora carbonacea. The sequence goes on along the minus strand of NZ_JACHMZ010000001.1, from coordinate 3,673,558 downwards.
TGCTGCGGGCGGCCGCCGAGGGCGTGCCGCTGAAGGAGATCGCCCGCCGGCTCTACCTGGCCCACGGGACGGTGCGCAACCACCTGTCGGCGATCCTGCACAAGACGGGGGCCCGCAACCGCATGGAGGCGGTCCGGGTGGCGCAGCGGGAGGGATGGTTGTAACGACCCCGGACGGGGTACCGACGAGGCGATCCGCTACCCCGTTCGCCGATCGAGCGATGCATTGTAATTCGTGTTTGAATGTTCACGATCTGTGATGCGCCGAGACGCCTGGGAGAGGTCCAACGTGATCCGTACCCTGCTCGCCCTGGACGGTGCCCTGGTCCGGGGCGCGTTGTCGCTCGTCCTCGCAGCCGAGGAGGACATCCACGTGGTGGGGGAGGTGGGCCGCGGCGACGCGGTCGAACGGGCGCTCCGCGCCGGCCGGCCGGACGTCGCCGTGGTGGATTTCGATCTGATCAACGAGACCCCGGCGGTGGTGGGCCCGGCGACGGCACAACCGTGCCCGCTGCTGGTGCTCGCCGACCCGCGCCGCGCCCGGGGCCTGCACGGGGTGTTCGCCCCCGGGCGCACCGTCGGCATCCTCGCCAGCGACGTCGCGCCTCAGCGGGTGGTCGACGGGGTCCGCCGCCTCGCCCGCCGGGAGTCGGTGGTCGACGCCGAGCTCGTCATGGCGGCGCTCGCCGCCGACTGCCCGCTGACCGCCCGGGAGACCGAGGTGCTGCGGCTGACCGCCGCCGGCGCACCGGTCGCCGAGGTGGCCGGGTCGCTGCGGCTGTCCTGCGGCACCGTCCGCAACCACCTGGGGCGGATCGCCCGCAAGACCGGGGCCCGCACCCGGATCGAGGCGGTCCGGTTCGCCCGCGAGTCCGGCTGGATCTGAGGCCGGCCCGGCCCGCCGCAGCCCGGGGCGGTCAGCTCCGGGCGGCGGCGGCCGGCCGGTCGTCCCAGTGGCCGACGAGTTCCCGGTACGTCGCCGACCGGGCCAGCAGCTCCTCGTGGGTGCCGACCACCGGCCGTGCGCCGTCGAGCACCAGCACCCGGCGGGCCCGCACGGCCGAGCTGATCCGGTGGGCGATCACCACCAGCGTGCCCGGGCGTCGGGCGAAGGCCTCCTCGACCCGCGCCTCGGCGGCCGGGTCCAGGTGGCAGGTCGCCTCGTCGAGCAGCACCAGCGGGGCGGGGGAGAGGTACGCCCGCACCGCCGCGATCAGCTGCCGTTCGCCGGCCGAGAGCGCCGCCGGCTCCACCTCCCCGGCCAGCCCGCCGAGTCGGGCGGCGAGCGGGCCCGCACCGAGGGCGTCGAGGGCGGCGGCGACCGTGGCGTCGTCGGCGTCCGGCCGCAGGTAGCGCAGGTTGTCGGCGAGTGACCCCGTGAAGACGTACGCCTCCTGCGGCACCAACGCCCGCAGCCGGGCCAGGGCCTCGGGCGGGGCGTCGGCGACCGGGACCCCGCCGAGGCGCACGCTGCCGGCCTGCGGCGCGAGCAGCCCGGACAGCAGGGCGGCCAGGGTGGACTTGCCCGCCCCGCTCGGCCCGACCACGGCGAGGTGCTCCCCGGCGGCCAGCGTCACGCCCGCGTCCTCGAGCACCGGCCGCGCCGCGACGCCGTACCGGAACGTCAGCCGCCGGGCGCAGACGGCGGGCGGCTCGCCGTCTGCCGGGACGGGTGCGCCGTCGGCCGGGACGGGTGCGGCGTCGGGCCGCCCCACGGGTGTGCCGCCCGCCTCGTCGGGGCAGGCCCGCAGGATGCGGTCGAGGGTGACCACGTAGCGCAACCCGCCGCCCCCGACGCCCTGCACCAGCGCGTGCAGGGCGGGCTGGACGCCGGTGGAGACGTACATCAGCGCGCCGAGCACCGCCCCGGCGGTGAGGCCCCGGTCGACCAGCCAGGGCGCGGCGAGCAGCAGCACCGCCAGCGGCAGCCAGCCGCCGAGGCCGAGGCTGAGGCTGCGCACGGCGGACATCCGGGCCAGCGTGCGCTCGGCGGCGGCCTGGTCGGCCACCCGCGTGTCCACGTCGGCGACGACCCGCCCGGCCGCGCCGCAGGCCCGCACGTCGCGGTGCCCGGTCAGCGCGGTGGAGGCGGCCCGCCCCAGCTCCTCCCCGGCGCGCACGTACCGGCGCTGCAGCCCCGCCATCGCCGGGAGCGCGGCGAGGAACACCACCAGCCCCGCGACGAGGGGCGCGCCCACCAGCGCCGCGACCACCGGGTCGAGGGCGAGCAGCCCGATCAGGGCCGCGCCGGCGGCGAAGAGGAACCCCCGGGTCACCAGGAGCAGGCCGGCGAAGGTGTCGCGGACCAGCTCCACCTGGTGCGTCAGCCGGGCCGCGGCGGCGCTGTCCGGGCGTCCGCCGGGCCGGGTCGCGTCGTGCAGGGCGGCCCGGACCACCCGGGCGGCGAGGTCGTCGCGGAACGGTTCGACCACCGCGCCGAGGCTGCGGTACGTCCGGCCGGTCGCCACCGCCCCGACGAGCACCGCCGCGCCCAGCGCCGCCAGCCAGCCGAGCCCCGTGCCGAGCCGCCCGGCCAGGAAGCCCCCGTCGACGGCCCGCGCCACCAGGGCCCCCGACAGCAGCGCCGGCAGCGCCTCCACGGCCGACCAGCCGGCCAGCCGCGCCACGGCCGCGCGCCGGGCGCGCAGCGCCGCCCACGTGGCGCGCCCCACCCCGGCCGTGCCCGCGCGGCCGCCCCGGGCGCTCACCCGGCCTCCCCGTCGGTGCGGAAGACCGCCCGGTACGCCGGGTCGGCCCAGAGCCGGGAGTGCGGGGCGACGGCCCGCAGCCGCCCGCCGTCGAGCCACGCCACCAGGTCGGCCGCCGCCGCCGTGGCGGCCCGGTGGGTGACCACGAGGCGGGTACGTCCGCCCGGGCCCCCGGTCACCGCCCGGGAGATCCGGTGCTCGGTGACGGTGTCCAGGCTGGACGTGGCGTCGTCGAGGATCAGCAGCCGGCGCGCCCCGGCGAACGCCCGGGCCAGCCCGAGGCGCTGCGCCTCGCCGCCGGAGAACGGCGCGTCGGCCAGCGGGGTGCGGAAGCCCTGCGGCAGCCGGGCGACGACGTCGTCCACGGCCGCCGCCTCGGCGGCCCGCCGCACGGCGACCGTCGCCGGGGCGCCGTCGGCCGGGGGCGCGGCCTGCTGCGGGGGCAACGCCAGGCCGACCGCGTCGTGCACGGTCGCGCCGACCAGGGCGGGACGGTCGAAGGCGTAGCCGACGGCGCGGCGCAGCTCGGCCGGGTCGAGCCGGGGCAGCGGCACCCCGTCGAGCCGCACCTGACCGGCGTCGGGGTCGTGCAGCCGGCCGGCGACGGCGGCGAGGGTGGACTTGCCGGCGCCGGAGGAACCGACCACCGCCACCGTCGCGCCGGCCGGCACGTCCAGGTCGACGCCGTGGAGGACGGGCCGGCCGTCGTCGCCGTGCACGGTCACGCCGTGCAGCCGCAGCGCCCCGGCGCCCGGCGGCAGCGGGGCGTCGCCGTCGGCCGGCGCGGGCAGGGCGAGCAGCTCGGCGACGCGGGCGGCCCCGGAGCGGCTGCGCACGAGCCGGTTCAGGGTGGCCAGCACCGCGCCCAGCCCCGCCCCGGTCGCCGCGTAGCGGACCGCCGAGACGAGCTGGCCGGGGGTGAGCCAGCCGGCCGTCAGGGCGTACCCGCCGACGGCGACCACGGCCAGTTGCAGCAGCGGCGCGACGGCGGCGGTGCGGGCGCTGGCGCGGGCCAGCAGCTCCCAGCCGCGCCGGCCGTACCCGCCCAGCTCCGGCAGGGTGGCGAGCACCCGGGCCTGTTCCCGTCGCCGGGTCCCGGCGGCGGCGATGGTCCGCGCGCCCGCGAGGGACTCCAGCAGCCGGCCGGCGATCCGGTTCAGGGCCTTCTGGTAGCCGGCGGTGGCCGCCGACGCGTCGGTGACGAACGCGCGCATCAGGCCGGCGAGCAGCACGAGGCCGGCGAGCAGGGTGATCCCCAGCGCCGGCTCGATCAGGGTGAGCGCCACGACGCTGCCCAGCGGGGGCAGCAGCGCGATCGCGCCCAGCACGACGGTGTTGCCGGCCTGGCCGGCGTCGGCGGCCTGCCCGACCAGCCGGCCCACCAGGTCGCCCACCGGGTACCGGCGGGCGGCGCGCACGTCGAGGGCGAACAGGTGCCGCAGCAGCCGGCCGCGTAGCCGGGCGGTGGCCCGGGCGGCCCCGTAGCCGCCGGCCAGGTCGCCGAGGGTGTCGGTGGCGACGAGCACGGCGACCAGGGCGCAGACGGCCACCGGCCACCAGCGGCTCCCACCGGTCAGGGCCGCGTCGACGGCGAGCCCGAGCGCCGCCGGCAGCAGCAGCTCGGCGACGGCGCCGGCCAGGGTGACCGCGCCCAGCGCCCAGGCCCAGCCCCCGGCGTCGCGGGCGGCCTGGCGGAACGGCCCGTCGCCCCTGCGCATCGCGCCTCCCCGCATAACGGCGGGCGGCCCCGGGTGGACACGTCTGTCCACCCGGGGCGCCGCGGAACGGCCTGGGTCAGTTGCAGGTGGTGACGGAGAGGCCGCTGTCGCCGCAGAGCAGCAGGCTCGCGCTGGAGCCACCGCCGGTGCGGTCGGCCGGGGCCATCTCGAGGCCCTGGAGGTCGAGGAGCGCCATGTTGATCAGTCCTTTCGGAGGTGGTGCGGTGGATGGGGTCAGTTGCAGGTGGTGACGGAGAGGCCGCTGTCGCCGCAGAGCAGCAGGCTCGCCCGGGAGTCGCCGCTGGTGCGGTCGGCCGGGGCCAGCTCGAGGCCCTGGAGGTCCAGGAGTGCCATGTCGAATCACCTCCCCCCGTCGGGTAGCGGGTCGTGACCGCCCCCGCCGCTGCGGGGGAGTTCGGGCGCGCCGGCCAGCGGCGCGAGGAAGGGCAGGGTCGCCGGCTCGTCGTGCCGCGCGCAGGCCAGCGCGAACAGCACCCCGGCGGCGCCGGTGCCCAGGTCCATGGAGAGCCGCAGCAGCTGCTCGCCGGGGAAGGCGGTCCCGCCGCCGTACGGCAGCGCGTGCCAGCCGAGCCGGCGCAGCTGCGCGTCCAACTCGCGGCGGCTGTCCGCGTCGGGGAGCGTCGCCAGGTACGCGATGATCCCGGCCCGGCCGGCGAAGAGGCCGGACTGGGCGTAGAACGGGGACCGGGCGGCCCGGCGTGCCCCGGCGCTGGCCTCGGCGAAGCGCTCGTCGGCGCGGTGGCGGAGGTACTGGTCGAGGACCAGGCCGACGCCGACGCCGCCCTGCCCGAGGTACGGCATGGTGCGCCAGCCCTCGTTGACCTCCAGCGCCCCGTTCGGGCGCACCACGCACCGGCGCAGGTCCTGCCGCAGCGCGGTGGCGGCGTGCTCCAGCAGCGCCGGGTCGCCGGTCAGCTCGTGCATCCGCACCAGCAGCAGCGCCGCCCCGGTGCGCCCGCGCAGCAGCCCCGCGTACGGATTCCGGCCGCCGCTGATGTCCGGGCCGGGGTCGTCGGCGAGCCGGTCGAGCACGGCTGCGGTGACCTCGTCGGCGGCGGCGCGCAGCGCGGTCTCCCCGGTGCGCCCGGCCAGCTCGGCGAGGTTCAGGGCGATGCCGGACAGGCCGTTGGCCAGGCTCAGGTCCAGCTCGGTCCAGGGCTGGCGCAGGCAGACGTCGAGGACGTCGAGGGCGTCGGCGCGGCGGCCCAGGTGCTCCAGCGCGTACGCCACGCCGTGCAGGCCGTCGTAGAAGCCGATCCGGGTGCCCGACGCCGGGGCGGTGGCCCGCCGCACGAGCCACTGTTCGTGCTCGGGGAACCGGCCCGCGCCGCTGACGGCGAGGGCGTGCAGCACCCCGGCCGCGCCGTGGGCCAGGTTGAGCCCGCCGCTGCGGAACTGCTCGATGTCGCCGGGGAAAAGCCGGTCGTCGCGCTGCGGCGTGGCGCTGGCGAGGATCGCGGTGACGATCCGCCGACGCGTGCCGGGCCAGTCGCCGGTCGCGTCGAAGGCGTCGTCGGCGTCGTCCGGCTGCCCTTGGCCGGTCGCGGTGTGCCCGCCGTCGCCGGCGTCCGCGCGTCCGCCGCCGGTGATCTCGGCGACCGCCTCGGCCAGCCACTCGCGGGGCACCGGGAAGTGCTCGGCGACGACGTCGGCGAGGTGGGCGGCCTTGTCGGGGGCGAGCCGGACGAGCTGGGTCAGCGGCAGGAACAGGGCCAGGCGCAGGCAGGCCAGCGCGTACCGGTCGACGGCGGGGCCGGTGCGGTCGTTCGGCGCGGCGAACCCCTGGTTGCGCAGGCCGGGGCGGCGGTGCCCCTCGATCGGGGCGGTGACCTCGAAGTCGACCAGGGCCACCCGGTCGCCGGGGCGGACCATGATGTTGAACAGGTGCAGGTCGCCGTAGACGAGGCCGCGCTCGTGGATCGCGCCGACGATCGCCTCGACCTGGGTGAGGACGTCGCGCGCCCAGCGGGCGTACTCGGCCCGGTCGGCGTCGGTGGCGTCGGAGTCGATCAGCGGGTACTTCTCGACGACCACCTTGTTCAGCGACCGGCCCTCGACGAACTCCAGGGCCAGGAACCGGTGGTCGCCGATGGCGAACTCGTCGTGCACGGCGGGCACCTGGGGCAGGTCGGCGAGCCGGCGCAGCGCGGCGGCCTCCCGGGCCAGCCGGGCCACCGCGTCGACGCCGTCGGCGTCGAGGCCGGCGTGCGGGCGGGCCTCCTTGAGCACCACCTGGGCGTCGGTGCGCAGGTCGCGGCCCACGTACAGGCCGCCGCCGTTGGAGAAGTGGATGACCTTCTCGATCTTGTAGGGGACCTCGGTGGTGCTGGTGGCGTTGCGGGCGGCCAGGTGCGGGGCCAGGAAGTCCGGCAGCGACACCCAGTCGGGCAGGTGGAACACCGGGTCGCGGCGGTCGGGCACCAGGGTGCCGGAGGCGTCGGCGATCGCCGGGACGACCTGCCCGTCCGGGGAGAGGCAGTAGCGGCGGGCGAAGCCGCCGTAGCGCACGTGCACCGGCCCGGCGCCGTAGCGCAGGTCGCTGAGGATGTACGGCCCGGCCTCGCCGGCGAGCAGCGCGTCGAGCTCCTTGCAGGCCAGCTCCAGCTCGGCGGTGTCCTGCGGGTAGATGGTGACGAACTTGCCGCTGGCCGACCGCGAGGCGTACTTCGAGTTGCGCAGCAGCAGGGTGCGCGGCCCGCGCAGGAACTTGAACGACATTCCGCGCGGCACGCAGTAGTCCCACACCGCGTCGAGCACCCGCTCGGCGTTGTCGAGGGTCGCCGACACATGGATCTTCCAGCCCTGCTGGGGCAGCGAGCCGCCCTCCGGTGCGTGGATCAGCCAGTCGTCGAGCGGTTCGCGACGCCAGCCGGCCGGCACGTCCCGCCCGGCGGCGGCGAACGCCGGCTGCGCGACCGCGCTGCCCGGCGAGTCGTAGAAGATCCGGTCCGCGGCGCAGTAGTTGTCGTAGCGCTCGTCCACCGTGACCCCCTCCGCGATCTCGGCCGGTTCGTTTGCCCGGCGACGGATACGAGTCTCGTGGACCGGACCCGCCCGCCCCCAGTGCAGTTAGTCATGCCCATGGATGCGGGGCGCACGGTCCGCGGTGACAAAAGTCACCGGCGACCCGTGCCGCCTCGAAAGAAAGAACCGGCCGACGCCGTGGGGGCGTCGGCCGGTTCCGGAGAACCGCGACCGGTCAGTCGGTGGCGTGCCGCTGCGCCCGGTAGCGGGCGATCAGGGCGCGGGTCGACGAGTCCAGGCCGGACAGGTCGGCCTCGTCGCCGGTGAGCAGCGGCGCGAGCTGGTTGGCCATCACCTTGCCCAGCTCCACCCCCCACTGGTCGAACGGGTTGATGTCCCAGATCGCGCCCTCGGTGAACACGATGTGCTCGTAGAGCGCGATGAGCTGGCCGAGCACGGCCGGGGTCAGCTCGGCAGCGACGATCGAGGTGGTCGGGTGGTTGCCCGGCATCACCTTGTGCTCCGCCAGCTCCGCCGGGGTGCCCTCGGCCTCCACCTGCTCCCGGGTGCGCCCGAACGCCAGCGCCGCGGTCTGCGCGAAGAAGTTCGACATGAACAGGTCGTGCATGTCGCCCAGGTCGTGCCGGGGCCGGCTGAACCCGATGAAGTCCGCCGGCACCAGCCGGGTGCCCTGGTGGATGAGCTGGTAGAAGGCGTGCTGACCGTTGGTGCCGGGCTCGCCCCAGAAGATCTCCCCGGTGTCGTACGACACGCGGGTGCCGTCCAGCGTCACCGACTTGCCGTTGCTCTCCATCGTGAGCTGCTGCAGGTACGCCGGGAACCGGTGCAGGTACTGCGAGTACGGCAGCACCGCGTGGGTCTGCGCGCCCAGGAAGTTGGTGTACCAGACGTTGAGCAGCCCGAGCAGCGCCGGCACGTTGCGCTCCACCGGCGTGGTGCGGAAGTGCTCGTCGACGGCGTGGTAGCCGGCCAGCAGCTCCCGGAACCGCGCCGGCCCGACCGCCAGCATCACCGACAGCCCGACGGCCGAGGGCAGCGAGTAGCGCCCGCCCACCCAGTCCCAGAAGCCGAACATGTTCGCCGGGTCGATGCCGAAGTCGCGCACCCGCTGCTCGTTGGTGCTCACCGCGACGAAGTGCCGGGCCACCGCCGAGGCGTCGCCGCCCAGGCCGGCGAGCAACCAGTCGCGGGCCTGCCGCGCGTTGGCCAGCGTCTCCTGGGTGGAGAACGTCTTCGACACCACCACGAACAGGGTGCTCGCCGGGTCCAGGTCGGCCGTCGCCTCGGCGATGTCCGTCGGGTCGATGTTGGAGACGAACCGGCAGGAGATCCCCGCGTCCCGGTACGCCCGCAGCGCCTCGTACGCCATCACCGGCCCCAGGTCGGAGCCGCCGATGCCGATGTTGACCACCGTGCGGATGCGCTCGCCGGTGTGCCCGACCCACTCGCCGGAGCGGACCCGGTCGGCGAACGCCGCCATCCGGTCCAGCACCGCGTGCACGTCGGCCACCACGTCGCGGCCGTCCACGGTCAGCGCCGCGCCCGCCGGGGCGCGCAGCGCCGTGTGCAGCACCGCCCGGTCCTCCGTGGTGTTGATGTGCGCCCCGGCGAACATGGCCGCGATCCGGTCGGTCAGCCGGGCCCGCCCCGCCAGGGCGGCGAGCAGGGCCAGCGTCTCGTCGGTGACCAGGTTCTTGCTGTAGTCGACGTGCAGGTCCGCCAGCTCGCCGGCCAGCCGCTCACCGCGGTCCGGGTCGGCGGCGAACAGGTCGCGCAGGTGCGCGTCCCGCAGCTTCTCCGCGTGCGCCGCCAGCGCCCGCCACTCGTCGGTGGTGGTGATCTCCTCGGCCATTACGGCTCTCCTCCCGCACCTGCTCACAACCGTTGCGCGGCCGTAACCGTACTGCGTGTGCCCGGCCGCCCGGGCCAGACTGCCACCAGCCGGGACGTGGCGCACCCCCGGCGCGCGCACCGCCGCCCGCGCGTCCGGCCCGGCGGCGAACCTGTCGTACCCCGGGGGCATGATCTTTCCCAGGACGGGCGCCGTGGGGCCCGTTCCGGTGGGCCACCGTGCCCCGCCGATCCCCTGTCGTCGTGCGCCGGCCCGCCGCCGGTGCTCCAGATCGGCGCGCCCGCGGGCGCCCGGGTCGGAGGTCGCAGTGCCCCAGACGCAGCACGCACCGTGGGAGCGGCGCAGCCTCGCGCCGGTGCTGCCCGCGGTGCGCCCCCGCAAGCTGGCGAAGGTCCCCTTCGTCGAGCTGGCGGACGGCCGGTTGCAGGGCGTGGTGTCCAGCGGCTCCGACATCGAGCGGGTCTACGTCTCCTCGGTCACCGCCGGCAGCCACGCCTACCACTGCTCCACCAACAACAACCGGCCCTGCGGCGGCCTGCGCGGCGCGCCCTGCAAGCACCTGCACGCGCTGCTCGACGAGGCCGTCCTGCAATACGGCGTCGCCCGCGTCGGGCGCTACCTGCGCGTCGACGTCCCCGACGGGGCGCAGACCGGCGGCGACCTGCTCCGGGCGCTGCACGGCCACCACGAGCCCACCCCGGCGGCGGTCGTGTTCAGCCGGTTCCTGCGCCACCTGGCCTACCTGGAGCTGCCGGCGGCCGACGGGCCGCTGCCCGAGCTGCACTGGTTCCCGGCGACCGGGGCGGGCCGCTGATGCGGGGGGCCCAGCTCAGCGCGCTGGCCGACGCGCCGCTCGGCGTCGACGCGGCCCTCGACGTGGTCGCCGGCCTCGACGACGCCCTGGTCACCGGCCTGGCCCGCCCGGGCGAGGCGCAGCTCGCCGCGCTCGGCGACCTCGCCGCCGCCCTGGCCGTCACCCCGCTGGGCGGCCGGGTCGCCGAGGCGGTCGCGAAGGTCACCGCCGGCGCGCCCGCCGACGAGCACCTCGCCGCCCTGGCCGGGGCGCGCACCGCCCTGCTCGGCGCGGCCCACGACGCCCTGCTCGCCGCCGCCGACGCCGCGCTCGGCCGGGAGCGCGCCGCGCTGCCCGCCCCGCCGGCCGGGCCGTTGCCGGCCGGGGCCGCCGCCCCGCTGCCCGCCGCCCGGTCCTGGCTGACCGAGCTGGCCATCACCGGCTGGCGCGGGGTCGGTCACGACCTGGCGGCGGCCGGGGCCCGGCCGATCGAGGCGAGTCTCGCCGTCGCGCCGCTGCGCCGGCTCGCCGTGCTCCTCGACGGCCTGGCCGGCGAGCTGGCCGCGTCCTGCCCGGTGGCCACCATGCCGGCGGTGCCGGCCCGGCGGTGGGCCGACCTGTGGGCCCGCGCCGTGCTGCTCGCCCAGGACGACGCCCGGGTGGCCGACCCGGCCGCCACCGAGCGCGTCTCCGGCCGGCTGCTGGTGCTCGGCGTCGACGTGCACGAGCACGCCACCGCCGTCCAGGCGCAGGTGCACGCCGTCCTCGAACCGCCCGGCGGGGCCCCGCCGCGGCTGGTCCGCACCGCCGTCGCCGCGACGAAGGTCGACACGATCGTCGGCCCGGCGCTGTGGCGGCTGCTCGCCGACCACCCGGTCCTGCTGGCCGCGCTGGCCGGCCGCCGCGCCCTGGAGGTGACCGACCTGCCGCTGACCGGCGGTGACCTGTGGTGGCGCGACGGGCAGGCCCGGGTCGGTGAGCCGGCCGACCCGTTCGCCACCGCCCGGGTGCTGCTGCCCGCCGCGGCGGCCGCGCCGACGCCGCCGCTGGACCGGCACCCCGTGGCCGTCGCCGAGCCGGTGCTGCTGGAGGGCTACGCGGTCGACGCCACCGGCGACGACGTCCGGTTCACCGTCGACGGGGTGAGCGTCGCGGTCGACGTCGACCGGCTGCCGACCTGCGGCCCGCTCACCCCCGCCCTGGTCGCCGCCTCGACGGCCTGCCTGGGCCTGCTGCGCTGGGACGCCGGCCGGTGGACGGTGCAGCCGCTGGCCGTGCAGAGCACCGTCAAGCGGGCCACCGTCGTCGCGCACACCGGCGACTGGGCGCAGGGCCCCACCGACGCGAAGGTCGCCAAGGCCGAGGCGAAGGCCGGCGACTCCGTCGCCGTGCTGCGGGAACGCGCCGGACGGCTGCTGCGCCGATGACCGCGACCCCCGACACCCCGCAGGGCCTGCCCGCAGCCACCCCGCCGGGCACGCCCGTGAACGCCGATGCCAACCGCCGGCAGGTGCTCTACTGGCGGCTGCTGGCCCGGTTGTTCGACCCCGAGGAGCAGCCGGCGCTGGAGGCGGCGAGCGTCGCCGTCGTCGACGACCTCGGCCTGCCGGCCGCGCTGCTGGACCCGGCGGTCTCCGTCGACACCGTCGTGCAGCGCTTCCCCGACCTGGCCGGGGAGCTGACCGGCCTGCTCACCCCGCCCGAGGCCGAGCAGCCTGCGGCCACCGAGCCGCCGGCGACCGAGCCAACGGCCACTGAGCTGCCGGCCACTGAGCTGCCGGCGACCGAGCCAACGGCGGCGACTGCGCCGCCGGCGGGCGACGTGGCCCCGGCGGGCGACGTGGCCCCGGCGGGCGACGGGCCGGCTGCGCCGGCCGGCGGCGCGGAGGTGCGCCGGGCCGCGCTGGTGTCGAAGCTGCTGCTCAACGTGTTCGCCACCGGCGGCGGCAGCGTCAGCGCCACCCAGCTCGCCCGGTGGCAGTCCGACGCCGGCTGGTTCGAGCGGGCCCTGGGCTGCGAGCCCGGCGAGCTGCGCCGGCAGGCCGGCGACGGGCCGAACGGCGGCCTCGGCGGGGTGCTCGCCGGGCTGGAGGGCGACCTGGTGCGCCGGATGCACCTGCGCGAGGTCCTCGCCGACCCGAAGCTGGCCGCGAAGCTCACCCCGAGCATGTCGCTGATCGAGCAGCTGCTGCGCGACAAGTCGAACCTGTCCGGGGCGGCGCTGGCCAACGCCAAGTCGCTGATCCGCCGCTACGTCGACGAGGTCGCCGAGGTGCTGCGCACCCAGGTCGAGCAGACCAGCGTCGGCGCGATCGACCGGTCGGTGCCGCCGAAGCGGGTGTTCCGCAACCTCGACCTGGACCGCACGATCTGGAAGAACCTCACCAACTGGAGCCCGGAGGACCAGCGCCTCTACGTCGACCGGCTCTTCTACCGGCAGACCGCCCGGCGCACCACCCCGGCCCGGCTGATCGTGGTCGTCGACCAGTCCGGCTCGATGGTCGACTCGATGGTCAACTGCACGATCCTGGCGTCCATCTTCGCCGGCCTGCCCAAGGTCGACGTGCACCTCATCGCGTACGACACCCGGGCGCTGGACCTGACCCCGTGGGTGCACGACCCGTTCGAGGTGCTGCTGCGCACCAAGCTCGGCGGCGGCAACGACGGCCCGGTGGCGATGGCCATGGCCCGGCCGAAGATCACCGAGCCGCGCAACACCGTGCTGGTCTGGATCTCCGACTTCTACGAGTTCGACCGCTCCCAGCCGCTGTTCGACGGCATCGAGGCGGTGCACCGCTCCGGGGTGAAGTTCATCCCCGTCGGCTCGGTCAACAGCTCCGGCAGCCAGATCGTCAACCCCTGGTTCCGGCAGCGCTTCAAGGACCTGGGCACCCCGGTCGTCTCCGGCCACATCCGCAAGCTCGTCTTCGAGCTGAAGAACTTCCTCACCTAGGAGACCCCTGACATGTCCGAGATGTTGCGCGCCCCCGCCGAGGTCACGTTCGCCGAGGAGCTGGCCTGGCTGGAGTCGGTCGACACCGACCCGAAGCCATTCTCGTGGCGGCTGAGCCCCCGGATGGTGCGGCTGTTCGTCCTCGGCTCCGAGCGGGCCGACGGGCTCGACCGGGAGGTCGCCCAGAAGTGGTTCGGCGACCGCAGCTTCGTCGAACGCGCCATCGTCACCCTCGCCTCCGACCGGGGCCTGCTGCTCATCGGCGACCCGGGCACCGGCAAGAGCTGGCTCGCCGAGCTGCTCGCCGCCGCGATCTGCGGCAACTCCACCCTCGTGGTGCAGGGCACCGCCGGCACCACCGAGGACCACATCAAATACTCGTGGAACGTCTCGATGGTCATCGCCCGGGGGCAGTCCCGCGAGTCGATGATCCCGTCGCCCATCATGACCGCGATGGAGCAGGGCGTCATCGGCCGCTTCGAGGAGCTGACCCGCTCCACCAGCGACGTGCAGGACGCCCTGATCTCCATCCTGTCCGAGAAGTACGTCGCCATCCCCGAGCTGGACGCCGACAACATCGTCTTCGCCAGGCCCGGCTTCTCCATCATCGCCACCGCCAACAGCCGCGACCGGGGCGTCAACGACCTCTCCTCGGCGCTGAAGCGGCGGTTCAACTTCGTCCGCATCCCCGTGGTGACCAACAAGCGCAGCGAGGCGGAGATCGTCCGGTTCCGCACCGAGGAGCTGCTGCGCCGGCACCGCATCGAGCTGGACGTCCCGCCCACCCTGCTGGACATCCTGTTGCAGAGCTTCGCCGACCTGCGGGCCGCCGCCGCGTCGGCCACGAGCGACGACGAGAAGCTGGAGTCGGCGCTGTCCACCGCCGAGCAGATCGGCGTCCTGGAGGACGCCATCCTGCACAGCCAGTTCTTCGGCGACCGCGTCCTGCGCGCCGAGACCCTCGCCGGCTCGCTGGTCGGCTCGCTGGCCCGGCGCACCCCGGAGGACCTGGCGATCCTCAACAAATACCTGCACGGCGTGGTGGAGCCCCGGGCCAAGGCCGACGGCGGCCCGTGGGAGGGCTTCCTCGACGGCGGCCGCCAGACGATCGCCACCCTGTCGTGACCGGCCCGACGACCACCCCGCCGGGCGCGGGCCCCGGGGTGCACCCGCCCGCCGTCGTCGCGCCGGCCCCCACCCCGCCCCCCGGCCTCCCCACCCCGCCCCCCGGCCTCCCCGCCCTGTCCTCCGGCGTCACCATGCCGACCTCCGGTGTCCCGGTCCCGCACGCCGGTGGCCCCGGCGCGTTCGGCGCGCTGCGCGACCAGCTCACCGACGCCGCCGCGGCCTTCGCCGGCAGCCCCGGCGCGCTCGCCGAGATCCTCACCGGGATGATCGACGACGTCGACCGGGCACTCGGCGAGCGGCTGGAGATCTTCCCGGTCTGCCACCACTCACCGGCCTCCGCCCTGGCCATGGCGCGCCGGCTGCGCGCCAAGCGACCGAAGGTCGTCTACCTGGAGCTCTGCGAGGACCTGCAACCCCTGCTGGGGGAGCTGCGCAACTGCCGCCTGCCCGTGGCCGTGCAGGCGTTCGCGTCGAAACTCGACGGGTTCCCCGCCGAGTGGGCCCCGCTCAGTGTCGTCGCCCCGATCACCGAGGCGTCGGCGGAATACCAGGCCATCGCGTACGCGCTGGAGACCCCCGGCGTGGAGCTGGTGCTGGTGGACCGCTCGGTCGACCACGTCTTCCAGTGGGCACCCCGCGACCCGGCCGAGGGCCCGGCCCCGTCCTCCTCCGACGCACCGGCGGCGGCCGAGGAGGAGGCCGCGCTGCACGGCGACGCCGTCGGCGTGGAGATCGGCGACCTGCGGCCCCGCTTCGCCGAGCTGGAGTCCTACCTGCTGCACCACGGCAAGGTCCGGCACTGGTCGGAGTGGTGGGACCAGTACGTCGAGCAGCCCCTCGTCGCCGCCGACCACGAGACGTACCGGCAGGTGATGGTCCTCATCGGCAGCCTGTTCCGGCGGCTGCGCCCGGCCGACGCCGACCGCCTCGACCGCGACGTCGAACGCGAGCGCTACATGTGGACCCGGATGCGGCAGCACCTCGCCGCCTCCGGCGTCGACCCGGCCGACTGCCTCTACGTCTGCGGCGCGTTCCACGCCGCGAGCCCCGTCGAACAGTTCGGCACCGGGCCCGCCGCCGCGCCGTACGAGATCAGCCCGCGCACCGCCACCCGCTGGCTGTACGGGCTGATCCCGTCAAGCCACTCCGCCATCGAGGCGCAGTTCGGGCTGGCGCCCGGCTCGGTCTCCATCGCGGCGGCCACCTGGGCCAAGGCGGTGTCCCGCTCCGGGGTTACCCCGTTCCGGCTGGCCGGGCAGGCCGGCGGCAGGCCGGCGAAGGGCCGGGCCCGCCGGGCCACCCCGGCCGAGGCCGCCGACGAGCCCGTCACCGACCGGCTGTCGGGGTTCCTCGCCCGGCCGCCGGTCCTCGACGAACTCGACGAGGCGGAGCTGCGCGGCTGGTGCGTGGACATCGTCCGGCTGGCCCGCCGCAACGGCTACCTGGCCAGCACCGCCGACGCGATCGCCGTGTTCGAGACGTCGATCCTGCTCGCCGGGCTGCGCAACCGGGCCCGCCCCACCCCGTACGACTTCGCCGACGCGGCCGTGACCTGCATCGAGAAGGACGTGGTCCCGGGCCGGCGCGACGTGCGCCGGCTCTGCGAGATCCTGCTCGGCGGCGACCGGATCGGCCAGGTCGGCTACGACGCCCTGCCGCCGCTGGCCCGCGACGTGCTCGACCGGCTCGCCCCGCTCGGGCTCGACCTGGACAAGCGCACCATCCAGCGGGCCCTGCTGGACCTGACCGCCGACCCGGCCGTGGCCGGCTGCTCGGACCTGCTGTGGCGGCTGCGGCACCTGCTGCCCCACGACGCCGTCCGTCCGATCATGGGGGAGCGCCGGCTCGGGGAACGGTCGACGCAGGAGAGCTGGGACCTGGCCCTCGGCCGCCACCAGCGCGCCCTGATCGAGCTGGGCTACGAGGGCGTCACCATCGAGCAGGTGCTCGAACAGCGGCTGCGCCGCCGGGCGTGGGGGCCCCGGGCCACCGCCGCCGTCGCCCTCGAAGCCGTCGAGGACGCGCTCCTGCTGCTCGACGGCCGCCGGCTCGTCGATGAGCTGGGCGCCCGGGCGGTGGAGCTGCTCGCGGCCGAGCGGACCGTCGACGAGGCCCCCGAGGTGCTGCGCCGCATCCGCCGGCTGCTGGCCCACTACCGGGCCACCGAGCCGACCCTGCCGCCCTGGTGCGCCGCGTTCGTCACCACCGGGTACGCCCACTACTGCACCCTGCTGCCCAGCGCGTTCGTCGACGCCGAGACCGGGGTGCGGCAGGTGGGCGCGATGCTCGGCTTCCTGTTCGGCATGGAGAGCCTCGCGCTGTCCCTCGGCTGCGACCGTACGCAGCTCGAACTGGCCGTGCGACAGTCCCGGCCGGAGGCGCCGGCCCGGGTGGCGCTGCACTGGGCCGCCCAGCACCACCTCGGCCTGCTGCCGCTGGCGCAGCTGCGCGCCCGCAGCACCGAACTGCTGGCCAACCCGCTGGTGGTGCCGGCCTTCCCGCAGTACCTCAGCGGGTTCGTGCAGGCCCTGGAGCCGGTGCCCGGGCTGACGCCGTTCGTGGTGGAGGCGATGTCCACCGCGTTCGCCCGGCTGCCCGACCCGGTGCTGCTGCCCTGGCTGCCGACGTTGATCACCACGCTGCGCGCGCAGGCCGGCGAGCTGGTGCCGACCCTGGTCCGCGAGGCCGGCCGCACGTTCCCGGCGGCCCTGCCCGCCCTGGACGCCTGGGTGCCCCCGTGGACGCACCGGCCGGCCGGCGGGGCGGTGACGACCCCGGGACCGGGGTCGGCGGCGCAGCCGGTGGCCGCCGTGGCCGGCCCGGTGGTCGATCTGCTGGCGGGCCACCCGGCGACCTGCGACGCCGTGGCGGACCTGCTCGGCTGCGCCGGCGACTGGGCCCTCGGCTCGGCCGGAGCCGGTCCGGCCGTCTCCGGGCCGGGCGGCACCGGCTCGGGCGGCACCGGTTCGGCGGTCGCCGTCGAGGCCGCAGGGCTGCTCACCGCGCACCCGGCGACCGCCGACGCGCTCTCGGCCCTGCTCGGCTCGCCGACATGGCGGGCAGCGCCGCCGGGTCCGTAGGGTTCCGGCATGGATGCGGATGTGATCGTCGTCGGCGCCGGCCTGGCCGGTCTGGTCGCCGCCACCGAGGCCGCCGACGCGGGCCGGACGGTGCTGCTGCTCGACCAGGAGCCTGAGCAGAACCTCGGCGGCCAGGCGTGGTGGTCGTTCGGCGGGTTGTTCCTGGTCGACTCGCCCGAGCAGCGGCGGATGGGGGTGCGCGACTCGGTGGAGCTGGCCTGGCAGGACTGGCTGGGCAGCGCGGCGTTCGACCGTCCGGAGGACCACTGGCCGCGCCGGTGGGCCGAGGCGTACGTGCACTTCGCCGCCGGGGAGAAGCGGTCCTGGCTGCGGTCCATGGGGCACCGGTTCTTCCCTGTCGTCGGCTGGGCCGAGCGGGGCGGCGGCGCGGCGGACGGGCACGGCAACTCGGTGCCCCGGTTCCACGTCACCTGGGGCACCGGCCCCGGCGTGGTCGAGCCGTTCGCCCGCCGGCTGGCCGCCGCGGTGGAGGCCGGCCGGGTGCGGCTGCGCTTCCGGCACCGGGTCGACGGCCTGGTCACCACCGGCGGGGCGGTCGCCGGCGTACGCGGGGCGGTGCTGGAGCCCAGCGACGTCCCGCGCGGGGCGTCCAGCTCCCGGGTCGAGGTGGGCGAGTTCGCCTACGCGGCGCAGGCCGTGGTCGTCACCTCGGGCGGCATCGGCGGCGATCACGACCTGGTGCGGGCGGCCTGGCCGGCGCGGCTCGGTGACCCGCCGAAGCGGATGGTCTCCGGCGTGCCCGCCCACGTCGACGGGCGGATGCTCGGCATCACCGAGGCCGCCGGCGGGCAGGTGATCAACCCGGACCGGATGTGGCACTACGTCGAGGGGCTGCGCAACTGGGACCCGATCTGGCCGCAGCACGGCATCCGGATCCTGCCCGGGCCGTCGTCGCTGTGGCTGGACGCCACTGGCCGGCGGCTGCCCGCGCCGCTGTTCCCCGGCTTCGACACCCTCGCCACGCTGCGCCACCTGCGCGCCACCGGCCACGACCACAGCTGGTTCGTGCTCACCAAGAGGATCGTCGCCAAGGAGTTCGCCCTCTCCGGCTCCGAGCAGAACCCGGACCTGACCAACCGCAGCGTCCGGCAGGTGATCGAGCGGGCCCGCGCCGGCACCCCGGCCCCGGTGGCGGCGTTCCTGGAGCGGGGCGCGGACTTCGTCGTCGCCGACACCCTGGAGGCCCTGGTGGCCGGGATGAACGACCTCGTCGCCCCTGACGGCGGCCCGGCCCTGGACGCCGCGCAGGTGCGGCGGACCGTCGAGGCCCGCGACCGCGCGATCGCCCACCCGTTCGGCAAGGACGCCCAGGTCACGGCGATCCGGGGCGCGCGGGCGTACCGGGGGGACCGGCTGATCCGGGTGGCCCCGCCGCACCGGCTGCTGGACCCGGCGGCGGGGCCGCTCATCGCGGTGCGGCTCAACATCCTGACCCGCAAGACCCTCGGCGGCCTGCACACCGACCTGGACGGGCGGGTGCTGCGCCCCGACGGGCAGCCGCTGCCCGGCGTGTACGCGGCCGGCGAGGTGGCCGGCTTCGGCGGCGGGGGCATGCACGGCTACAACTCGCTGGAGGGCACCTTCCTCGGCGGCTGCCTCTTCTCGGGCCGGCAGGCGGGCCGGGCGGCCGCCGCCGCGACGCGCTGACGCCGCCGGTGCCCGCCCCGACCTGGGGTGATCAGCTCACCGGTATGACCAATGATGGATATTGACCGCTGAATCGACGCGTGTAAGTGTTTCCTTCCCTGGAACGAACGTCGCGGCGCCCCCTCGCCACGCCGCCGGACCCCGCTCGCCCCACCCTCGCGAGCGGGGTCCGGTCACGCCCAGGTGCACGACACCCCCTACCTGCACCGAGGAGCACCCATGAGACGCAGCACAGTGACCGCGGGCCTGGCGTTCGCCGCCGCCCTCGCGTTGACCACGTCGACGGCGACCCTGCCGGCCGCCGCCGCCGAGGCTCCAGCCGCCCCCGCCGCGCCCGCCGTCGCGGCGCTGGCCGCGCCGGACATCTCCGTGACGAACGTCCAGGCCCACCTGAGCCAGTTCCAGAGCATCGCCACCAGCAACGGCGGCAACCGCCGCTCCGGCTCCGCCGGCTACACGGCCTCCGTCAACTACGTCAAGAGCAAGCTTCAGGCCGTCGGCTACACGGTCACCGAGCAGAACTGCACCAACTGCACCTACCCGGGCAACAACGTGATCGCCGAGTGGCCGGGCGGCGCCCCCGCCGACCAGGTCATCATGTTCGGCGCGCACCTCGACGGCGTCACCGCCGGCCCCGGCATCAACGACAACGCCTCCGGCTCGTCCGTGCTGCTGGAGAACGCCCTCGTGCTGGCCCAGCAGAACCCGAGCCTGACCAAGCGGGTCCGGTTCGCCTGGTGGAACGGCGAGGAGCAGGGCCTGCAGGGCTCCAAGTTCTACGTCAACTCGCTCAGCACCGCCCAGAAGGGCTACATCAAGGGGTACTACAACTTCGACATGGTGGCCTCGACCAACGGCGGCTACTTCATCAACCGGGTCACCTCGACCACGGCGGCGCCGCTGAAGGCGTACTGGGACTCCCTCGGCCTGTCGCCGGAGGAGAACGTCGAGGGCCAGGGCCGCTCCGACGACTACTCCTTCCAGCAGGGAGGCATCCCCACCTCCGGCTACGCGATGGGGGCCAGCGCCCGCAAGACCAGCGCCCAGGCCGCCAAGTGGGGCGGCACCGCCAACGCCTCCTACGACCCCTGCTACCACCGGTCTTGCGACACCACCAGCAACATCAACGCCACCGGCCTCAACCGCAGCGCCGACGGCGTCGCGTACGCGATCTGGGACCAGGCCGTCGGCGGCGGCACCCCGACCAACGACTTCTCCGTCGCGGTGAGCCCGACGGCCGGCAGCGTCGCCCGGGGCGCGTCCACCACCGCCACGGTCTCCACCGCCACCACCTCCGGCAGCGCCCAGACCGTCGCCCTGTCCGCCAGCGGCGCGCCCAGCGGGGTGACCGTCTCGTTCAGCCCGTCGTCGGTGACCTCCGGCGGCTCGTCCACGATGACGATCGCCGCCTCCGCGTCGGCCGCCACCGGCACCTACACCGTCACGGTCACCGGCACCGGTTCGGCGACCCGCACGGCCACCTACAGCGTCACCGTGACCGGCACGGGCGGCTGCGCCGGCGGCCAGCTGGTCGGCAACTCCGGCTTCGAGAGCGGCGCCACCGTCTGGACCGCCTCGTCGGGCGTGATCACCAACTCGGCCAGCCAGGCCGCGCACGCCGGCTCGTACAAGGCGTGGCTCGGCGGCTACGGCGGCAGCCGCACGCAGACGCTGTCGCAGTCGCTGGCCGTCCCGGCCGGCTGCGCCAGCTACACGCTGTCGTTCTGGCTGCACATCGACACCGCCGAGACCACCTCGACCAGGCAGTACGACAAGCTTACCGTCGCCGTCGGCGGCACCACCCTGGCGACGTACTCGAACCTGAACAAGGCCACCGGCTACGTCCAGCGCACCTTCGACGTCGCCGCCTACGCCGGGCAGACCGTCACCCTGACGTTCACCGGCGTGGAGGACGCGTCGTTGCAGACGAGCTTCGTCGTCGACGACGTCACCCTCACCGCCAGCTGAGGTGCAAGGAAGGGCCCCTTGTTAACGCCTGCGGTATAGCAGGGTTCCCTTCTCACCGGCGCGGGGCGGCGCGGAGCCGCCCCGCGCCGGGCCGCGCCCGGGCTCGGTTGCGACACGTGTTCGACACGCCGATGACGCGCTGACTTCGGGCCGTCGCGCACAGTAGGCTCCTCGATGGTTGTCGGTGTGCCGCCGGTCGCGGCCCGCGCCTGCCTGGAGGGGCCCGTGAAGAGAGCCGTCCGCCAACGCCGGTCGCCCGACGCCGCCAACCCCGCCGATGCCGCCGACCCCGCCGAGGCCGCCAGCTCCGCCGAGGCCACCAGTTCCGCCAGCGCAGCGTCGGGCGGTGCCGGGTCGCCGGGAGGCGCGGCCGACGATGGCGACGCGTCGGTGCTGCCCGAGTTGGAGGACCGCGCGTGGATGCACCACGCGACCGAGTTCGCCCACACCACCTTCTGGGCGGTCGCCCGCCGGCTGCCCCGGCTGGTCCGCGAGGCGGTCGCCCTGGCCTGGGCGACCAGCCGCCGGGACACGGCCGCGTCCATCGGGCTCAACGTGGCCGCCGGGGTGATGACCACCCTCGGCCTGCTGGCCACCACCGGCGTGCTGCGCGAGCTGTTCGCGGCGGGCCCGACGCCGGACCGGATCCGGGCGGCGCTGCCGGCCCTGGCCCTGGCGGCGGCGGCCGTGACGGCCAAGGGGGCGCTGACCATCGCGGCCGGCTGGGCGCAGGCCCGCCTCACCCCCCAGATCAACTACCAGGTCGAGCTACGGCTGTTCGAGGCGACCACGGCCGTCGACCTCGCCGCGTTCGACGACGCCGGGTTCGCCGAGGAGATGGACCGGGCCCGCGACCGCGGGGTGACGGAGGCGGCGTTCGTCGTCGACCACACCGTCAACCTGATCACCGGAGTGGTCGGGGTGCTCGCCACCGCCGCGGCGGTCACCGTGATCCAGCCGCTGCTGCTGCCCTGCCTGCTGCTGGCGGCGGTGCCCGAGGCCGCGACGGCCGTGAAGATGGCCCGCCGGCAGTACCTGGAGATGCTGGCCCGGTTCAACCGGCGTCGCCGGATGTGGATGCTGGCCAACCTGATGGCCAACCGGCACACCGCCGCCGAGATCCGGGCCTACCAGATGCGCGACTTCCTGCTCGGCGAGTACCGCCGGATGATGGCCACCGAGACGCGGGCCCACCTGCGCCTGGTCCGCGCGCAGACCCGGACCAGGGTGCTCGGCACCACCACCGCCGGCCTGGCCACCTTCGGCGTGTACGCCGTGCTCGCCGGCCTGCTGCTGGCCGGCATGGTGGCCCTCGCCGCCGCCGCGACGGCGCTGATCGCCCTCCAGTCGGCCCGGTCCAGCCTCGGCGTCGCCGTGTTCGCCACCAACTCGCTCTACGAGGACGCCCTCTACTACCAGGACTACCGGGACTTCCTGGACCGCGCGGTCAGCCGGACCGCCGCCGGGGGCGACCGGCCGACCGACGGGTTCGACGTCGTCACGCTGGACGGGGTGAGCCTGCGGTACCCGGACACCGACCGCCCGGCGGTGGACGAGGTCAGCCTGACCGTACGCCGGGGGCAGGTGGTCGCGCTCGTCGGCGAGAACGGCTCCGGCAAGACGACCCTGGCGAAGCTGATCGCCGGCCTGTACCGGCCCACCGGCGGCACGATCCACTGGGACGGGGTCGACACGACCCAGCTCGATCCGCGCCAGGCCGGCGCGCAGGTCGCCGTGCTCACCCAGGACTGGTGGAAGTTCCCGTTCACCGCCGGGCAGAACATCCGGGTGGGCCGGCACGACCGGGCCGCCGGGCAGCGGGGTCCCACCATGGAGGACGCCGCCCGGGCCGCCGCCGCGCACGAGATGATCGTCGGCCTGCCCTTCGGGTACGACACGCTGCTCGACCGTGAGTTCAAGGACGGCCACGACCTCTCCGGCGGCCAGTGGCAGCGCCTCGTCGCCGCCCGTGGCCTCTACCGGGACGCCCCGCTGCTGATCTGCGACGAGCCGTCGGCGGCGCTCGACGCCCGCGCGGAGCACGCCCTGTTCCAGCACCTGCGGCGGCGGCCGGACCGGGCGGTCGTGCTGATCACCCACCGGCTGGCCAACGTCCGGCACGCCGACCAGATCTTCGTGCTGGAACGGGGCCGGCTCGTGCAACAGGGCACCCACGACGAGCTGGTCGCCGCCGACGGCCTCTACCAGGAGCTGTTCCGCCTCCAGGCCAGCGGCTACCTCGCCGACGCCGAGGGCTCCGCCCCGCCGCCGTGACCGCCGACACCGGCCGCGTCAGCAGACCGTCACCGGGTGCCGGACGACGCCGTCGAAGAGGTACCCGAGGACGTTGTGCCGGGCCTGCGCCGGCTGGCCGACGCCGGTGGCGTCGGTGGCCCGCGCGCGCAGCGTCACCGGGCCGGGTCCCGTCGGCCGCCAGCGTGCCGTCCAGCGCTGCCACGGGCCGCCCGCGTCGGCGTCGACCAGTTCAGCAGGTCGCCAGCCGCCGTCGCCGGTGTGCACCTGCACCGACCGGATCGGGCCCGCCCCCGACCAGGACCGGCCGCGCAGCAGCACCTCCGCGCCGGCCGGCACGCGCGCGTCCCAGGGCAGCTCGAAGGCGCTCTTCACCGACTGCGCGCCCAGCGTCGCGCCGCCGGCCGGGTAGCCGGGGCCGAACATGCGGTAGAGCTGCGTGTTCCACGGCGAGAACAGGGCGGTGGCGGAGACCTCGACCGGGCCGACCCACTTGATCGAGGAGACGCCGATCCAGCCGGGCACCACCACCCGCACCGGGTGGCCGTGGTCGGCCGGCAACGGCTCGCCGTTCATCTCGTACGCCAGCAGCACGTCGTCGAGGGCCTTGCCGACCGGCAGGGGGCGGCGGACCCGGCCCAGGTTCACGCCGCCCGTGACGTACTCCGGGTCCAGGCCCTCCGGCATCACGTCGACGGCCGCGCCGGTCAGCCCGGCCCGGCGCAACACCTCCGCCAGGCGTACGCCCCGCCAGTGGGCCACCCCCACGCCGCCGAGCCCCCACGCCACCCCGGGCGTCGGCCGGCCCTGCTGCCCGGCGAAGAACCGGCGGCCGTTGCCGGCGCACTCGACGAGCGCGGTGACCCGTTCGGCGGGCAGCCGGCGCAGGTCGTCGTAGCCGAACTCGACGGGCCGGTCCCGGGTGGGCGCGCCGCGCAGGCCGTCGCCGAACAGGCTCAGCCGCCACGTGCCGGCGTCGATGCGGGGCGTGCGGGTGTGGTTGCGGACGAAGAACCGGTCGGTCGGCACGACGTACCCCTGCCCGGCCATCGCCGCCCAGCGCATCTCGGCGTTGGTGTCGTGCCGGTCGAACAGCCCCGGCGGCAGCGGCTTGACGATGCCGGACGGGTCGCCGCCCGCGCCTGCGGCGGGGCGGGAGCCGGGCCCGGCTGCGCCGGGGTCGGCGCCGACCGGTTGGGGCGCGACGGCGACCGGCTCGCGCTCGGTCGCGGCGGCGGCGAGGGCGGTCATCGCCGTGCCGAGTTCGAGCAGGCGCGGGCGGGCGAACCCCTCGCCCCGGGCCTGCCCGGCGAGCCACTGGCGGGCCCGCCGGGCGTCGTGGTCGGCCTCGTCGTACGACAGGGAGTGCGGCATCGGGTCTCCTCCGGCACGGCGGCACAAACCCCTATTGAATCAGTAGGAGTTCGTGCCGACGGGCACCGCCGCGCCGCCCTCAGGTCGCCGCGACCAGGGTCACCAACCCGGCGGCCACCAGCACCCCCGCCCACAGCCGGTCCACGTTGAACCACGCCCGGCGCAGCACGCCGACGCCGAGCACCTCGTACACGGCCACGGCGGCGGCCAGCGCGACGCCGAACATCGCCACCGTGTGCACCCCGGCGGCGGCCAGCCCGGGCAGCGCCCCGGCCGGGGCCGCCGTCAGGTGCCCGGCGTGCCCGCCACCGGCGACCGGCTCGGCGAGCAGCACCGGCAGCAGCATCAGCCCCGCCCCGTGCGCCGACGACATCAGAAACGACCAGCCGGCGAGCTGCGCGTTCGACAGCCGCATCCCGGCCCAGCGGAAGTGCCGGCGCGACAGCAGCCGCCACAGCCCGAACCCGACCAGCAGCACGCCGCCGGTGACCGCCACGGCGGTGCTCGCCGCGACCGACCGGGTCGCCGTGACCAGCGCGGCCACCACGCCGACGGAGGCGAGGTGGCCGAGCGCGATCGGCGGCAGCGACGCCAGCAGCACCCGCCGGCTGCGCTCCTGCAACCCGCGGGCCACCGCGAACAGCCAGCCCATCGCCGGGTTCAAGCCGTGGAACGCGCCGAGCCCGGCCAGGGTCAGCCAGGTCGCCGCGGTCACGGGAAGCAGTACGAGTCGGAGGACGCGTCGCCGCCCTGCAACCGGGTCTGGTGCACCCGCAGCCCCCGGAACTCCTCGCCGTGTGGGAAGAACCGGGCGTCCGGGGTGAGGCCGCCCGCCTCGGTGTCGACGTCCAGCTTGGCCAGCCACGCGCCCACCCCGTCGGGATAGAACTGGTCGTCCCAGGAGCCGTAGAGCGAGTTCGACACGTACACCCGGCGGCCGTCGCGGCTGATCTCCACCATCTGCGGGCCGCCGGCCAGGGGCTCGTCGGGGAAGCCGGGGTGCGGGGTGCGCCGCACGATGCCGCCGAGGCGCACCGATCCGGTCAGCACCGGGTGGAACGGGTCGCCGACGTCGTACTGACGCAGCTCGCCGGTGCCCCAGCAGGAGACGTAGAGGAAGCGGTCGTCCACGGACAGGTCGATGTCGGTGACCAGCGGCGGCACCGCACCGAACGGCTTGAGCAGGTCGGGCAGGTCCGCCGGGTCGGCCGGCTCGGCGGGGATGTCGATCACCTTGGTCACGGCCCACTCCTCGCCGTCGCGGTGCCACAGCCAGATCGAGGCCGACAGGTCCTCGACGCTGATCACCACGCCGACGAAGCCGTACGTCTGCGTCGGGTCGTGGGCCGGGCGCAGCTCCAGGGGCATCTGGTACGCGTCGCCGAGGTCGACCCGCTGCACGTGCCGCCGTTTGGCCAGGTCCCAGAAGTGGATCGCGTGCCCGTACCGGCGGCCGAGCAGCAGTTCGCCGACGATCCCGTCCTCGATCATCGACGGGGTGCCCCACTCGCTGGTCACCAGCACGTCGTGGTTGAGGTGCCACCAGAAGTCGTACGCGAGGTGCTGCGGGCCCCGGTCGGCCTCCCACGCCCCGCGTACGTCGAAGGTGGTGTGGTCGAGGATCGCGATGCCGCCGGGGCCGTCGGCGTCGCCGGCCCCGCCGAGCGCGGACAGGTAGATGCCGTCGGGCCCGCAGTGCACGGTGTGCGGGCGGGAGTACCCGGCCCGCTCGGCCAGTTCCCCGGGCTCGATCACCTTGACCAGCTTCGGCGCGCGCGGGTCGGGCTTGGTGTCGTACACGTGCACCCGCGACGAGCGCAGCCCGGGGACGATCAGGTAGCGGCGCTCGACGTGCGGGTGCGGCGCGGTGGGGCAGAGCGCGCTGCTGCACGCGTTCCAGCCGAAGTGGTGCAGCTCGTCGCCGGTGTGCGGCAGGTCGGTCCAGCCGACCACCCGCCCGTACTCGGGGGAGTCGGGGTCGGTGTCGAGCACGGCGAGGGCGTCGGGCCGCTCGGCGGCGCGGTCGAACGCGGCGACGTACGCCAGCTTCTCGGCGGGGGCCAGGGCCGCCTGCCGGGGCGACGGGTAGAACGACGGGTCGGGGGTCCAGCGGGTCATCGGGTCTCCGGGTCGGGTGGTGGGCGGCTCGAGGTGCGGGCACGCCGGGGCGGCCGGCGAGCGAGAGCAGCCTACTAACCCGATAGGTTATGTGGGTAGTGCGCCGACGTGGTCGTCCCACCCCTCAGGAGGCGGCCGGCGACAGCCGGCCGGTGGCCGCAGGCCCGTCAGGCAGCCCGGTGGGCGGCGAAGAAGTCGGCCAGCACCCGGGTGTGCGTGGAGAACGCCAGCTCCACCGGCTCGGTGACCACCAGCCACTCGGTGGCCTCCTCCGTCGGCGTCGACGCCGGCAGCAGCCCGGCGGCCTGCTCCGGCAGCGTCCCGAAGACCATCATCGTGCCGCCGGCCGGCGCCCCGTGCACCGCGAACAGCTGCGCGTCGTCGGCGGACGCCACCAGCCCCGTCTCCTCGCGCAGCTCCCGCACGAGGGCCTCCTGCCACGCCTCGCCGTACTCGATGAAGCCGCCGGGCAGCGCGAGCAGCCCGCGCGCCGGCTCGATGTCCCGGCGGACCACGACCACGCCGAGGCCGGCGTCGGTGCGCACCGGCAGCACCGCCACCGCCACGGGCGTCGGGTTGCGCCACACGGTCTGGCCGCAGGCCGCGCACACCCGGGGCCAGTCGGCCGCCGCCGGGTAGCCCGCGCCGCAGTAGGAACAGTGGGAGTACGGTGCGCCGGTCACGCCCGGCACGTTACCGCCTCGCCCACGCGCCTCCGGCCCGGGTGGTACGCCGGGCGGGGGAGCGGGCCGGGGCGGGTCAGGGGCGGCGCGGGGCGCGGCCGGTCAGGGGCGGCACGGGTCGGGGCGCGGGGCGGGTCAGGTGCGGCGCGGGTCAGGGGCGCAGGGCGGCGCGGGCGGCCATCAGGGCGAAGCCGAGCAGGTTGTCGCCGCGCCAGCGGGCCGGGTCCTGCGCGTCGGGGTCGCCGGCGGCCAGGCCGATGCCCCACACCCGGTCCACGGGGCTCGCCTCGACCAGCACCCGCTCGCCGGTGCCGAGCAGGAACGCGCGCAGGTCGTCGTGCGCGGCGAACTTCGCGACGCTGCCGGCCACCACGATGTCGTACCGGTGGGCCGCCCAGGTGGCGTCGTCGAAACCGCGGACCGCGCGCCCGAGGGCCTTGGCCCGCTGCGGGTGCCCGGCGGTGAGGACGCGCGCCGCCGTGTCGTGGTCGCCGAACAGGGTGGCCTTGTGCCACATCATCCAGTGCTCGGCGGTGGCGAAGACCCGGCCGTCCACCGTGAACGGCGCGGGCCACCACTGGCTCAGGCAGCCCGCCCCGGCCGTGCCGTCCGGCCGGGGGCGGTGCCCCCAGAAGTGCAGGTAGCGCACGCGGGCGTCGGACTCGCGCAGGGCGACCAGGTCGGCGACGGAGCGGGGCGACATGGCCGACAGTCTGCCGAGGGCCCCCGACACCGGGCCACCGGATTACCGCGTCGCCGGTCCGCTCCGGCCGGCCTGCGGCCGCTCGCGGTCAGCCGGCCGACGCCCCCGTGTACGCCTCCGTGGTCCGCTGTGCCGCCGCGGCGGCCTCGGCCGGATCGGTGCCGGCCGCCGCGCTCGCCTCGCCCCAGAGCCGGCTGGCGGTCACCAGGAACTCCCGCCCCTCGGCCGATGCCGCCCACTCGGCGCCCCGCGCCGCGGGATCGTCGTCGCCGCCGTCCCCGGCGTGCAGGTAGGTGGCCAGCCCGACCAGCCCCATGTCCCAGCCGACCCCGACCGCCCCCGGCCCGAACTGGTCCCAGATCGCGTCGTCGACCTGCGCGACGTGCTCCAGCGTGAACCGGGTCCGGCCGCCGGGCTCCGGGGACAGCCGCACCTCGATCCAGCTCACCTGGTCGCCCATCTCCCAGGTGGCGGCGAAGCTCTCCGGCGGGTCGCAGCGCTGCACCTCGCCGCCCGCGTTGCCCTCGAACTGGTACCGGCCGTGCAGCCGCAGCTCGCCGCTGATCGGCAGGAACCAGCGCGGGATGCGCTCGGCGTTGGTGCAGGCGTCCCAGACGTCCTCGATCGGCGCGTCGTACGTCTGGCTGATGGTCATGACGCGGGCCTGCCCGGCGGGGAGCACGCGGCTGCCCACCCGACGCTCCACGGCGCTGATCTGGTGCGTAGCGTCGATCATTCTGGTCTCCTCTTCGCGGAATTCTCGGATTTCTCGGGCTGTGCGGCCTGCGCAGGCTGCTCGCGCTGCTCGGCCTTCTCGCGCTGCGCGGGCTGCTCGGGTGCTGCCGCCAGCCGGCGTTGCCGGCTGCCCCGGGCCAGCTCGGTGGCCAGGGCGTGCAGGGGCGGGGTCCAGAACCGGCGGAAGTGGCCGAGCCAGTCGTCGACCTCGCGCAGCGGCTCCGGGGCGACCGCGTACAGCCGGCGGGCCCCCTGGGGGCGCACCGTGGCGAAGCCGCTGTCGCGCAGCACCCGCAGGTGCTGGGACACGGCCGGCTGGGAGATGCGGAACTCGGCCTGGATCACCTCGCAGACGGACCCGGCGCTCCGCTCGCCCTCGGCGAGCAGTTCGAGGATCCGCCGGCGCACGGGATCGCCCAGCACGTCGAAGGCATGCACCCCGCCTTTATATCAGACCCGCCTTATATAAGCCGCAAGTGTCAAAGAATCCTCGGGTGGCGTGTCGATCCCGGGCGGCCTCGTTCGTGTGGAGGGTGAAGGGTGGAGAGGGGCGGCCGGCGCTGCGCCGGCCGCGACCGAGGAGGACACCATGGGCCAGTACCTGATCAGCATCTACCATCCGGCCGGCACGGGGCAGCCGGAACCGGAGTTCCTCGCCGGGGTGATGCGTGAGGTCGAGGCCATCCACCACGAGTTGGTGGAGGCCGGCTCCTGGGTCTTCGGTCAGGGCCTGCACGCGCCGGAGACGGCCACCGTGCTGCGGGCCGACGGCGACGAGACGCTGGTGACCGACGGTCCGTACGCCGAGGGCAAGGAATACCTCGGCGGGATCACGATCGTGTCGGTGCCGGACCTCGACGCCGCCCTCGACTGGGGCCGCCGCTACGCGCGGGCCACCACCCTGCCGGTCGAGGTCCGTCCCTTCGTGGGCGGATCCTGACCGGCGTGCCCGGACTCACCGGCGTCGAGTCCACCGATGTCGAGCGTGCCTTCCGGGCCGGCCACGGTCGCGCCGTCGCGGTGCTGATCCGCCTCCTCGGCGACATCGACCTCGCCGAGGAGGCGGTCCAGGAGGCGTACGTCGAGGCGGTGCGGCGCTGGCCGGTCGACGGCCCGCCGCCCAGCCCGGACGGCTGGATCATCACCACCGCGCGCAACCGGGCCGTCGACCGGCTCCGCCGGGAGGCGACGCGGGAGCGGCGGCACGCCGAGGCGGCCCTGCTGTACGCCCCCGCCGAACCACCCGAGGAGGGGCCCGTGCGGGACGACCGGCTCCGGCTCCTCTTCACCTGCTGCCACCCGGCGCTCGCCCCGGCCGCGCGGGTCGCGCTGACCCTGCGGCTGCTCGGCGGGCTGAGCACCGCCGAGATCGCCCGCGCCTTCCTGGTGCCCGAGGCCACCATGGCCCAGCGCCTGGTCCGGGCCAAGGCCAAGATCCGTGACGCCGGCATCCCGTACCGCATCCCCCGCGACGCGGACCTGCCCGACCGGCTCCGCGCGGTGCTCGCCGTGGTCTACCTGATCTTCACCGAGGGGCACACCGCCAGCGCCGGGGAGCACCTCGTCCGCGACGACCTGTGCGCCGAGGCGATCCGGCTCGGCCGGCTGCTGGTCGAGCTGATGCCCGACGAGCCCGAGACTCTCGGCCTGCTCGCCCTGATGCTGCTCACCGAGTCCCGCCGCCCCGCCCGCACGTCCCCCGACGGCGATCTGGTCCCGCTGGCGGAGCAGGACCGCAGCCGCTGGGACCACGCCCTCGTCGCCGAGGGGCACGCCCTCGTGCGCCACTGCCTGCGCCGCGCCCGCCCCGGCCCCTACCAGATCCAGGCCGCGATCGCCGCCGTGCACGGCGACGCGCGCAGCGCCGCCGACACCGACTGGGCCCAGATCCTCCGGCTGTACGACCACCTCGCCGCCCTCGCGCCGAGCCCCGTCGTCGCCCTGCACCGGGCGGTGGCCCTCGCGGAGGTACGCGGCCCGGCCGAGGCGCTGGCCGCCGTCGACGAGCTGGGCGGCGCGGCCCCGCCGCTGCTCCGTCACCACGTCTACCACGTCGTCCGCGCCGACCTGCTGCGCCGCCTGGACCGCGTAGGGGAGGCCCAGGAGGCGTACGAGGCAGCAATCGCCCAGACCGCCAACACCCGCGAACGCGCCCACCTAACCGGCCGCCTGGCGGCGCTCCCACCCCCGTGACAGTGACCCGTGACCACTGACCCCTGATCGTCTGCTGGTGACCGGCGCGACACGCCGGGTGGGGTGCCGGTGTGCGACAGACGATCTTCCTAGCAGATCGCGAGGCTCCGTGGGGCGTCGTCCACAGTGGGGCGCGCTGTCCACAGGCCGGCGGCGCGGGGTGGCGGGCGCGGGGCGGAGTGGGCCACGGTCGGCTGCGTGAACGCTGAGCTGAACGAGCTGTTGCGTCGGCACGATGGGCTGCTGACCTGGGACCTCGCCGTCCAGGTGGTTCCGGAGTGGACCCTGCGGCGGGAACGTGGGGCGGGGAGGCTGCTGCGGGTGCTGCCCGGTGTGTACGTCGATTCGCGGCTGACGCGCCCGGCTGTCGCACCCGCGCCCGGCGCGCCGCCGGGCCGTGCCGGGCTCGCCGTGCCCCCGCCCGGCTCGGCCGGGCTCGCCGTGCTCCCGCCGGAGCTGCGGCACCGCGCCGCCGTGGCGTACGCGCAGGGGCGGGGCGCGCTCGGCGGACCCACCGCCCTGCACGTTTGGGGCGTGCGCCGGCAACCCGACGACGAGCCCGTGCACCTCGACGTGCCGGCCCGGTCGGGGCTCCGTTCCCGGCCGCCGCACCTGGTGCTGCACCACCGGCAGGGCTTCCGCCCCGAGCCGCCGCAGGCGGTGACCCGCCGGGGCCTGCCCGTCGTCCGGCTGGACCGGGCACTGGTCGACGCCTGGCCGCTGCTGCCGGCCGTGGACCGCCCCGCCCCGCTGATCCGCGCCGTCAACGGCGGTTTGACCACCCCGGCGCGCGTCGGGGAGGCGCTGGCGGAGGTGCCCCGGCTGGCGCGCCGCGCCGAGCTGCGCGTGCTGCTGGACCGGCTGTCCGCCGGCTGCCGCAGCCACCTCGAAGTATGGGGACACGACCACGTCTTCACTGGGGCGCAGATGCCCCGGCTGCGCCGGCAGTTCCGGGTACGGATCGAGGGGCGCACCATGTACCTCGACGTCTACGCCGAGCGGGAACGGGTCGACTTCGAGCTGGACGGGGCGACCGCGCACGGTGACCCCCGGCAGCGGGAGATCGACCTGCGCCGCGACGCGTTGCTGGCGACCCGGGGCATCCTCGTGGTGCGCTTCGCCCACCGCAGGCTGGTGCGTGAGCCGGACCGGGTACGCGCCGAGGTGCTGGCCATCCTCGCCAGCCGCCGGGCGGAATGACGGGCCGGCGGAGGCGTTGCCGGTCGGACCGGCCGCGCGCAGAAGCCCGGCCACGCGCAGAAGGAGGCGGGGAGGTCGGTGGTCAGTCGCGCAGGGTCCGCAGGATGCGGGCCAGGTGGGCCCGGTCGGTCGGGTCGAGCCCGCCGAAGAGGCGCTCGGCCTCGGTGTGCCGGGCGGCGTGGATCGCCGCGCCGACGCGTACCCCCTCGTCGGTGAGGGTGACCAGGACGGCCCGCCGGTCGGCCGGGTCGGGGCGACGGGCGACCAGGCCGCGCTCCTGGAGGCCGTCGACGACCTCGGTGGCGGAGCGCGGCGCGATGCGCAGGCGCTCGGCGAGCGCGCTGAGCCGCAGCGCGCCGTGCCGGGTGAGGATGCCCAGCGCCCGCGCCTGCCCGGGGTTGACCTCCCACGGTTCGAGGGTCTGCCGGGACAGCTGGCGCAGCCGGCGGGCGACGGCCCAGAAGCTCTCGGCCAGGCCCTCCTCGTCGGGGCTCGCCGCGGAGGCGGGGCTCACCGGGATGTCGGCGCTCACCGGAATACGGTAGCAGAGAATGCTGTTGCTACCTCATGATGAGGTAACCTCAGCATTATCGTCTCCGACCGAAGGGCGGTCCCTTGGACGCACCCACCACCCACCGCGAGGGCCGGGGCGGCCCCCGCGCCGTCAGCCCCGCCGAGAAGGCCCAGGCCCGCCAGGTCCCGCTGCGCCGGGTCGGCCGGCTCTTCGCCCCCTACCGCTGGCAGCTCGCCACCGTCACCGCGATCATCGTGGTCTCCTCGATCGTCGCCATGGCCTCGCCGTTCCTGCTGCGCGCCGTGATCGACCGGGCCCTGCCCGAGCGCGACCTGACGTTGCTGGCCCGGCTGGTCCTCGGCATGGTCGCCGTCGCCGTCGTCACCGCCGCCCTCGGCGTGGTCCAGACGTGGCTCTCCACCCGCGTCGGCCAGCAGGTCATGCACCGGCTGCGCACCGACGTCTTCGCCCACCTGCACCGGCAGTCCATCGCGTTCTTCACCCGCACCCGCACCGGCGAGGTGCAGTCGCGGATCACCAACGACATCGGCGGCATGCAGACGGTGGTCACCTCCACCGCCACCTCGATCGCGTCGAACCTCACCACGGTCGTCGCCACCGCCGTGGCCATGGTGGCGCTGTCCTGGCGGCTGTCGCTGATCTCCCTGGTCGTGCTGCCGCCGTCGATCTGGCTCACCCGCCGGGTCGCCCGGATGCGGCGGGAGATCACCGCCCAGCGGCAGCGCGAGCTGGCCGACCTCAACGTCACCATCGAGGAGGGGCTGTCGATCAGCGGCGTGCAGCTCAGCAAGACCCTCGGCGCGGGCGGCGCGCTCGTCGACCGGTTCGCTGCCTCCTCGGCCCGCCTCGTCGACCTGGAACTGCGCTCCGACCTCGCCGGCCGCTGGCGGATGGCCTCGATGAGCGTCATCTTCGCCGCCATCCCCGCGTTCATCTACCTCGGCGCGGGCCTGCCCGGGGCCGCCGGCACGCTCAGCATCGGCACGCTGGTCGCGTTCACCGCCCTCCAGGGCGGGCTGTTCCGGCCGCTGATGGGCCTGCTCGACGTGGGCGTCTCGGTCACCGCGTCGATGGCGCTGTTCGCCCGGATCTTCGAGTATCTCGACCTGCCCGTCGAGGTCGACGACCCCGCCGATCCGGTCGACGTCGACCCGCGCCGGGTGCGCGGCCACGTGCGGTTCGAGGACGTCACCTTCACCTACCCGGGCAGCGACACCGCCGCCCTCGCCGGGGTCACCCTCGACGTGCCGGCCGGCACCGGCCTCGCCGTGGTCGGGCACACCGGCTCCGGCAAGAGCACCCTCGCCGCCCTGGTCAGCCGCCTGCACGACCCGACCGCCGGCCGGGTCACCATCGACGGCGTCGACCTGCGCGAGATGCGGCTGACCGACCTGGCGGCCGTCGTGGGCGTGGTCAGCCAGGAGACCTACCTGCTGCACACCACCGTGCGCGAAAACCTGCGGTACGCCCGACCCGACGCCACCGACGCCGAGATCGAGGACGCGGCCCGCGCCGCGCAGATCCACGATCTCATCGCCGTCCTCCCCGACGGGTACGACACCATGGTCGGCTCGCGCGGGCACCGGTTCTCCGGCGGGGAGAAGCAGCGCCTCGCCATCGCCCGCACCCTGCTGCGCGACCCCCGGGTGCTGATCCTCGACGAGGCCACCAGCGCGCTGGACACCGAGACGGAGCGCGCGGTGCAGCGGGCGTTCGACGAGCTGGCCCGGGGACGCACCACGATCACGATCGCCCACCGGCTGTCCACCGTGCGCGACGCCGACCAGATCGCCGTGCTCGACCACGGCCGCATCGTCGAGTCCGGCACCCACACCACCCTGCTCGACCACGCGGGCCGCTACGCCGCTCTCGCCACCTGATCCCGCCCGGGATCGGAAAGTCGACAGTTGCGGCGGCGGGCTCCGCCGTCGTGGCGGGGGCCTCGATCGCCGCCTACCATCGAGCGACCGGTTTCACTGTGCGTCGTGCGGCACGACGGGGTGCTCCTTTCCGGCGGGGCGGCGGGACCGACGATCGCGCGGATTCTTCGGCGGGTTCGAGACGGGGGAGAATGGCCGACGAGAGGGTGCCCGAGCAGGGCAGGCGGGCGTACGCCGAGTTCCACCGGCTGGTGGAGCTGATCGAGTCGATGGTGCTGCGGCCCGCGCGGCGCGGCTGGCGGCTTCCGCTGCTGTGCCTGGTCTCCCGGCCCGGCACGCCGTCGCCGCTGGCCATGCTGGCGCACGTGTTCGCCGGCGAGGAGCGGCGGGTGCCGCACGTCCGCCTCGACGCCACCGGCCGGGACGTGCGCGCGCTGCTGCACGAGGCGTACACGGGGCTCGTCGCCGGGAACTTCGGCGGCGCGGACCGGCTGGCGTTCCGCCACTACGCGCTGGCCGACGGGCTCATGCAGGTGGACCTGACCGGCGTGGCGACGAACCGGCGACGCCGGGAGCTGACCCGGCAACTGCGTGAGCGGATCTCGCAGCGGGCGGCCTCGGGCGGGCAGCAGGCCCCGCCGGACCCGGGCGGCTGGCTCGGGGTGCTGCTGTGGTTCGTCCTGCGCGTGCTGCCCGGCGTGACGTTCTGGCTGCTGACCAACGGGTGGCTGCTCGGGGCGGGGCGTCGGTTCCGCTGGTTCCTGCGCCAGCAGTACCTCGCCCCCGAGCTGGCGGCCGGCGACTTCGTCGCCTTCGCCAGCCGGCTCACCGTCCCGTCCCGGGAGACCGAGGACCAGGAGCAGATCGACCTGCTGCTGGTGCACGCGTTCCTCCAGGACCTGCGCGTGGAACACCGTCGCCGGCCGTGGCGGCTCCGGCCGTGGCGGCGCACCGCCTGCCCGGTCCTCCTGCTCGACGGCCTCGCGCCGGGCAACGGCGGGTACGCCCTGGTCAGGCTCATCAACGCGGTGCGCGACGAGACGGGCCGCTCGGATCCCCTGCTGGTCATCTCGAACGGCCACGACGTGCCGCCGGACGGGCTGTCGCCCACCGACCCGGCCGTCGCCGGCCAGCTCGTGCCGCTCGACGGGGTGGAGGGGGCGTACCGGGCGTGGCGCAGCGGCCTGCCCCGGGCCCGGCGGGCGCGGGAGGACAACGCCTGGTACCTCCAGGTGGAGGTCCCTGCGGCCGACCTCACTCCGTTCCGCAACCGGCTGTCGCGGATCGTGCCGCCCCGCCCGCCGTGGCTGGCCCGGCCGGTCGCCCTCGTGGCGCTGGTCGCGGTCGTGCTGACCACGTTCGGCGTGTGGCAGATCCCCGGGCAGGCGCAGCGGTGGCGGGCGGACTGCGAGTGGCCGCCGTCGGCCCGGGGCGGAGGGCTGGTGCACACGGCGGTCCGCGACGGCCAGTGCATCGGCTACAGCGACCACGGGCGGCAGCTGTTCAGCCGCGACGAGTCCCTGCTCGCCGTGCAGCGGCAGATCTTCGACCAGAACCGGGAGGTGGAGGCGGCGTGGGCCGTCCGCCGGGACCGGCCCCGGGTCACCCTGGTCTACTTCGGGTCGCTGACCAAGCCCGACGCGCTGCCCGGTGAGGAGACCTTCGCCGGGGAGCGGGAGGAGTTGCAGGGCATGGCGGCGGCGCAGCGCCGCGCGTACCTGGAGGCCAACGACGACCGGGCCAACCCGTACCTGCGGATCGTGGTCGCCAACGCGGGCCAGGAGATGCGGTACGCCGGCGACGTGGTGCGGATGCTCGCCGACCTGGCCCGCGACGAGCCGACGGTGCTCGGCGTGGTCGGGCTGGTGGAGAGCCGCAAGGCGGTGCAGGACGCGATCAAGGCGCTGGGCGACCTGAACCTGCCTGTCCTCGCGCCGACGCTGTCGGCCGACCGGATCGCCGACGCCTCCAGCCGCTACCTCCAGATCTCCGCGCCGAACATCGACGAGGCCACCCTCGTGCACGACCACGTCACCGAGGTGCTGAAGAAGAAGCGGATCTTCAACTTCTACACGTACGGCAACGTCGACCCGGACGTGGGCGCGCGCGAAGACCTGTACGTCAACACGCTGCGCGACGGGCTGCGGTCCCGCTTCGGCGGCGACGCCTACCAGGAGACGTACTGGCGGCAGGGGGTCGACCTCACCCCGGTCTGCGCCGACCGCTTCGGCGACGGCGTGGTCTTCTTCGGCGGGCGCTACACCGAGTTCGGCGCGTTCGCCGCCCGGCTGGCCGAGAACTGCAGCGGCCGGGTGCCGCTGCTCATCGGCGACGACTCCGTCAACCGCTACCTGGCGAACACCGCCGCCCGCCGGCCCGCGCCGGACAACCTGCCCTTGGCGTACGTGGTCAAGGGCGAACTGGCCTACTGCCACCGGATCCTCGGGGCGACCGACATCGAGCGCAAGCTCTTCCTCACCGACGTGCGGACGGTGCTGTCGCTGTGCCAGTCCAACTCGCACATCGGGGAGCGGGTCGGGCTGGCCTACGACGCGACCCGGCTGCACCTGCGGGCGGTGCGCACCATCGCCGGCAACCTCTCCGCCCCCGCCGGCCGCGAGTGGAACCCCCGGGAGGTCACCCCCACGACGGTGTACGTCGCCATCCGCGACGTCGCCGACCCCGCCTACCAGGGGGTGACCGGGCTGATTCGGTTCGACGCCAACGGCATCGCCGTCGGCAAGCGGCTCACGCTGCTCTGCGTGCCCGACATCCGCAAGGCGTTCGACTCGCCGTCGGACGTGCCGAGGGAGATCGACCGGCACCCGATCGACCCGGCGGAGAACAAGCTGTACGGCACCCCGCCCCCCGACCGCCGGGCGTGCACCACGCAGGGCTGAACGGCGGCTACCGCCGCTCCCACTGCTCCTTGGTGATCTCGTACCGTACGCCGCCGTGCTCGGCGCCCTCGATCATCGCCATGTCGTCGGGGACGGGGGCGGTCTCCGTGAGCGTCATGCCGAGCTTCTCCATGATGTTGCGCGAGGCGCGGTTCACGGTCATCGTCTCCGCCCAGACCGTGCGCACACCGAGCTCCGTGAACGCCTTGCCCAGCAGGGCCCGGGAGCCCTCGGTGGCATAGCCTTTGCCCCAGGCCGCCCGCCGCAGGCGGTAGCCGAGCTCGACCTCGTCCAGCGGGCCCTGCGGCTCGGGACGCAGGATGAACCAGCCGACGAACGCGCCACCGGCCTTCTCGTGCGCGGCGAACAGCCCGAGGTTGCCGCCCCACTTCGCGTAGCCGGCGAGGATGTTCGGCAGGTGGCGCTCGCGGACGATCTCCGGCGGGGTCGGCTCGCCGCCGCTCAGGTAGCGCATCACCTGCGGGTCGCTGTCCAGCTCGATCAGCAGGTCCGCGTCGTCGGCGGTGAAGTGGCGCAGCGCCAGCCGCTCGGTGTCCAGATAGGTGTCCACGCGCTGATCGTGCCCGAGGCGCGGCGGGCAGCCCAACGGGTTTTCCCGACGCCGCCCCCTCACCTCCGCCGCCCGGAGACCCGACCGACTCCCGAGGGGGTCGACGCGGACCGCTGCGCGGGTCGTGACGGCGGGCGACGCGGGACGGCCGCCGTCGCCGGGGCCGCAGGCCGGAGCCCGGCGAGCTGGACGTAGATCTCGCGCCTGGCGGTGGCCAGGCCGCGCTGGTCGAGGACGTAGCCGGCGAGCCAGATCCAGCCGTGGTAGGTCGGCAGTTCGGGCACCGACACGACGCGGAACGTGACGGCCCGGTCCCCGGCGAACTGCACCGAGGCGTGGCCGTCAACGGTCAGCAGGTCACCGGGGGTCGGGCGCACCGCTACCAGCGACCCCGGTTGGGCCGGGCGTCGTCCGGCGGGACGCACTCCCGGGCGTGCATGACCTGCCAGTCGCGCAGCGCCCGTTTCAGCCGGTCGTTCTCCTGGGTCAGCAGCCGCACGTCCTCGTGCAACCCGGCCAGCTCGTCGGCCAGCCGGGCCTGGAACTCGCGCACCTGGTCGGCGTCGACGCCCCGCCGACGCGGGTCGAACGCCCAGGTACGCACCTCGTGCGGGGTCAGCCGGTCGGGCCGGCCCGTGCCGTAGAGCCGGCCGCCTCGATACACGTGGGCCACGACGATCCTTTCCGGGGCAGACGGGAGCGTGCGGTGGGTCGGGGCGGGCAGGGCAGACCCGCCCCGACCGGGGGATGAGCCGACCCCGTTGCCACGCGAGGAGGAGCTCCCGACAAACATAGCTAGGGAACACAGGGAAGTCAAAGCACGTTGTTCAGGCATTCGAGGTGTGATCGAATTCGGGGTGCCACGCGAGGAGCGACATGCCCGAATCAGCCGAATACCTCCGCATCGCCGACGACGTCATCGCTGATGTCAGGTCGGGGAAGCTGAAGCCTGGCGACCGCCTGCCGTCGGTCGCCGAGACCCGTGTGAGCTACGGAGCCAGCTACGGGACCGTGCAGCTGGCCTACGTCCGGCTTGAGGCGCTGCGCGTCATCCGTCGCCACCAGGGCAAGGGCGTCTTCGTCACCGACCCGAAGACCTGGATGCGGGAGCCCTGATCGCGACACGGGGTAGCGGTTCATCAACGGATCGTGTAAACCGTCTAGTGCGATGCGATGCTGGGACCTGCACGGCGGAGGGAGGCGCAAGTTGATCGACAAGCTTCAGGACGCGCTTCTCACGCCGGCTGACACCGCCCGCTACCTGGGCATACCCCGTAGCACCATGCACTCGTGGCTGGCAGAAAAGGCAGCCGGAGCGCCATTGGTGCACACGGTTCCGCCCGCCAAGCGCGGATGGCCGTCGGTGCCGTTCGTTGCCGTGATCGAGGCGTACGTCCTGCGGTCCCTCCGGGAGTTGAAGCTCGGGAAGGACAAGATCAGGGACGCGGCAGCCGAGATTCGCAATGTCTTCGGCAACCCCTACGGCCTGGCGGACCGAAGGATCGCCACGGATGGCATCGACGTGTTCATTCACTACATGGACACCGACGAGCTTGCGCGTGCCGGCGACCGGCAGATGCCCATCCGCGAAGTGATCTCCGACTACCTGAACTACATCGTCTGGGAACCCTCCGACGCATATCCCGCCCGGCTGCGGTTGCGTCAGTATCCCGACACCGCCCAGGTGGTCATCGATCCTCGGTTCGGCTGGGGCGCCCCTGTCGTCGCACGCACCAAGGTCCCAGTCGAGGCGGTTGTGGGGATGTGGCGTGCTGGTGAGTCGTCCGAAACTGTTGCTGACGAGTACGGGCTGACCGTTGACGAGGTCGAAGCCGTCGTTCGCGTCGCCGCCTGAATTCTTTGTCGATCGTTGCCTGGGCAAGGGCACGCCTCGGACGTTGATCGAGGCGGGCTGGACCCTGCACATGGTCAGCGATGTCTTTCCTGCTGATGGCCAGTTCACCGGTGACGACGAGTGGATCGAGTATGGCCTGAAGCGGGGCTGGACGATGCTGACTCAGGACAAGCGCATCCGCAACCAACTTCCGGTCCTCAATCGTCTGGTCGCCTCGGGCCTTACCATCCACTGCCTGAGCAGCGCCGAGTTGACACCAGCGAAGCGCGCCGAGCGCTTTGAGCGTCACCGCGACAGGATCTGGCGATACGGTGCGGAAGGTCCACCCGGGTTCTACGTCGTCTACGAGGACTCCGTAGTCAGACGTTGGCCGTAGGTGTCGAACCGTCGACCAAGTTGGACCTTATGTGTCCACCTGTTCACCCTGCAAAGCGGAAGCGACGTCTCTGCGGGCGATTGTGGCCCGGCTGGTGGCGAACCAGCGATGAGGAAATGACGGATATCTGATGCCACAGCCGGATCGGTGTCCACTGCGTAGCCGATACCCTGACCTGAGCGCTCCGCTGATCGCGCCACGTGGCCGCAGGCGTACCCCGACGGAGGATCGCGTGGCTGAATCGGCACCGAGCTGGGCGCGATCAGCCCCGGCCTGCCCGCCCGGCTGGCGGTGCGGCCGTTCCACCTCGACTATCCCATCCTGGCCGACCGGCGATTGCTGCCCCGCCCGAGGGAGGCCGAGGCGCCGTCCGTGCTGTGGGAGAAGATCCTACTCCGTCGGTCGGGCACGAGATATCTAAAATGACCCCGGCATCTCGTGCCGTTGACCTGACCTTCGCTTCTCGGAAACGACGGAGAGAGTTCCCTTGATCAGCTCAGTCACGATCTGCAGCAGTTCGAAGTTCTACGACACCGCGCGGCGGGCCGAGGAGATTCTTCGAAAGGCCGGCCTGACCGTCTACACCCCCCGCTACGACTACAGCGAGGAGCAAGTGAGCGTCGGCGAGTCGGACAAGATCCGCCTCACCCGGGAGTTCCTCGACAAGGTCGCCAGATCCGACGCGGTGTTCGTCATCGCCAACGGCGGATACGCGGGGGTGAGCGTCTGCATCGAAGTGGGCTACGCCGTGGGCCAGGGTAAGGCCGTCGTGTTCTCCGAAGAGCCGGCCGAGTTCGCCCTGCGCGCGTTGGCCGACGCGGTGGTGCCGGTCGACGAGATCGGTGACGCGGTGCGGCGGATCGACCGGGACGCGCACCACTCTGGCGGCCCCGCGTGATCGTGGCCGCGCCCGGCTCGTCGAGCCGCCTGCACGGCCCGGCCGCCGAGCTGACCGGCGGGCTCTTTCCCGGGCTGGCAGTCGGCCACCCGCGCTCCCTGTGGCACCGCGCCGCAGGCGACACCCCGGTCCTGTGCCGGGGGTTCGACATTCCGCGGCTGGTGTCGACCGGCGTGGTCGACATCGGGATCACCGGCTACGACACGTGCGTCGAATGGTCGCTCGCCAGCGGCGTCGGGCTCGTGCTGCGCGCGTTGCTCGCCGCGCGGACGTCGTTCGTCACCTACTGCAGGTCACCGGCCGGGACGTGCGGACCATCTACACCGAACATCCGGCGCTCACCCGGGCGTGGCTCGCGGCGCGGGCCGATGCGGGGCAGGCGCGCGTCGTTCCACTGCGCGGCTCCACCGAAGGAGTGATCCGGGCGGACCCG
This sequence comes from Micromonospora carbonacea, assembly GCF_014205165.1. Lineage (NCBI taxonomy): Bacteria > Bacillati > Actinomycetota > Actinomycetes > Micromonosporales > Micromonosporaceae > Micromonospora > Micromonospora carbonacea. The sequence goes on along the minus strand of NZ_JACHMZ010000001.1, from coordinate 3,631,978 downwards.
CACGGGGGCGGCGTGCTGCTGGTGACCTGGTGAGCGACACCAGGACAGGCGCGACTGCGTCCTCCCGACGCTGTTTCGGACGATGGGCGGGGGCAGCGGGGCACGACCACGGGACCGGTCGCGCCCCGCCGCACGTCACCGAACAAGCTGGATGCTGAGGTGTGGGGACGTCCTCAGGTGTTCGGCGGCCTCGATCCTGGTGGTGAGACCGCTACGCCTCGGCAGGCCGCTCGCTTGACCGGGGCTGCGCATACTGGAGGTAGCGATTCGCCTACGGGCCGCTAGCCGGTTCCGTGGTCGCCCGACGGACGGAGGCCGACGTGCGTTGGCTCATCATTCTCATCATCGTGTTGGCAGTTGCGGCAGCCGTCTGGCTGTGGCGTCGCTCCCGGCGGGCATCGATCGACGCCTCCGGCCAACTGCTCGATCAGCAGGCGTCGACCGAGGCCCGGAGGAGGCTTGACGAGCACCGCAACCGAAGCGACGGCAGCGGCACCGGCAGCGGTGGGGTCGGTGGCTGGAGCCTGTGAGCCGAGGCGGCGGTCGCTCTGACCATCCTGCACACATCGACAGGATGGTCAGAGCGACCGGGCCGGCATCGTCGCCGGCCCTGCCGCCGGTGGGTCACCGGGCGCGGGCGAACTCGGCGACGGCGGCGGTGGCGTCGAAGCCCGGGGTGAGGATCTTCGCCTCCTTGAACAGCTTGACGGCGTTGTCCAGGGCGGCCATGTCGACATACCCGCTGTAGGCCAGCTCGGGGATCGCGGCGAGGTCCTCGGCGGGCTTCTTGCAGTACTTGGCGTAGATGGCGAACTTGTCGGTGTTGCTGGCGGGCTGCTTGGCCGCGTCGGCGGCCTCCTGCATGGCGGCGACGAACCGTTCGGCGGAGCCCTGGTTCTGCTTCAGCCAGGAGGAGGTCACCGCGTAGAGGGCGTTGGGGGTGGCGCCGACCCCCTCCCAGGTCGGGTTGCCGATGGCCCGGCCCTTTCCGCTCGCGGTGATCTTCTGTACGTCGGCGGCGGTGACGGCGCCGGCGTCGACCTTGCCGTTCTCCACGGCCGGCTCGATGTCCGCGAAGCCGAGGGCGACGAACTTGGCGGTGGACTTCTGCCCGGTGGCCTTCTCGATCCACCTGTTGACCAGGGTGACGATGGTGCCGCCGAGGTCGTTGACGGCGATGGTCCGCCCTTGGAGGTCGGCGGGCCCGTTGATGCCGGAGCTGTTGTTGACGATGATGCCCTGGCTGTCCTTGGTGGTCTCCCCGCTGTCCGAGATGATCTTCAGGTCGACGCCCTTGTCGATCGCGGTCAGCAGGCCCTGCGGGCTGACGAAGGCGATGTCGGCAGCCCCGCCCTGCACCGCCGCGATTCCGGCGGAGCCGGACTGCACGCTGACGAGTTCGATGTCGAGCCCGTTCTTCTCGAAGATTCCCTTGTCGAGGGCGTAGAGGGACAGTTCGTTGCAGAGGGACAGGCTGGTCATCCGGATGCTGGCCTTCCCGGAGTCGTCGGAGCCCTCCGCCCCGTCCGAGGAGCAGGCCGTCACGGCCGCGATCAGCAGGAGGCCGCTCAGGGCCGCCGCCGTCTTCTTCGCAAGAAGCATCTCTTCCTCTTCCTTGACGCATTCATGAATGCCGCTAGATGGTGAATTAAGGGATATGTCCCGTCGTGAGGTCGGCAGCACCTCACCGTGATGGCGGTGCGACTGTCGGTGGTGGAAGGGGTGTGGCCCGAGCTGCGACAGGTCAGTCGGCGGCGTCGGCCGGGCGCATCACCAGGCGAAAGATCTCGCTGCGGAGTTGGGCGAACCGGGGTTCGAGCTTGGTGGTCACCTGGTCCCGGGGGCGGGGCAGGTCGATGGGCAGGTCGCGGACGAGCCGCCCCGGGTTGGCCTGGAGCACGAGCACCCGGTCGGCGAGGTAGACGGCCTCGTCGATGTCGTGGGTGACGAAGACGACTGTCATCTGGTATTCGTGCCGGACCTTGAGGACCAGGTCCTCCAGGTCCGCGCGGGTCTGGGCGTCGACGGCGGCGAAGGGCTCGTCCATCAACATCACCTCGGGACGCAGGACCAGGGCGCGGGCGATCGCGACCCGCTGCTGCATCCCGCCGGACATCTGCCAGGGGTAGAGATTGTCGGCCCCGTGCAGGCCCACCGCGGCAAGGGCCTCGGCAACCCGTGCCGCGATCTCGGCCCTGGGCAGCCGTGCCGCCTTGCCCGCGATGGCGAGGTTGCGGCGGACCGTCATCCAGGGGAAGAGGGACCGGCCGTAGTCCTGGAAGACGACGCTCAGGCCGGCCGGGGGCCCGGTCACCACCTTGTCGCCCAGGCGGACCTGCCCGGCGGTCGGGGTGAGCAGCCCGGACATCATCATCAGCATGGTCGACTTGCCGCAGCCCGAGGGCCCGACCACGCAGACGAACTCGTCCCGGCCGATGGTCAGGGAGGTCTCGGCGAGCGCGAGACGCGGGGCGGCCTTCGCGGCGGGGTAGCTCTTGGTGACGTTGTCGATGGTCAGGGTCATGATGGTCCTCCCGTCGGGCCGGGCTTCACAGGGCGCCCAGGCCGGTGCGGCGCTGCCAGCGCAGTGTCCGGCGTTCGAGCAGGGCGGTGGCGAGGTTGAGTACGAGGCCGATGACCGCGATCAGCAGGAAGGCCGACCACATCTGGAGATAGCTGAAGGTCTCCTGGAACCGCATCACCTCGTAGCCGACACCGGCGGTCGTGGCGTAGAACTCGGAGACGATCACCATGATGAGACCGACGCCGATGCTGACCCGCACGCCGGCCATGATCTGAGGAGCGGCGGCGGGAAGGATGACGTGCCGATAGAGCTGCCAACGCGACAGCCGCATACTGCTGGCGCTGCGCAGCCAGGCGGCGTTCACCCCACCCACCCCGTCGGCGGTGTTGATCATTATGAGCCAGACGGTGCCGAAGAAGATCACGAAGATGTTCAGCGCCTCGGAGACCCCGAAGACCTGTAGCGCGACCGGCAGCAGCACCACCTTCGGGGTGGCGAGCCAGAACCGGATCATCGGGCTGTACATGTCCCGGATGATCGGGCTGCGGGCCACGAGGACCCCGCCGGCCACCCCCAGCACGAGGGCCAGCAGCATCGCCTGGGCCAGCCGGGACATGCTCGGCAGCACGGCGGTCCAGAACTGGTCGGACAGGAAGGCCCGGGCGGGCGGTCCCGACAGCCAGTCCTGGCGGAACTGCACCAGGATCGAGGTGAGCGGCGGAAAGAAGATCGTGGGCCGCGCCCGGGCGTAGATCTCCCAGGCCACCAGCAGGACGCCGAGCAGCCAGAGGTTCGCCAGCGGGCGCAGGGCCCCGGCCCGCGACGCCGTCGACCGCGTCGACGCCACGGCGCTAGTCAACGGACTTCCACTTCACGATGTGGTCCTCCAGCCAGGTTATGGCGGCGTAGACGAAGACCCCCACGACGCCGACGATCAGGGTTCCGGCGATGACGTAGTCCGCGCGACCCGCCCGCTGATACGCCACCAGCACCGTGCCGACCCCGTTCAACGCCCCGAGCAACTCGGTGCTGATCACCACCACCAGGGCGGCGCCCGAGGCGATCCGGACCCCGGTGAAGATCGAGGGAAGTGCGCTCGGCAGGGCGACCACCAGTTGGGTACGCAGCCAGGAGAAGCGCATCGACCGGGCCGCGTCGATCCGGGTGGGCTCGACACCGGACAGTCCGTAGATGGTGTTGATCAGGATGGGCCAGACGATGGCGTAGACCGCCACTGCCATCTTCATTCCGGTGCCCAGGCCGAGCAGCAGGATGAAGATCGGAATGAGCGCGGTCGAGGGCACCGACCGGAAGGCGTCCACCGCGACCGAGGTCGGGGCGGCGAGCCCCGGGATCGCCTTGGACAGCGCCCCGACCAGCACTCCGGCGACCGTCGCCAGCCCGAGGGCCAGCGCCCACGTCCAGAGGGTGTCCAGCAGGCCGGACCGGAACTCCGCCGAAACGAGCAGCCCCGGCAGGTTGCGTAGGACCGGGATCGGGCCGGGAAGGGAGTTCTCGGGGAGGGTGTCCGTCACCCGGATCAGTTGCCAGGCGACGAGGACCGTGGCCACCCCCAGCGCCCCGAGGGCGACGGGCCTGCCGCGTCGAGCGATGTCCATCTCTCTCCCTTCCCGGCCGGTCCGGCCTACAGGCCCCAGTCGAATCGGGGCAGCGCCGCCAGCCGGATGCTGAACCGGCCCCGGTCGTCGTCGGTGCTCCCGTCCCGGGTCTCGGACCGGGACTTCACGACGTGCCGCCCGAAGCGCGGGGCGAGTGGGCGTCCGACGTCGCGTTGGAGCCAGAGCCGCAGCAGGTGGCGGCGGCGGCCCTGCTCGGGCCAGTCGACGAAGGCGGTACGCGAGTGCAGGGCGGCATAGTTGAGCAGCCACTGGATGTCGCCGGGCTGGAAGTCCATGTCCAGCGCGACCCCCGGTTCCCGGGCGATGTCGTCGAGCAGGTGCAGCAGCTCGACCTGTTCCTCGGTCAGCCGGGGCACCTCCGGGTAGTCCTGCGCCGAGAATATGATCTTGCTGCCGGCGTAGATGCTGAAGATCCCCTCGACGTAGCTGACGATCGGGGAGGTGTAGTAGGGGGCCGGCGCGTCGTGGTCCTGCTTGTGCCAGTCGAAATACCACGGCTGAAGGAGCAGCGGGGCCAGCTCCGGCCGGCGGGCCAGCACCTCGTTGAAGAGGGTGGCGCCGCTGACCAGGCTGCTCGCTCCGCCCGCGCGGGCGGAGCGGAGGCAGAGCAGGGCCACCACGTCCGAGCTGTCCGAGTGGAAGTCGAGCTTGTCGCGGATCTTCGAGCCCAGGGCGGTGGGGTCGGCCCTGGACTTGTCCGAGGTCGCCAGGATGTGGTCGATCAGGTCGCCGAGTTCGTTCTGCCGCATGGGGCTGCCCAGATGGAGCCCGAGCAGGAAGAAGATCGCCGCCGACACGGCGTCGCTGTAGTGCTCCACCCGCAGCCCCCGGACCAGGACGAAGCCGGGCCCCGAGTCGAGGTCGGCGGCCCACCGGGCCAGCCCGCCGGCCAGGGTCGGCAGTGGGTACTGCCCGGCGGTGACGGTGCGCAGGTCCGGATCGTCGTCGACGAACCGGCGGCCGACCCGCTCCAGTTCCGCGACCTCCGCGTCGCTGAGCTGGTACTGCCAGGCGGGGTCGTCGGCGATCTCGTCGCCGCGCCAGGCGGCGGGACCCGAGATCGGCTTGAGGATTGACATGGGAACTCCCGGAATTGACTCGTGTGCCGCTGATGAGGCCATGAGGGAATGGCGGGCGCGAATCATCGACCCCGCTGGTGCGGGCCGACACTGGATTGCGCGCCAGGGCGATTCGCCGCGGGCGGGTCAGAAGCCCCTCAGCTTCTCGCCCGACGGCGCCACCGTGGAGTGCGCAGCGTCGGGCGACCCGCACCGGTGCGGGTTTCGGGGCGGCACAGTCAAAACAGGATCATGATGCCGCCGACGGCGGCGCCGAAGCGGATTCCGTGTCGCTTCGGATTGTTGCGGGCCCGGGTGTGCACCGGAGGGACGGCAGGGGAGTTGTTTTCGGCCCTGGTCAACATCGGTTCACCTCCCGGTTGTCTCGCCTTACAAGACGACATCTTGTAATCAGCAAGCCCTAGTGTCAAGGGGTGGAAACAAACTCGTTACCGCAGGCCAGCCGGTGCCCCTGACGGCCCCGCGCGGCACGGCGGTGGGCCGAACCGCGGGAGGCGGCGACCCGTCGGTGCGTCCGGGCGGGCACGGTGCTGCCCGCCCGGCGATCCGCCGACGCCTCACGTGCAGGGGCGCGCCCCCAGGTAGGTGCTGCCGTCGCCGGTGCCGCCCTCCGGGTCGAGGGCGTAGACGTGGAGCTGGGTGCCCGGCGTGCACCCGGAGATCGTGAACCGGAACCCGTGCACCCCGCCGATGCCGAAGAAGGCGTTCACGTCCGGCCGGTTGGTCGCGGTCGGGAAGTCGCCCAGGTGCGTCCCCACGCCCGCCGGACCGCCCCGGTAGACGGCCACCGTCGAGGAGGTCCCCGGCTGGTCGGTGTCGACGGCCCAGCCCTCCACGGTGGAGCCGGTCAGCAGCTCGAAGTTGCCGCGCGGGGGCGAGGTCCAGCGGAACACCCGGGTGTCGCCCGCGTTGAACGGCAGGTTCGCCAGCTGCGTGCAGGTGCGGCACAGCTCGACGTCGCTGGGGTAGAGGGCCGTCTCGTACACCCGGGGCATGGTCTGCGGCAGCCGGACGGTCCTCGTGCCGGTGGTGCCGGCGTGCACCATCAGCGTGTTGCCGGCGGCCTCCACGACGTCGCCGGCCGGCGCGAAGTGGTGCACGCCCGCGTCCTCGCTGATCCTGCGCAGCGCGGCCAGGGGCAGCTTGGGCGCGGCGGCGTACACCGACGTCCAGCTTCCGCCCGCGACGGGGACGGACTTGCGGGCCAGGGAGACCCCGCCCGCCTGGTAGGTGCCCAGCGTCGTCGCGCCCGCGTCGGTGACGGTGAACCACGGCGTCAGCGGGTAGGCCGGCCCGCCGCTCTGCCCGACGAACGAGTAGTTCTGCCCCAGGTTGGGCGTGCCGGTGCCCTTGGCGACCGTGATGTCGGTGAGCGCGGCCATCGAGGCGGTGGAGGCGGCCTGGTCGCCCTGCACATACCCGGCGGCGTACAGCGACAGCACGGTGCGGCCGGGCGTCTTCAGCCTGGTGTCGATCGCCGAGCGCACCGTCGGGGAGACCGCGTAGGCGTTGGGCAGGACCGCGAGCTTGATCGCGCTCAGGTCGAGGGTGCCCTTGGTCAGGTCGCTGAGCAGGTAGTGCCGCACGGGCGTGCCCAGCCGGGTCAGGTCGTCCATCAGGTTGGAGAGCTGGTCGCCGGCGAAGGCGTACGAGTTCTCCCCAGCGGGCGTCAGGGCGGGCTGGTAGTTGGCCGACACGTCGTCGACGAACACCGCGACCTGCGGCTGGTAGGCGTTCGCCCCGCCGTGCTGGATCTTGTCGGCCGCCCGGAACACCGACTGGAGGTTCGCCCACAGGGTCTCCGAGTCGGCGGCGCGCGCCGGGTCGCCGAACCAGCCGACGCCCTGTAGGTCGAGGAAGTGGAGGGCCCGGCCGCCGATCGCGGCGGTGGTCAGGTTGCGGCGCAGCAGGCGGATGCTGTCCCACAGGTTCGTGGCGGTCTGGAACGGGATCGGCTGGCAGTTCGCCGGCGCGCAGGCCAGCAGGGTACGCGTGTCGTCCTCGTCCAGCCACAGCTTGTTGGCCAGCCGCATGGTGTCCGGCGGTCCCTGCTGGACGAATCCGTTGCCGAGGCTGCGGCTGTCGCCGTACGAGTAGGGCACGCCGATGATGTCCACGGACGGGCTGTCGACAAGCGTCGCCAGGTCGTTGCTCCCGCTCATCCCCAGCTCGGTGCGCAGGCCGTAGAGGTAGCCGTAGAACACCGAGGTGAGGATGCGGTTGCCGGTCACCTGCTTGGCCCTGGCCAGCAGGCGGGTGATGGCCGCGACGTTGCGCGACGACAGGTACTGGTTGTACTTCGCGGCCCGCAGCGAGTTGAGGTCGGCCGGGTCCAGCACGGTGCCGCGCGACGCCCCCGAGGCCGGCGGCGACTGGCCGGGGACGGCGTTGTTGCGTTCGGTGGGGGTGGCCGACCGGCAGCCCGGGACCAGGCTCGCCGGCAGCGCGCTCCAGGCGCAGAAGCCGGCCTCGGCGCTGGCGGAGTAGTCGTCCAGGTAGAACGAGTGCCGCCCGCGCGGGCCGGGCCGGGTGCCCGCGTCGTTGGTCCAGGGGTAGAGCTGGCAGACCCGCACGCCGTCCGGGCCGGTGGCGCAGAGGCTCGGGCTGCCCCAGTCCAGCATCCTGTTGGCGGTGTCGTCGTAGCCGTAGGGCCGGTAGAACCACTCGCCGCCGTTCTCGTAGGCGATCAGCACCGCCATGACCCGGCCGGGATACTGGGCATCCATCCGCGTCAGCACCCGGCTGATCTGCTGCTCCTGGTAGGCCAGCCACGCCTCGCTGAACGTCCACGGGTGGCCCGCGCCGTTCGTGTCGTCGCGGACGTTGCCCTGGAGGTCCTTCATCCGCATGGGCTCGGCACCGGGCGGCGCGTCCTGGAGGTACAAGCGGACCATCAGGTACGGCCGGGGGTTGAGCTGGTTGAGCCGGCCCGCCAGTTGGTCGATGAACGCGTCGCTGGTGTTGTTGAGGTGCACCTGGAGCATGGGCGCGACGTTCATCTCCGGCGCGGCCGTGTTCGCCGCGGCCAGCTGGGCCTGGTAGTTGAAGTACGACCAGTCGTTCTGCCCGATCGGGGCGCTCTGCGTGTTGAGCGCCATGAAGAACGGCGTGGTCGTCCGGCAGCCGCCGCCCTGGTCGCAGAGCTGGATCACCTTGCGGCCGTTGCGGTTGACGATCGTCGACTGCGGCCCGGACCAGCCGTCGGCGTGGGCGTACGCGGTGGGCAGGACGGGGGTGAACGGCAGCACGATGAGCGCGGCCAGAACGGCGAGCAGTCGTCTCATGCGTCCTCCCGACGCGGCGCGGGGCAGATGGGGACGGGCGGGGACGGGCGGGGCGCGGCCACGGGACCGGGTCGCGCCCCGCCCGTCAGCCGGTGGGGCGGGCGCAGGCTAGAGGAGCAGGTAGCCGTGCGACCCCTCGGCGATCTGCCCTTCGCAGTTCGCGTCCGGCGAGTCGAAGTGCTCCCCGTTGCTGCGCACCCTGCACCGGTAGAAGACCTGGCTGGGGGCGGCCGGCGGTGCGTCGTAGACGTAGCCGATCACCCCGAGGAAGGTCTTTCCCTCGCAGCCGGCGGACAGGGAGGTGAACCTGTCGCTGCCCACCTGGCACTGGTAGAGGGCGTGCGTGCCGGCGACGGCGCTGGTGTGCACCTTGCCGAGCGGGCCCTCGGCCTGGTAGCTGCCGCCGGGGTGGGTGGTGGAGCTGACGTGGTCCCCGGCCCCGTAGTACCGGGTCAGCGTGGCGGTGCCGGGGGACGGCGGAGCGGCGCCGGTGTAGAGCAGGCGGTTCGGTGAGCCCGTGCCCGGGTTGCTGATCTTGCCGGGGGTCGAGGCGTCGAAGAGGGCGCTGGCGACCTGGGCCGGGGTCAGGCCGGGGTTGCCGGCGAGGACCAGCGCGGCGGCGCCCGCGACGTGCGGGGTGGCCATCGACGTGCCGCTGAGCGTGGCGGTGGCGGTGTCGCTGCCGTTGGACGACGAGACGATGCCGTCGCCGGGGGCGAAGATGTCGGTGCAGGTGCCCCAGTTCGAGAACGACGCGCGCGCGTCGGCCGTCGTGCTGGCGTTGACGGTGATCGCCTCGGCGACCCGGGCGGGGGAGTAGTTGCACGCGTCGAGGTTGCTGTTGCCGGAGGCGATGGCGTAGACGATGCCGTCGGCGATCGAGTTGCGCACGGCGTCCTCGAGGGCGCCCTGCGCGCCGCTGGCGCCGAGGCTCATGTTGGCCACGGCCGGCACGCCGGCGGCGTGGTGGCCGGTCACCCAGTCGACGCCGGCGGTGACGCCGGCCAGGGTGCCGCTGCCGCCGCAGTTGAGCACCTTGACCGCGACCAGCGAGACGCCCTTGGCGACGCCGTACTGGGCGCCGCCGATGGTGCCCGCGACGTGGGTGCCGTGGCCGTTGGTGGAGCAGTCCGAGTCGAGGCCGTCGCCGGTGGTGTTGGTGCCCCAGGTGGCCCTGCCGCCGAAGGTGCCGTGCGTGGTCCGGATGCCGGTGTCGATCACGTACGCGCGGACGGTGGACGCCGTCGTCGGGTACGAGTAGCTCGCGTCCAGCGGCAGGTCGCGCTGGTCGATCCGGTCCAGGCCCCAGGACGGCGGGCTGGGCTGGGTGTCGAGGGCCCGCACGGCGCGGTTCTGCTCGACGTACGACACGCCGGGCTCGGCCGCCAGCCGGCGGGCCGCGGCGCGGCTCATCGTGCCGGCGAAACCGCGCAGCGCGTGCGCGTAGGTGTGTTCCACCCCGACGGCGTACTTCGCGGCCAGGCGTCCGGTCCGGGCCGCGACGTCCGCGCGGCTGTCGCCGGCGGCCCGGTCGTCGAAGACGACGAGGTAACTGTCGGCGATGACGCCCGGATCTCCGGTTCCCCGCACCTCGCCCGCAGCATTTGCCGGAGATGCTATTCCCATTGCCAGGATGGTTGTCACTGCCGTGAACGCGGCGAGCCCGGCCACATTCGGTCGGCGCACTCGGAAATGATCCATGGTCGTGCATGATTCAGCAACAATAGCTGCGTGTCAATATTTTAGAATGGTTTTGCTGGTCGGGTGTATGTGGCCGGCGTCGGCGGGTGCCGGCTAGATCCTTTTTGGTGGAGCATTGCCGGGTGCGGGTCGATCGGTTATGGTCCTTGTCTGAATATCATGGATATTGCTGTCGATCCCGGCGATCCAGGCCACGTAACCGCCATCCCTGTCATAGTTGGAGTAATGCGCGATGGCCGTGAACAATCGTCACCTGCTGCTGATCCACACCAGTCCGTTCCACGGTTGTGAGAACGAGTTCAATCACTGGTACGACCGTGTTCATCTCGCCGAGGTTCTCGCCGTCCCCGGTTTCGTCGGGGCGCAGCGTTTCATCCTCCCGCAGACCCCTGGCGAACGCCGGCGGTACGTCGCGATCTACGAGCTCGAATCCGACGACATCGCGGCCACCATGGAGCGGTTCGAGAAGGCACGACCAACGATGTCGACCACGCCGGCCCTCGACCCGGCCAGCGTCACCGTCGAGCTGCTGACCGCAGTGACCCCGATGGTGACACCAGGGCAACCGCAGTGACGACGGAGGACGGACTCATCGAATCGACGACACCGGTATCCGAAGGGCAGTCCGCCACCGGCAACGGGCTGTCGACCCTGGACCACGACGAGAACCCGAGCTGGCGGGTCGACGCCTCGCAGGCGGTGAGCTACGAGGTGCGCCTGTGCCGGGGGCTGCTCGACCCGGCCTCCGACCTGATGGTGACCGCCGCGAGCGCGGACGGCGGCCCCGGCCGACGCCGCCTCGTCGTGCTGGACTCCCAGGTGGACGTCCTGATCGGCGAACGCATCAGGGCCTACCTGAAGGCCCACCGGGTGACCTACGAGCTGTGCGTCATCGAGGCCGACGAGCGCCGCAAGACGATGGCGTCGGTGTTCCGCGTGGTGTCGGCCATGGACGCGTTCGGCGTGGCCCGACGCCGCGAACCCGTCATCGCGGTGGGCGGGGGAGTGCTCACCGACATCGTCGGGCTCGCCGCCAGCCTCTACCGCCGCTCGACGCCGTACGTGCGGGTGCCGACCACCCTGATCGGCATGGTGGACGCCGGGATCGGCTCGAAGACCGGCGTGAACTTCAGCGACCACAAGAACCGGCTCGGCACGTACCACCCCTCCGCGACCACGCTGATCGACCCGGGCTTCCTGGCCACGCTGCCCGCGCGGCACCTGCGCAACGGGCTCGCCGAGGTGCTCAAGATGGCGCTGATCAAGGACCGCCGCCTGTTCGAGCTCCTCGCCGTCCACGGCGCCCGCATCGTCGCCGAGCGGATGCAGCCCGCCGACAGCGCCGACGGCGGCGCGGCGGCGCTGGCCGTGATCCGCCTCGCGATCGGCGGCATGCTCCAGGAGTTGCAACCGAACCTCTGGGAACACCAGCTCGAACGGGTCGTCGACTACGGCCACTCGTTCTCGCCGGTGATCGAGATGCGGGCGCTTCCGGAGCTGCTGCACGGCGAGGCCGTCGCCGTGGACATGGCGCTGTCGCTCGTGCTCGCCCACCACCGCGGCCTGCTCTCCGCCGAGGAGCTGACCCGCGCGCGCCGGGTCCTGGGCGAGCTCGGCCTGCCGACCTGGCATCCGGTCTGTTCCACCGAGCTGCTCACCGAGGCGCTGGCCGACACCGTGCGCCACCGCGACGGCCGGCAGCTCATCCCCCTCACGGCCGGCATCGGCCAGGCCCGCTTCGTCGACGACGTGACCCCCGCGGAGCTGACCGCGGCCCTGGCCGGCCTGGAGCCGAACTGGACGTCGATGGCGGCGGCCCCGTCCGCGCCGACGCAGGGGAGCCACGGATGAACGGCGTACGCGCGGTGCTGCTGGCCGGCGGCCGGGGAGAACGGATGGGCCCGTTGGGCGCCGGCCGGCTCAAGCCGCTGATCCCGTTCGGCGGGACGAGCCGGCTGATCGACTTCAGCCTGCGCAACGCCTGCGACTCCGGCCTCGACGAGGTGCTGCTGCTGTCGCAGTACGAGGAACGCATGCTGATGGACGACCTGCACCGGGTCTGGAACCGCACGCCGGGGTTCCGCGCCCACTTCGGGCCCTACGACGAGGCGTACCGCCGCGCCGCGCCCGGCACCCTCCCGGCCGCCCTGCCGGAACGGACCTGGCCCGCCGAGCGGGGCACCGCGGACGCCCTGATCAGCAAGGAACGCTGGGTCTTCGGCGGCGCGCCCCGCGACGTCCTGGTGCTGCACGCCGACCACGTGTACCGCTTCGACTACCGGGGCATGCTGCGCGAGCACCGGGCGTCGAAGGCCGCGCTGACGGTCGCGTACCAGCGGATCGAACGCCGCTTCGTGCGCCTGTTCGGCATGGTCGAGTTCGACGACGCCGGCCACCTCACCGCGTTCGTCGAGAAGCCCGCCGAGCCCACGAGCGACCTGGTGTTCGCGGCGTTCTGCCTGTTCGACGCCCGGATCCTGCGCCGCTACCTGGAGCAGCTCGCCGGCACCGCCTGGCAGCACGACATCAGCCGCGACGTGATCCCCGCCATGCTGGCCGGCGGGGAGCTCATCCGCGGCCACCGGGTGCCGGGCTACTGGGAGGACATCGGCACCGTCGACCGCTACCACCTGGCGCACCGCTCGCTGCTGGCGCGGCCGCCGTCGATCCCCCTCGCCGACCTGCCCGCCACCGTGCGGCCGGAGGTCGCGCGGCGGATGGTCGACGAGGCGCCGGGGATCCGTCGTTCGCTCGTCCCGGCCGACCTGGTCAACCACGGCGAGATCACGCACAGCGTCGTCTACCCCGGCGCCCGCGTGGGCGCGGGCGCGGTGGTGCACGACAGCGTGCTGCTGCCGGGGGCGACGGTGGCGGCCGGGGCCCGGATCGACGGGGCGATCGTCCTGGAGGACGGCGCCGTCGCGCAGTGCGCCGCCGATGCCGCCGCCGAGGCCCACCGATGACCGACCGGGGCGGCCCGTTCGTCGTCGCCGACATCGGCGGGACGACCCTGCGAATCGGGCACGTGACGGCGGGCGACCCCGTCGTACGGGGGGTGCGCCGCGTCGCGACCGAAGGGTTGGCCCGCTATCCCGACGCCCCCGTGGCCGAGCTCCAGCAGCGGGTGCTGGGTCAGCTCACCACGGAACTCGCCGCGTACCTCGTCAGGTCCGAGGCCGCCGGGAGCCGGGCGGTGGGCCTGTCGTTCGCCGGGCCGACCACCGCCGACGGCGTCGCCCTCGCCGCCCCGACCATCTGGGGCGAGGGCGGCGGGTCGGTGGCGCTGAACGCCCACCTCGGCGCGCGGCTCGGGCTCCCGGTGCTGACCGTCAACGACATCACCGCGGCGGCGTGGCGCTACGCCCGCGCCGAGGACGACGCCTTCTGCCTGTTCACCGTCAGCTCGGGCGTCGGCAGCAAGGTCTTCCGCCGGGGCGAGGTGCTCGTCGACGACGCCGGCTTCGGCGGCGAACTCGGCCACTGGCGGGTCGACTGGAGCGGCACCGCCCCGCCGTGCGACTGCGGCGGTCGCGGACACCTCGGCGGCATCGCCTCCGGACGCGGCATCCTGCGGGCCGTGCGGGTCGCCGCCCGGCAGCGGCCGGGCGAGTTCGCCGGCTCGGCGCTGGCCGCGTCGTCGGCGGGCCGCCCGGAGGGCATCACGAACGAGGCCGTCGCCGGGGCCGTGCGGCGCGGGGACAGCTTCGCCGTCGACGTCCTGCGCGCCGCGCTCCGGCCGCTCGCGCTGGCGGTCGCGAGCGTCTTCTCCTCGATCGGCATCCGCCGGTACATCTTCATCGGCGGCTTCGCGGTCGCCGTGGGGCAGCCGTTCGTGGACATCCTCGGCGACGAACTCACCGAACTGGGCTGTTTCGGCCTGACCCCGCCCCAGGTGCGCGCGATGCTCATGCTGGGCGCGGCCGACGACGACCACAGCCTGATCGGTGTCGGCCGGATGCTCGCCGCGGCCGGCGCGGATCCCCGACTCGCAGCGGAGGCCGCGCATGCGTACGTTGATCGTTGGTAGTGGATTCGTCGGCAGGGCGGTGGCCGACCGGCTCGCCCGCGCGGGCGAGCGACCCGTCCTCGCGTCCCGACGCCCGCCGCAGCACGCGGCGGCCCCGTGGACCCCGCTCGACGTCACGGACCCGGCCTCCTGCGCCCGCGTGCTCGCCGACACGGCGGCCGAGCAGGTCGTGCTGGTCCACGGGCCGTCCGACGTGACCTGGTGCGACCGGCACCCGGACGAGGCGATGGCCGGCCACCGGACGGCGGCCCGCAACATGCTCGCCGCCGCCGGTGACCGCCGGGTGGTGCTCATCTCGACCGACAACGTCTTCGACGGCAGCCGGCCCGACTGCGCCGAGTCGACGCCGACGGCCCCGCCGAACGCCTACGGCCGCGCCAAGCTCGCCGCCGAACAGGTGTTCGCCGGGCACGCCGCCGCCACCGTGCTGCGGGTCAGCCTCGTCTACGGCTGGGAGCCGGCGGACAGCGCCAAGTGGCTCAACTTCTTCGCGGCCTGCGCGCACCGCCTGCTCGCCGGGGAACCGGTGGCCGTCCCCCACGACCAGTGGACCACCCCGGTGCTGGTCGACGACGTCGCCGCGGTGACGGCCGCCGTGCTGGCCGCCCGCGACCTCCCGCTGCTGCACCTCGGCGGACCGGACCGGATCTCGCGCGCCGACTGGGCGCTGCTCATCGCGGCGGAGCTCGGCGTCGACCCGGGGCTCGTCGTCGCCGAGCCGCGCGCCGCCGGACGCTACGCGGGGCGGCCGGAGAACACCTGCCTGACCAGCACCCTGCTGTCCCGGACACCCGCCACCGCCGGCGTGACCGTCCGGGGCGTCCGCGAGGCCGCCCGGCTCCTGGTCGCCGACGGCGTGTGGGCGGCCCGGTGAGCGCCCCGGACGGCCCGGTGACCCGCCGGATCACCGGCCGCACCGTCTACCGCAACGCCTGGATGACCGTGCGCGAGGACGCCGTGGAACGCCCCGACGGCTCCCGCGGCGTCTACGGCGTGGTCGACAAGCCGGACTTCGCCCTCGTCGTCCCGGCCGAGCCGGACGGGTTCCACCTCGTCGAGCAGTACCGCTACCCGGTGGGCGGTCGGTACTGGGAGTTCCCGCAGGGCTCGTGGCCCGAACCGGCCGGCGGGCGCAGCGCCGAGGAGCTCGCGGCCGCCGAACTGCGCGAGGAGACCGGCCTGACCGCCGGCAGCATGCGCCACCTCGGCCGCGTCCACGTGGCGTACGGCTACGCCAGCCAGGGCTGCCACATCTTCCTCGCCACCGACCTGGTCGCCGGGCCGCCCGCGCGGGAGGCCAGCGAGAGCGACCTGGTGCACCGGTTCGTGACCCACGCCGAGCTGCGGCAGCTCGTCGTCGACGGCAGCTTCACCGACGCCGTCTCGCTGGCGGCGCTTACCCTGCTCGACGGGAGATACCGATGAACCGCCCCGGCATACCCGGCGCGCAGCGCGTCGACCACGTGGCGCTCACGGTCGCCGACCTCGACGCGGCCACCGCGTTCGCCGTCGACGTCCTCGGCGGCGAGGTCGTGTACCGCCTGCCGCCGCTGGCCCGCAGCGACGACTGGATGAGCGAGCACCTCGACGTGCCGCCCCGGGCCACGGCGGAGATCGCGCTGATCCGCCTCGGCCCCACCACCAACCTCGAACTCTTCCAGTACACCGTCGCCGGGCAGGCCACCACGCCGCCGCGCCGGCACGACCCCGGCCACCAGCACCTCGGCTTCCTCGTGGCCGACGTCGCCGAGGCCGCCGCCGCCGTGCACCGGCTCAGCGGGCTCACCCCGCAGGGCCCCGTCCAGGCCGCCGGGGGGCGGTCACCGCTCGCCGGGGCGTGCCGGGCCCGCTTCCGTACGCCGTGGGGGCTGGCGTTCGAGCTGCGGTCGCCGCCGCCCGGGGCCCCCGACCCGGCGGCCCGGCACCGCCCGGACGGGCCCTGGACCAACCGCGACGGCGCTCCGCCCGGTCCGCCGCCGATCACCGGGCTGCGCGGGGTGGACCACATCGGCTACACCGTCGCCGACCTGGACGAGGCGCTCGCCGTGTTCGCCGACGTGCTCGGCGGAGAGCTGCTGCACCGGGCCGCCGAGACCGACCCCGACGGCCCGGTGGAGGTCGCCACCCTGCGGATGGGCCCCACCGACAACGTGGAGCTGCGCACCTTCGCCGGCACCGACCGGGCGGTCCCGCCGCCGCGCAACTGCGACGTCGGCGGCCGGCACCTCGCCGTCCACGTCCGCGACGTCGACGCCGCCGCGCGTCACCTCGCGGCCCGTCCCGGGTTCACCGTCCTGGGCGCGCCCGAGACCATCGACGACGGGCCGATCGCCGGCGACCGGTGGGTCTACGTGCGCAGCCCGATCGGCCTGCACGTCGAGGTCGTCCGGATGCCCGACGGCACGCTGCCGTACGAGCGGACCACGGCGGCACGGCGGGCCCCGGCCGGTGCCCTGAGCTGGACGGACCGGTGATCCGCGCCGCCGGCGTCGACGCCGCGCGCCCCCGCCACGGCACCGGCGTCGGATGCCCGCCCGGTCCCGCCGTCCGGGCGGCCCGATGACCGGCCCGACCTTCGGCCACTACCCGGGGAGTTGACGATGTCCCTCGTCCAACCGTCGCATCCGCAGACCCTCGCGTCGGCCGTCGCCGACAGCCTGGTCGTCGCCGCCGACCCGCAGGCGCCCGAGTCCAGCATCTTCTACTGGGAACGCGGACGCCCCTACACCCGGGCCGTGGTGGACGCGGTGCGCGACGTCGACGACGTCGAGGTCCGCCGGCTGGCCGAGGCCCTGCTCGCCGACACCCGCAACCCCCGGGCGTACGCCGCCCTGCACCGGGCCCTGACCGCGCTGGCCGCCGCGCCGCCGTCGGACAAGGTGGCCGCGCTGTTCGCCCACGGCTGGCGGGCCGAGTCCAACTGCCGCCTCGGCAGCCACCTCGGCGCGCTGTACGGCACCCGGCCGGTGCGGCGCTGGGCGTCCTTCGAGGAGCTGCGCACCCTCCCGCCGGGGCCCCCGCCGGGCGACCCGGCACGCGCCCAGATCCTCGTCGTCGTCCCGTTCCGGGACCGGACGCCCGACCGGACCCGGCTGCGCAACCTGCTCGCCTGCCTCGCCTCGCTGCGCGACCAGTCCGCGCCGCGCGAGGAGTACCGGGTCCTCGTCGTCGAGGCCGACACCGAGCCGCGCTCGCAGCAGGTGATCGAGCCGTACGCCGACGACTACCTGTGGGTGCACAAGGACGGCCTGTTCAACAAGTCGTGGGCGGTCAACGTCGGGGTCGTCAACGCCCCCGGCGACCCCGAGGTGGTGTGCATCCTCGACGCGGACGTGCTGGCCGACCGCGACTTCGTCGCCCGCAACGCGCGCCGGTTCAACCGCCCCGGCACCATGGGCCACCTCAGCTACCGCGACATGTGGTGCCTCGACGCCGAGTCCACCGCCTACGCCATCGAGCAGCGGCTGGCCCAGGGCAGCGCCCAGGTCGACCCGGACCGGCTACGGGCCTTCGTGCTGCGCCGCCCGCCCGGCTGCTGCGTCTGGGTGCGCAGGTCGGCGTTCCTGCGCATCGACGGCATGGACGAACGGTTCGAGGGCTGGGGCGGCGAGGACAACGACTTCAGCTACCGGATGGACACCAACTCGGCGTTCGACTCCTACGACGACCCGCTGCTGCACATGTACCACCCGTCGTCGGCGCTGCTGCGCGCCGACGGCGAACTCATCAACGCCCACATCCCCGCGCTGACCTGGCGGGCCGAGACGCCGATCGGCGACCCGAAGCGCTTCGTCGACGGCCCCGCGCCCGCCTCCTACGACGGCGAGGTGCGACTCGCGACCCAGGTCATGACCGGCATCACCGAACGAGAGGCGAGCAGCGCATGACAACCGCAATCCCCACCCTCGACCTGGCGCGCTGGCGGTCGGCGGACCCGGACGAGCGAGCCCGGACGTCGGCCGAGCTGGACGCCGCGCTCCGGCAGACCGGCATGTTCCTCCTCGCCGGCCACGGCGTGCCGGCCGACCTGACCGCGCGGATGCGCGCCGTCGGGCACGCGTTCATGCGGCTGACCCCTGAGCAGAAGCGCCGCTACGCGGTCGGCCGCCCGTACGACAACGGGTGGCGGGGCCTGGGCGCGTTGCAGGCCAGCGCGGTGGACGGCATGGTCAGCGCCCCCGACCTGCACGAGGCGTACCACATGGGCCCCCAGCACCGGACCGGGGACGCGAGGTTCGACTGGCTCTACTACCCGGACAACAAGTGGCCGACGGAGCTGCCGGAGCTGCGCGAGGTCGCCACCGAGTACACCGGCCACCTCAACCGGCTCGCGCTGGAGGTCCTGGAGGTCCTCGCCGTCACCCTCGGCGTCCCGGCCGACCACTTCACCTCCCGCTCCCAGCGGGCGACGTGGACGCAGAACGTCAACTGGTACCCGCCGCTGTCGGCGGTGGGTCGGCTGGAGGAGGGCCAGATGCGGGTCGGGCCGCACTCCGACTTCGGCACGATCACCTTCCTCGACCGGCAGCAGGGCGTCGGCGGGCTGGAGGCGTGGAACGCCGAGGACGGCTGGTTCAAGCCGCCGTTCGTGCCCGGCACGCTGGTGGTGAACCTGGGCGACATGATGAACCTCTGGACCGACGGCCGGTGGCAGGCGCTGCGCCACCGCGTCCTGGCGCCCCCGGCCAGCGACCCCGACGAGGAACTGGTGTCGCTGGTCTTCTTCTTCGAGGCGGACCCGGACGCCGAGGTGCGCCCGCTCGCCCCGCCCGCCGGTGGCGGCGAGGGCATGGCGCCGGTCGTCGCCGGCGAGTCGATCCTGGAGAAGGTGGGGGTCACCCTCACCCTCGCCGACTGACGCGCCACGCACGGCCGGGGACGGGGCACGCGCCCCGTCCCCGGCCGTGCGTCAGCCGGTCGTGGCCGCGACCGGGGCGCCGGCCCACACGCAGCGGCCGTCCCGGCAGGTCACCAGCACGGCCACCGGGCCCGCGGTCGCCGGGCCGGTGCCGGCGAACGACCCGTCGTCCTGCCGGTCCAGCGCGATCACCGCCACGGGGTCACCCGGATACACCAGCTCCACCCGGGCCGCCTCGGGGTGGGCCCAGCGCACCGAGACCCCGTCCGGGCCGGCGACCGCCGTGCCGACGCCACCGTCGTGGCCGGGTGAGGACGTCGGCGGCAGGACGTCGGGGCCCGACCGCCCGCCGGGCCAGGTGCCCGCGACGCACGCCGCGAACACGGCGAGGAACCGGTCGGCGGCCCGGGACCAGGTGAACTCGCGGGCGGTCGCCACGGCCCGCGAGCGGAGCGTGTCGACCAGCGGCGACCCGGCGCGGACCAGCGCCAGCATGCGGGCCAGGCCGCCGTGCACCGCGTCGGTCAGGTCCGGGTCGGCGACCCGGAAGGAGCGGGGCAGGGCGAGCCCGGTCGCCGTCGGCGCGTCCAGGTCGAACGAGTGCCGGAAGTGGCGCATGCCCCGCTGCGCCGTGGCGACCGGCACCGCGCCGCTGGCCATGGCCTCGCCCATCGCCATCAGGAAGGTGTCCATCTCGAACTTCGCCGGGAACACGCACAGGTCGCTGGAGGCCGCCCAGTCCATCAGCTCCGCGGGCGCCATCGGCCCGGTGCGGATCCGGACCTGCCCGGGGTGGTCGGCGGCCAGGGCGGCGAGGTCGGCGTCCTGCGGCGGGTGCGGGGCCAGGCAGTGCAGCAGCAGGTTGAAGCGCTCGCCCTCGTCCAGCAGCCGTCGCGCCCCCCGGAACAGCTCCCGCAGCCCCTTGTGCTCCACCGAGTACCGCCCGTTGTGGTAGACGGTCGGCAGGGCCGGGTCGAGGCCGAGCGCGGTCAGGGTCCGCCGCCGCCGCTCGTCGTCGCGCGCCACGTCCAGCCATTCGTCGCCGATGGCGCACCCGCCGACCATCAGCCGGTCCGCCCGCGACCACAGCTCGCGGCGGACGGCCAGCTCGGCGAAGAGCTGGGCGAAAGGCGTCTCGGCCTGGGTGAGGGCGTGTTCGAGCTGCCCCTCGGAGAGGAAGTCCACGGCGTCGGCCGAGCGGGCCACCAGGGCCAGCGCGCTGACGTAGTCGTGCCCCGGCCGCTGCGGCTGGTCGCGGTAGAGCAGGGTCTGCGGCAGGAACGCCCGCATGGCCCGGTGCAGCGGCGCGTCCAGGGGCGGGTCCGCGAGCCCGTCGACGACCGTGGGGTCGGCGTCGAGGTCGCGCAGCAGGGCCCGGGCCTGCGGCGCGTAGACCTTGGTGTTGACCGGAAGGTTCGTCTGCACGGTCGAGACGACGGGGAAGCCGTACGCCGACAGCGCCGCGGGCAGCAGGTGGTGCAGGACGGGCTCGTGCAGGTGCACGACGGTCTGCGCGGTTTCCTGGCCGGAGAGGAAGCGGGCGGCGAGGATCTGGAACACCAGCGGCTTGAGGAACGTCGGGTCCGTCCCCTCGGCGGCCGCCGGTGGGTGCAGCGTGTCGGTGTGGGAGTCGAGAATCTCGTTGCCGAGCAGGATCACGTCGATTCCCTCGACGGTCATCCGATAGGCGCGCGCGGTTCCGTCCACCGTGACGCCACCGGGATGACCCGGCCATCTTTCGGGGTCGACCGGAATGGTTATCTCGCCGGTGGACCGCCAATCCGTCTCGACGACGTCGTGGTCCCGCCGCAGGAGTGGGACCAGCCCGTGCGCCGCGGTCAACGCGGTGACCCGGTGCCCTCGGTCGCGGAACTGCCGGAGCAGATTCCACAGATAGACGGAGGTGCCCGCCTGTACCAGAGAGTCGTCGAATCCGGTGCACTCGAAATGGCATTCGATGATGTGCAAGCGCGGTTCCTTCCAGGTGACATCCGTCCCCGGCGGACAACCGTCAGCGCTCGACCCCCGCTGACGGGACCGGGGCATTGTCCTGCTTCTCGCCGGCGCGGCTCGGTGCCCGCATCGCGGTGGCGCCCGCCGCGACGAAAACTGCCAGCACCACGGGAATCCACAACGCCGACGGCAATCCCACCACGGTCGCTGCGGCACCGATGAGAATAGGGCCGAACAGGAATCCCAGATAGCCGATGCTGACCACGGTCGACAGGGCCCGGCCGGCGCGGCTCGGATCCTGGTTCCCGGCGGCGGAGTAGACCTGCGGGGCGATGCACGACAGGCCGGCGCCCAGCAGCCCGAACCCGACGACGCCGGCGACCGGGTGGTGCACCAGCAGGGCCGCGCCCAGGCCGCACGCCGCGAGCACGCCGCTGAACCGCACCAGCGTGACCGGTCCCAGGGCGCGCACCAGCCGGTCGCCGAAGAGCCGGCCCACCGTCATCATGATCGAGAACGCGGCGAATCCGTACGCGGCGAAGCCGGGGCTCGTCTCCAGGTTGTCCCGCAGGTAGACGGCGCTCCAGTCGGCGGCCGCGCCCTCGCCGACGAGCGTGCACAGCACCAGCACGCCAAAGAAGACCAGCAGCAGGGAACGGCGGGAAGGCCCCTGCTCGGCGGTCGGCGAGCCGGCGGCGGCCTCGGGGGCGCCCGCCGCGGGCAGCACCCACAGCGCCGCCCAGACGGCCAGCACCAGCACCCCCGCGCCGACGGTGAGGAAGGTGACGCCGACGCTGGCCCCGCTGCGCGCGAAGAAGCTGCCCACGATGGCCCCGAGGAAACCGCCGATGCTGTAGATGGCGTGGAACGACGACATGATCGGTTTTCCCCAGGCCCGCTGCACCTCAAGCGCATTGGCGTTCATCGCGATGTTCAGCGTGCCGTGCGTCGCCCCGAAGAGGAACAGGGTGACCGACAGGACCACCAGGGTGTCGCTGTATCCGGGAAGGACGAGCAGCGCCCCTTCCAGGATCGCCGACGGAATGAACACCCGGGTGCTGCCGAAACGGTCGGTGAGGCGACCGAGCAACGCCATGCCGACGATGCAGCCGGCCGCAAAGGCCAGCAGCGCGACGCTCAACCGGCCGTCACTGAGCCCGAGCTTCTCCTTTACCGCCGGAATCCGCGCCGTCCACACCCCCAGCGCTGTTCCGAAGAGCAGGAACGCCAGGGACGTGGCGATTCTCCCGCGACGAATCCGACGGCGGTCGACTGGTGCGTTGTCCACAGGGCCCCCTACCCAAGGCAGGCCCCGACACTACCGTGCCCGGCAGGGATACGCCACGAGTCGACAGCGCGGGTTTCGACGGCGAATCCGGTTGACGGGAATGGATCCGGGGCCGGTTATCGCCGACGTGGCGACGCGACCCGGGCCGGCGGGAGAGCCCGGTCCGCACACCGGGCGCGCCCGCGGCCCCGGCGGCGGTCGGCGCGTCGCCACCACCTTGCTATCCATCGGCGGGCATCACTAGATTGGTCGACGGGCGCCGCCGTGCCGTCGATCGCCGACCGGCCCGACGGCTGATGGTCCGCCCGGAGCCGGGCATCCGCGTCGCGCCGCCGGTCGCGCCGCCATGCGAGCGTTCCCGCAGTTCCCCCGTGCCGCCGTCGGCCACGCTCCGCGCCCGTGTGGCGGCACACCCCCGGAAGGAACCCGATGAGGATCTCCCGCGCCCGTCTCACCCCGATCGTCGCCGCCGGGGCGGTCCTGGCCGCCGCCCTGGCCGGCGTCGGCCTGCCCACCGCCCCCGCGACCGCCGCCACCGGCTGCCGGATCGACTACGTGCCCAACCAGTGGACCGGCGGCTTCACCGCCAACATCCGGATCAGCCCCGGCGACACCGCCGTCAACGGCTGGACCCTCACCTGGACGTGGGGCGGCGACCAGCGGATCACCAGCGGCTGGAGCGCCGAGGTCAGCCAGTCCGGTGCCACGGTGACCGCCCGCAACGTCGCCTGGAACGCCTCGGTGCCGGCGGGCGGCTCGGCCGAGTTCGGCGTCCAGGGCACCGTCGGCGCGAACACGGCCGGGCCGACCGGGTTCGCGCTCAACGGCGTACCGTGCAACGGCGCGACCCCGCCGCCGACCACGCCGCCCCCGACGACCCCGCCGCCCACCACCCCGCCGCCCACCACCCCGCCCCCGACGACGCCGCCCCCGACCACCCCGCCGCCCACGACGCCGCCGCCCACCACCCCGCCGCCCGCCGGCTGCGGCACGGCCGTGCTCTGCGACGGATTCGAGAACCAGACCGGGTCGACGCCGTCCGGCGACTGGGCGGTGGTCAACCCCGACTGCTCCGGCACCGGCACGGCGGCGATCGACACCGCCACGACGCACAGCGGCAGCCGCTCGCTGCGCATCAACGGCACGGTCGGCTACTGCAACCACGTGTTCGCCCGGACCACCCGGGGCCTGAGCACCCTCGGCGCGGTCCGGTTCGCCCGGCTCTGGGTGCGGCACACCACCGCCCTGCCCACCTCGCACGTCACCTTCCTGGCCATGGCCGACTCCGCCGACGGCGGCAAGGACCTGCGGATGGGCGGCCAGAACGGCGCCCTCCAGTGGAACCGGGCCTCCGACGACGCGACGCTGCCGGAGCAGAGCCCGTCCGGGGTGGCGCTGAGTCTGCCGCTGGCCACCAACCGCTGGTCCTGCGTCGAGTTCATGGTCGACGGCGCGCAGGGCCGGCTGAACACCTGGGTCGACGGCACGGCGGTCACCGGCCTGACCGTGGACGGCACCCCGACCCACGACATCGACGGGCAGTGGCTCAACCGCACGTGGCGTCCGCAGCTCACCGACCTGCGGCTGGGCTGGGAGAGCTACGGGGAGGGGGCCGACACCCTCTGGTTCGACGACGTCGCGGTCGGGGCGAGCCGGATCGGCTGCTGACCGCCCGGGTCGGGCGGCCCGGACCGGGCCGCCCGACCCGCGTTGGCGCGGATTTCACCGCCGCGTGCGGATCAGTTCCCCCGCCGCCCCTGGCCCGCACCGGCCCGCCGGGCCCAGACTGTTCCTCGCGCCGGTCCGCGCGGTCCGGCCCCGCGCCGGGGAGGGCACCATGACCGAGGGGTACGCCATCGGGCTGCCGTCGTGGCTGAGCATCGCGGATGCCGGCCCCACGGACGCGTCGGGGGAGCGGGCCGTGCTGGAGGCGGCGAGCGCCCGCAGCCGGTCCGGCCTGTTCACGGCGCTGGTCGGCGCGCTCGACCTGCCCGGCTACGTCGGCCGCAACTGGGACGCGCTCGCCGACAGCCTGCGCGACCGGCTCGACGCCGGCCCGCTGACCCTGGTGGTCGACGAGGCCGCGCAGTTGCTCGCCGACGAACCCGTCGGACACCTCGGCCTGCTCCTGGCGGTCCTCGGTGACGCCGCCGGTGACGCCCCGCACCCGCTGCGCGTGGTGCTGCGGGACGCGCCGGAACGCGTGCCGGCCGTGCGCCGCCGCGCGGCGCGCGCCCTGCCGCGCCGCTGAGCCGACCGGCGCCCTCCCGTGCCGCTGAGCGGGTCGCACCGGAGCCCGCGCCCGCCGGGTCCGCGGGCTCACCGCCCGGTCGGGGCCCCGGCCTCCACCGGCTCGTCGAGGATCGCCGCGAAGCGTTCCTCGGCGAGATCGAGCTGGCCGAAGATGTGCTCCTTGACCTCCGGCGCGAGCGGGGTGTCCGGCCGGGCGACCAGCTCCCGCAGGACCGGCACCAGCGGGCGGTACTTCGCCGCCAGGGAGTAGACCCTCGGCCCGACGGTGTGGATCAACCCGACCCCGTTGTCGGTGAAGTCGGAGACCTTGACGACCCGGGCCCACGGCTCGCGGTCCAGGCTGGCCGCCACGTGCTCCCGGTACTGCGCGTGCCGGTCCCGGTCCGGGTCGTACGCCGGATTGGTGACCGCGGCGACCAGCCGCGCGACCCGCGGGCCGAACCGCGCGGCGAGGGTCGCCAGCGCCGCGGCCGTGCGGTCGCCGCCGGCCGCCGGCTCCGCCCGGTGCGCGCCCGCCAGCTCCGCCGGGTGGTCCTCCACCGCGTCGTGCAGCAGGCCGGCGACGACCACGTCCACGTCGCGCACCTGGTAGTGGTGCATCATCCGGATCGCGACCCGCAGCAGGTGGTTCAGGTACGGCTCGCGCACCCGCCGGTCGTCGCGGTGCAGCTCGGCGGCGAGGTCGAGGGCGGCGGTGAGCCGGGCGCGGGCCTCCTCGTCGAACGCGTGGATCTCCAGCCGGAACCGTTCCCGCAGGCCCGGCTCTCCGTGGATCTCGGTGATCGCGTGCATGGGCATCGAGGCCAGGTACGGCGGGAAGTCCATCCACCACTTATAGCTGATCTTCACCGTCGGTGGGCCTTCCCGTCGGCCTTGTGACGCCGACCGTGGCCGGCCCGGCGTCGCCGGTCGGGCGGTCGCCGCGCACGTCCGCGGTGCTCCGGGCGAGTCGGCCGGACGGGGCCGCGCCGAGGCCCGGCCGGGCAGAATGATCGGGGTGGACCGGGTGCTGGCGGTGCTGGTGGCGTTGCCGCCCGCGCTGGTGCTCGCCCTGGTCTTCCTGCTTCCCGCGCTGGAGGCGTCGACGTTCCTCGGGCTGTTCGTGCCGGGGGAGATCGCCGTGCTGGTGGGCGGGGTGGTGGCGCACTCCGGGCGGCTGCCGCTGTGGGCCGTGATCGCGGCCGCCGTGGCGGGGGCGGTGCTGGGCGACCAGGCCGGCTACCTGGTCGGCCGCCGCTACGGCCGCCGGCTGCTGGCCCGCACGCCCCGCCGGTTCGTCCGCTCGGGCGAGCTGCGGCGCGCGCTCGACCTGGTGCGCCGCCGGGGCGCGGTCGCCGTGCTGATCGGCCGCTGGGCGGCGGCGCTGCGGGCCCTGGTGCCGGGGATCGCCGGGCTCAGCGGGATGCCGCGGGCCACGTTCACCACGGCCAACGTGGCCGGCGGGGTGCTCTGGTCGGTCACGGTGGCGGTGCTCGGGTTCCTCGCGGGCGCCTCGTACCGGCTGCTGGAGCGCCGCCTCGGCCTCGGCGGGGAGGCGGTGCTGGCCGTGCTCGTGGTCCTGGTGACGGTCCGGCTGTGGCGGCACCGCCGGGCGACCCGCCGGACCGCCCCGCCGCGCCGGGGCTGACCCCGCGGGCGCGGGCCGAGCCCGCGGGCTCGGCCCGCTGCAGCGGCCCCTGGCGCAGGGTCGGCGTGCCGGGACGGGGGAGAGAGGGGGCCCCCGCCCCGGCACGCCGAGTCAGGTGAGAAGGGGACCCGTCTCGACCGTATGCGTTAACAAGGGCCCCCTCCTTTCACAGCGGCAGGCGGTTCGCGCCGGCGAGCGCGCCGACCACGAGCGGGACCAGCGGCGCGGGCAGCACCTGGCCGTGCCGCAGGGTCGGCGTCCAGCCGGCGTCGCCGCCCAGGTCGGGGTCGTGGGCCGCGTTGTACGCGGCCACCAGGTCGACCGGGCGGGCCCGGTCGCCGTCGGCGCGCACCCAGTTGCCCCGGGTGGTGACGGCGGTGCCGCCCCAGTCGTAGAGCAGGTCCCCGGCGGCGATGCCCGCGCCCAGCGTGAAGTGGTTGTTCTCCACGTACGCCGCGGACTGCACCCCGACGCCGACGGCGTAGGAGAAGCCCTCGCCCGAGAGCCGGTACCAGTTGTTGTAGACGTCGACCTGGCCGAACCGCACGCGCGGCAGCCGCTGGAGCACGCGGTCGAACATGTTGTGGTGCAGGGTCACCTTGAGCCGGCCGACGTCCGGGCCGACGGTGTTCGACGAGCCGATCAGCATCAGCTTGTCCCGGCCGACGAACCGGTTGTACGAGGCGGTGACCAGGCTGGCGGTGTGGGTGACGTCCAGCGACCCGTCGTGCACCTGGTAGGGGCGGCCGAAGTGCACCGGCTGCGCGCTGTCGGGGTTGTCGCCGTCGGTGAACGTGTTGTGGTCGACCCAGACGTGCTCGCTGCGGCGCACCGAGACCTGGTCGTACTGGGAGTTCCAGTTGCCGGTCGCGCCGTCGGTCGGCGACCAGGCCGGGAAGCAGTCCCGGGCGTCGTCGAAGGTCAGGTTCCGCACGATCACGTTGTCCGCGGTGTCGATCATCAGGGTCAGCCCGGTCAGCGTCGCCCCGCGCAGCCCCACGATGGTGGTGTTCGGGCCGACGTTGATCTGGGTCTGCTTCGTCTGGTTGGCCACCGAGCGCACCCGCGCGGCCTCCAGCGGCCCGGTCGGCGGCACCATGCCCCAGCCGGCCGGGTCGTACGCGGCCAGGTAGGCCGCCTGCGAGTACTCCGGGTCGGCCAGGTCGGCGCAGCCGAGCAGGCTGCCGTCGGCGGCCTCGAAGCCGTCGACCACGCCGTCGACGACGATCAGCTTGGGGGTGGCGTTGGCGCGGTTGGTGGCGTTGTCGCCGCCGAGGGCGTCGACCAGCTCGGCGCGGGTGCGCACGAGGTGGACCTGGTCGGCGGCGGCGGCCGAGCCGCCGGTGGTGCCGACGCCGTCGGCCGCCCAGCCGTCGCCGGGCGGCAGCGTCTGGCGGGCGAAGCGTTCGACGGGCCGGGGCACCGGGCCGGCGGCGTCGGCGGGGGCGGCCGCCGCCGCGCCCGGTGTGACCAGCAGGGACAGGGCGACCAGGGCCGCCCCGGAAAAGCGGTGACGCATGAGGACTCTCCGAAGGGGTCTGTCGGTGCGGCGGATCCCGTGACGGGCACGGGACGCCGGTACGACTGACCGTAAGGAAAATCACTCAAGTGAGTCAATGATTTCTATATGCAGCTATGTTGCACCGAATCATGACAAGCAGCATTCACCCGACCGTTCGCGGCCCCGAACGCGGTGGTTGCGCCCGATATGCGGGACCGGCCGTCGCCCGCCGTTTGCAGCGCGTTTTCAGTGGCCCGGCACCGGGCCCGCCTCGGCCGCCCCCTCCCGTGTCAGTTCGGTGCGCACCGGCGGCACCGCCCACGGCACACCCAGCTCCGACAGCAGCGCCCCGGAGGCGGCCGCCGCCCGCAGCGCCGCGTTGACGCCGCGCACGGTCAGCACCCGGTACGGCCCCCGACCGGTCGCGGTCACCAGGTCGCCGCCGAGCAGCGTCGGCTCGGGCGCGGCCTGGACCGCCTCCAGCACGGCCGTGAACGGCGCCGTGCGCGCCAGCGGAGCGATCAGCGGCGTCCCGGCCGGGTCGGCCCGGTGCGCCAGCAGGTTCTCCAGCAGGCCGCGCCGCCCCGGCACCTCCCGGGGCGCGTCGTCGCCGGGCAGCAGCAGCCGGTCCGTCGGATACTCCAGCACCGCCCGCCCGGCCGAGCCCGTCACGAGCACCTCCCCGGCGACGAAGTCCTCGCCGGCCAGGGTCACCGCCGCCACGATCGGCGGCCCGGCGCGCGGCACGACCCGCAGGGCCGCCGTGTCGTCCACCTCGATGGGGCGCACCCGGTAGCGCTCCAGCTCGATCGTCGCCGGCCGCACCGGCGCGCCGGTGACGGCCTCGGCCACGGCGAGGCACTGCATCACGGCGTGGGCGAGCGGGTTGGCCAGCGCCCCGTCGAGCACCGGGCGGCCGTCCAGCGTGCGCCGGCCCGCCCAGGGCGCCCGCGCGTAGTAGCCGTCCGAGCGCTGCCAGGCGGCCACCGTGGCGATGCCGGTGACCGTGCCGAGCCGCCCCGCCGCCACCGCCGCCGTCAGCTCGGCCAGCGCCGCCGACCCGAGGGCCTGGAAACCGACCTGGCAGGCCCGGCCCGTCTCGGCCAGGGCGGCGGCCAGCAGCCGGTGCTCGGCCATCGACAGCACCGGCGGCTTCTCCAGCAGCACGTCCGCCCCGGCGGCCAGCACGTCCCGGGCGATCGGCAGGTGGGTGTGCGGCGGGGTACAGACCACCACCACGTCCGGCTTCGCCGCCGCCAGCATCTCCGCGTGGTCGGTGAAGACCGCCGCGTCCGCCGGCAGCGCCGCCGCCGGCTCCGGCTCGATCGGGCGTACGTCGACCAGCGCGACCAGGCGCAGCCGGCCGGCCTCGTGCAGCGGCGCGATCACCCGGCGGTGCCAGCGGCCGTGCCCATTCGCGCCGATGACCGCCACCCGGGGCGGCGCGCCGGTCGCCCCGGCGCTCATGCCGGCACCGTCCTCATGCCGCCCCCGCCAGGGTCGCCGCGACCCCGTGCCGGTGCAGGGCGGTCAGCCAGTCCGTGACGTCGGCGCGGACCTCGTCGTCGCCGGCCACCTCGGCGGGGAAGACCTCCCGCAGCCCGAACAGCGCCTCGACCACCCCGGCCGGGGTGCCGCCGGAGGCGGCCAGCGCCCCGGTGATCCGGTCGGCGAGCGGGTCGGCCAGCGGCAGCGCCGTGCCGTCGTCGGCGGTCCCGCACACGAACCGCATCCACGCGGCCACCACCAGCGCCGACCAGCGGGCCGACCGGCCCGCCGCGCGCAGGTCCACGATGGTGTGCAGCACCCGCTGGGGCAGCTTCTGCGAGCCGTCCATGGCGATCTGGAGCGTGCGGTGGCGGATCGCCGGGTTGGCGAACCGCCCCAGCACCTCGTCGCCGTACGCCACCATCGACACCCCCTCCGGCGGGGTGAAGCTGACCGCCACCTCCTCGGCGACCAGCCGGCGCAGCACCCCGGTCAGCCCGGGCACGCCCAGCGCGTCGGCGACGGTCTCCCGCCCGGCGAGGGCGCCCAGGTAGGCGGTGGCCGAGTGCAGCCCGTTGAGGCCGCGCAGCTTCACCCGCTCCCACTGCCCGGCGTCGTCGGTGAGCACCGCGCCGGCCACCTCCCACGCCGGCCGGCCGCCCGGGAAGTCGTCCTCGATCACCCACTGGCGGTACGGCTCGGCGGCCACGGCCGCCAGGTCGGCGAAGCCCAGCGCGTCGCGGGCCGCGGCGAGGGTCTCGGCCGTGCTGGCCGGCACGATCCGGTCCACCATCGTGCCGGGGAACGTGACCTGCCCGGCCACCCAGGACAGCACCCGGTCGGACGCGCCGGAGCGGGCCAGCGCCTGCTCGACCAGCCCGCGCAGCCGGGCCCCGTTGGCGGGCAGGTTGTCGCAGCTGACCAGCGCGACCGGCCCGGCGTCGGTCGCCGCCCGGGCGGCCAGCCCGCGCACCAGCAGGCCGGGCACCGTCGTCGGCGGCGCGTCGCCGGCCAGGTCGGCGGCGAGCGCCGGGTCGGGGCGCAGCCGCCCGGTCACCGGGTCGAGCTGGTAGGCCTTCTCCGTCACGGTCAGGGTGACCACCCGGATCGCCGGGTCGGCCAGCAGCGCGACCACGGCGTCCGGGTCGCTCGCCGCGTGCCGGACCCCGGCCAGGGCCCCGATCACCCGGGTGCTGTCGCCGGCGGCGGACATGCTGGTCACGCTGAACAGGTTGTCCTGCGCGGCGAGCGCCTCGACGAGGTCGGTGCTGCGCGGGGCGACGCCGACGATGCCCCAGTCGCCGCCGGCAGCGCCGACCGCCTCCTCCGTGTAGACGGCCTGGTGGGCGCGGTGAAACGCGCCGAGGCCCAGGTGCACGATGCCGGCCGGCACGGTGCCGGGGCGCAGCAGCGGCCGGCTGGCCTCGGGCAGCCGGCGCAGCGCGGCCAGCCCGAGGCGGGACGCGCCCACGGTCACCGCCATGCCGGGCCGTCCGGGAAGCGGAACTCGGCGATCGACCCGGGGCGCATGGTGGCGCTGTAGCCGGGCGCGGTGGGCAGCAGGTAGCGCCCGTCCCGGGTGCGGACCGGGTCGACGAAGTGCTCGTGCAGGTGGTCGACGTACTCGACCATCCGGCCGTCGAGGCTGGCGCCGACGCGCAGGAAGTCGAAGACGGCCAGGTGCTGCACGTACTCGCAGAGGCCGACGCCGCCGGCGTGCGGGCAGATCGGCACGCCGAACTTCGCCGCCATGACGATCTCCGCGAGCACCTCGTTGACCCCGCCGACGCGGCAGGCGTCGATCTGCATGACGCCGATCGCCTCGGCCTGGAGCAGCTGCTTGAAGATCACCCGGTTGGCGGCCACCTCGCCGGTGGCGACCCGGCACCGGCCGCCGGTCAGCTCGGTCACCGCGCGGGCGATCCGGGCGTGGCCGAGGATGTCGTCGGCGTGCGTCGGCTCCTCGATCCAGTACGGGTCGACCTCCGCCAGCGCCGTCATGTTGGTGATCGCCTCGTCGACGTCCCACACCTGGTTGGCGTCCATCATCAGCAGCGCGTCCGGGCCGATCTCGGCGCGGATGATCCGCGCCCGGCGCAGGTCGTCGGCCGGCGGGCCGCCGACCTTCATCTTCATCGCCCGCCAGCCCGCCGCGTACGCCTCCCGGGTCAGCGCCCGGACCTTCTCGTCGGGGTAGCCGAGCCACCCGACCGAGGTGGTGTACGAGGGGAAGCCGTCGCGCTCCAGCAGGGCGACCCGGTCGGCCATTCCGTCGCGGCCCTTGTCGAGGATGGTCGCCGCCTCGTCGGGGGTGAGGGCGTCGGTGATGTGGTGGAAGTCGATGCTGGCCACGAGCTCCTCGGTGGGCAGCTCGGCGAGGAACCGCCACATCGGCTTGCCGGCGAGCTTGGCCCGCAGGTCCCACACGGCGTTGACCAGCGCGCCGGTCGCCATGTGGATGACGCCCTTCTCCGGGCCCAGCCAGCGCAGCTGCACGTCGGCGCTGAGCGAGCGCCAGAACGTCACCGGCTCGGCGACGATCTCCTCGACCGTACGGCCCCGCACGTGGTGGGCCAGGGCCCGCACGGCGGCGCAGGTGATCTCGTTGCCCCGCCCGTTGGTGAAGGTGAAGCCCGCGCCGACCACCCCGGCGTCGGTGCCCAGCTCGACGTACGTCGCCGAGTAGTCGCCCTTGTTGATCGCGTCCGAGCCGTCGCCGGCCGCCGCGGTCGGGAAGCGCACGTCGTGCACGTCGACGGAGGTGATCCTGACACTCACAGCTGTTCCCCGATCTTGTAGACCCTCTTGGGCAGGCGGTAGGCGAGGTCGACGATCGTCTCGGCGGCCTCGTCCTCGGTCAGCCGGTGCTCGGCGACCAGCCGGG
Source organism: Micromonospora carbonacea (assembly GCF_014205165.1). NCBI lineage: Bacteria > Bacillati > Actinomycetota > Actinomycetes > Micromonosporales > Micromonosporaceae > Micromonospora > Micromonospora carbonacea. The sequence continues at coordinate 3,599,871 of NZ_JACHMZ010000001.1, read as the reverse complement.
CGAGGAAGCCGGCGTCGACCCGGCGGGCCACGTCGTGCCGCACCGGGATGGAGCAGAACGCCCGGGTGTCGTCGACGAACCCGGCCGTGTTGTAGAAGCCGGCGGTCTCGGTGACCGCCTCCCGGAACCGGCGCAGCACCTCGGGGGAGTCCAGGAACCACCAGGGCGCGCCGAGGTAGAGGGCCGCGTAGCCGCCGGCGAGGGGGGCCAGCTCCCGGGTGAAGGTGTACTCGTCGAGGGTGTAGACCACCACCCGCAGCCGGGGGTCGTTGCCGTGGGCGTCCAGCAGCGGGGTGAGCGCGTGCAGGTACTCGGTGGCCTGCGGGATGTCGCCGCCGACGTCGCGGCCGTGCCGGGCGTACAGCCAGCGGTTGTGGTTGCGCACCGAGCCGGGGTGCAGCTGCATCACCAGGCCGTCGTCGAGCGACATCCGGGCGAACTCCAGCAGCATGTGCGCCCGGAACGCCTCCGCGTCGGCGGCGTCGGCCGTGCCGCGCAGGCCCCGCTCGAACAGCGCCGCGGCCTCCCGGGCGTCGAGGTCCAGGGTCTGCGCGGTCGGGTGGCCGTGGTCGGAGCAGGTCGCGCCGGCGGCGATGAACGCCTCCCGGCGTCGCCGCAGGGCGGCCAGGAAGCCGGCGTACGTGCCGGTGTCCTCCCCGGCGACCGCACCGAGCCGCTCGACGTTGCCGGCCCAGTTGTCGAACTCCATGTCGACCACGTTGTCCGGGCGGAACGTGGTGACCACCTTGCCGCCGGGGCCGCCCCAGCCGTCGGCGGCGAGCTTCGCGTGCTGGGCCAGGTCGTCCAGGGGCGACTCGGTGGTGGCCAGCACCTCGATGCGGAACCGGTCGAACAGGGCCCGGGGCCGGAACGCGGGCTCGGCGAGGCGGGCCGCGACCTCGTCGTACACGGCGTCGGCGGTGGCGGGGGACAGCGGGGTGTCGACCCCGAAGACCTCGGTGAGGGTCTGCTCCAGCCACAGCCGCGACGGGGTGCCCCGGAACAGGTGCCAGCCGTCGACGAAGCGCCGCCAGATCTTCCGGCCGTCGGTCTCCACCGGGCTGCCGTCCACCGTCGGGACGCCCAGCTCGGCCGGGGGCACGCCCTGGCTGAGCAGCATCCGGGTCAGGTAGTGGTCGGGCACGATGATCAGCCGGGACGGGTCCGGGAAGGGCTGGTCCTCGGCCAGCAGGGCCGGGTCGACGTGCCCGTGCGGGGAGATGATCGGTTGCTCCGCCGCCAGCGCGTACAGCTGCCGGGCCAGGGCGCGCAGGCCCGGGTCGGCGGGGAGGAGCAGGTCGGGTCGGGAGGTGGTCGGCACGTCGGATGGCTCCTCGGATGCGGTCGATGGTGCGGGGACGGGCCGGCGGGGCCGGGCAGCGCCGGCCGGCCCCGCCGGGGCGGGCCGCGACGGCGGCGCGCCCGGGGCGCGGTCGGTCAGGGCAGGGAGAGCAGGTCGGCCACCCGGACGGCCTGGCCGGTCTCGAAGGACCGGTTGGCGGCCAGGCCGGTGAGCAGCGCGAGGGCCCCGTCGCGGGCGGTGGCCGCCCGGCGCAGCGGGTCCGTCGCGCCGCCGAAGAGCACCCGGGTCATCCGGGCGTCCGCGCCGCCGTGGCCCTGCCGGGTGTAGCCCTCGACCTCGATGCGCCGCGGCGGCTGCCAGTAGGGGCGCAGCGTGAGCGTGGCCGAGCCGCCCTCGGCGGCGGCCTCGGTGCCGTGCAGCGCCGCGCCCTTGAGCGCGCCGGCGGCCTGCGGGCTGACGAACTCGCTCTCCACGACCTCCAGTTCGAGGCGGCCCCGGCTGCCGTTGACCATCACCCGGTAGCCCTCCCAGGGGGCGTACGCGGTGAGGTGGTAGGTCATCGTCGCGCCGGTGGAGTAGCGGGCCAGCACGGCCATGTCGTCCTCGATGGTGACGCCGGGGGCGAAGACGTTCTGGTCGCGGTGGTAACCGTCCTCGTCCTCGGCGTCGAGGTACAGCTCCCGCAGCCGGGGGTGCTCGGCCATCCGCAGCGCGAACGGGTCGTCGGCGGCGGCCGGGGCGTCGTGCGCGCGCTCGTAGTCGCGGGCGTAGCCGTGCCGGCGGCCGGCGTCGCCGTAGAAGAACAGCCGGCCGGCGGCGTAGACCTCGACCGGCGTGGCGTCGAGCCACCAGTTGACCAGGTCGAAGTGGTGGCTGGCCTTGTGCACCATCAGCCCGCCGGAGTTGGCCTTGTCGCGGTGCCAGCGCCGGAAGTAGTCCGCGCCGTGCCGCACGTCGAGCAGCCACTCGAAGTGCACCGACCCGATCTCGCCCACCGCGCCGTCGGCGAGCAGCCGGCGCAGCTGCTCGTGCAGGGGGTTGTAGCGGTAGTTGAACGCGACGGTGACGTGCCGGCCGGTCTCGGCGACCGCGTCCAGGATGCGCCGGCAGCGCGGCGCGTCGACGGTCATCGGCTTCTCCGAGACCACGTCGCAGCCGGCGTGCAGGGCCGCGACGATGTACTCGTCGTGGGTGGCGTCCACGGTGGTGACCAGGACCGTGTCGACCCGCTCCTTGGCCAGCATCGCGGCGAACTCGTCGGCGCGGTACGTCGGCACCGGCGGGTGGCCCAGCTCGCCGAGCCACCGGTTGTGCGCGTCCATCCGGGCCTGGTTGACGTCGGCGAACGCGACCAGCTCGGCGGTGTCGGCGTGGTCGCGCACCAGCGCCCGGACGAACATCTCGGCCCGGGCCCCGGTGCCCACCACGGCGTGCCGGGTCCGTCCGCCGGTTCTGGAAGACATCGCGTGGGCCTCCTGGCTGGCTGCAAAGGTTTGCAGTGAAGAAACCACGATCGATCGCAGCGAGTCAACGACGGAAACAAAATCCGCGTGCCTCGTCCTACTTTCGCACCATACGAACGCATGATGCGTGCCCGTTCGAAACCTGGTCGTAACCTTCGAGCGTTGACACTGGAGCAACCGTTTGCATTAATTGGCGGCACCCCACGTGACCGCAGCCACACCGGACGAAAGGGCCGCCGTGCCAGTCACCATCAGGGACGTCGCACGGGCCTCCGGCGTGCACATCTCGACGGTATCCCGCACGTTCTCCGCACCGCACCTGGTCAACCCGGAGACCCGGGTCCGGGTGCTGGCCTGCGCGGAGGACCTGGGCTACCGGCCCAACCGCGCCGCGCGGGCCCTGATCACCGGTCGCACCCACAACATCGGCCTGATCATCGCCGACATCGCCAACCCGTTCTTCCCGCCGCTGATCAAGGCGGCGGAGGGGCAGGCCCGGCACCGCGACTACCACATCTTCGTCGCGGACACCAACGAGGACCCGACGGCCGAGGAGGAACTGGTCCACGCCCTGGCCAAGCAGGTCGACGGGGTGCTGCTGTGCAGCCCCCGGATGAGCAACAGCCTCATCGAGCAGCTCAGCCGCGAGGTCCCGCTGGTGGTGATAAACCGCCAGGTGACCGGCCTGCCCTGCGTGATGATGGACGTCGGCCAGGGCGCCCGCTCGGCCATCGAGCACCTGGTCGGCCTCGGGCACACCGCGATCGGCCTGCTCAGCGGGCCGCGCGGCTCGTGGACCAGCCGGGAGATCCGCCGCTCGGCCGCCGCCGCGGCCCGGGCCGGCGGCGCGGAGCTGACCGTCCTCGGCCCCAACCCGCCCACCGAGCACGGCGGCCTCGCGCTGGCCGAACACGTCCAGCGCAGCGGCGTCACCGCCGTGCTCGCCTACAACGACCTGATGGCGATCGGGCTGATCGAGGGCCTCGACGCCCTCGGGGTCCGGGTGCCGCAGGACGTCAGCGTCGTCGGCATCGACGACATCGCCCTGAGCCGGCTCACCCGGCCCAAGTTGACGACGGTGGCCACGCCTACCGCGGCCGCCGGCCGGACGGCCGTCGACATGCTGCTGCAACAGGACACCGACGCGCCGCGGGGACCCCGGGGCGTCGGCAGGGGCACGGCAGTCGGCGCCCGTCGCACCACCGCACAGGTAATGCTCCAGACCGAGTTGGTCATCCGCGACTCCACCGGACCCGCTCCTGGGACCGGTAGCCCCGACGCCGTCCGTGTCGGCCCGGATCCGCATCGCACTGCGGACCCGGGCCGCCCGAGGGCGGCCACCGGTGGCGCTGTCGCCTCCTAACGCCGAGGAGTGAGCGCACATGCACCCCGCCACACCCCCCACCGCCGGCGCACCCGCCGGGCGTTCCCACCGTACCCCCCGCCGTAGGCTGCTGCGCGGGCTCGTCGCCCTCGCCGTGGCCGCGCCGCTGGTCCTCGGCGCCGCCGCCTGCGGCGACGACTCCGCCGGCGACGACGGCAAGATCAAGCTCTCCATCTTCTGGTGGGGCGGCGAAGCCCGGGCCAAGCTGACCGAGGACGCCCTCGCCCTCTACACCAAGAAGAACCCGAACGTCACGTTCGAGAAGACCTGGCAGGCCAACCAGGGCTACTTCGACAAGCTGGCCACCCTCACCGCCGGCGGCAACCCGCCGGACATCTTCCAGATCGACGACAACTACCTCGCCGAGTACGCGGCCCGCAACACCACCCTCGACCTGACCAGCTACTCCGACTCCGGCAAGCTCGACGTGTCGAAGTTCCCCAAGAGCCTGTGGCAGTACGGCGTGGTCGACGGCAAGCTCGCCGGCCTGGCCGCCGGCGAGAACACCCAGGGCCTCGTCTACAACAAGACCCTGCTCACCAAGAACGGCCTCCCGGAGCCGACCACCGGCATGACCTGGGAGGAGCACATCGCCTGGGCCGAGCAGGTGGCGAAGAAGGCCAAGGTCCCCGGCACCATGGACCCCAGCGCCGACTACAAGGCGTTCTGGGTGTGGCTACGCCAGCAGGGCAAGGACATGTACAAGGGCACGGAGCTCGGCTTCACCGTCGAGGACGTCACGAAGTGGTTCGAGCTGTGGAAGGGGGCCCGCGACCGGGGCGCGACCCCGACCCCGGACGTGATCCACGAGGGCAACGCCACCGACATCACCAAGCAGCTCGTGGTCACCGGCAAGGCCGGCACCTCCTGGGTCTGGGTCAACCAGATGCCGGAGCTGAAGAAGAACACCAAGGACGAGCTGGGCGTGGTCGCCTACCCGGGTGACCCGAGCGCCCAGTGGGCCCGCGCCGCGATGTACTGGTCGGTGTTCAAGGGCAGCAAGCACAAGGACATCGCCGTCGACGTGCTCAACTTCCTCGCCAACGACCCGGAGGCCGTCAAGATCCTCGGCACCGACCGGGGGCTGCCGTCCAACCTGGACCTGCGCCGCGTCGTCAGCGACGACACCACCGACCCCGCGATGAAGCAGTCCATCGCGGTCGAGACCGAGCTGGCCCAGAAGTTCGGCCAGTCGCCGCAGGTGCCGATCAAGGGCCACAGCAAGGTCCGCGCCGAGCTCATCAAGGCGGCCGAGGAGGCGCAGTACGGCCGGCTCGCCCCGGCCGCCGCGGCGGCCCTGTTCATGGACGCCTGCAAGTCCGCCATCGCCTGAACCGCCGCACACGCTCGGAAAGGAGCCGGCTCGTGGCCCTGACCACGGTGCCCGACCCGACCCGACGCGGCACCGGATCCGCCCGCGCCCGCCACGGCGCGGGCGGGCGGATCCGGCAAAGCGAAGGTCTCGCGGGGTACGTCTTCCTCTCGCCCTGGCTCGTCGGACTGATGGCCATCACGGCGATTCCCATGCTCTTGTCCCTCTACCTCAGCTTCACCAACTACGACATCCTCACCCCGTTCTCCGAGGTCGAGTGGGTGGGCCTCGCCAACTACGAGCGGATGTTCACCAGCGACCCCTCGTACTGGCACGCGGTGCGGGTGACCCTGACCTTCGCCCTGGTGGCGGTGCCGCTGAAGCTGGCCGCCGCGCTCGGCGTGGCGCTGCTGCTCAACCGGGCCTGGCGCGGGGTCGGGCTGTTCCGCAGCCTGTTCTACCTGCCGTCGCTGCTCGGCGGCAGCGTCGCGCTGGCCATCGTCTGGGTCAACATGTTCAACCGCGACGGCGCGTTCAACTCGATGCTGGCCCTGTTCGGCATCGAGGGCAAACCCTGGGTCAACGACCCGGACTGGGCCCTGGAGACGCTGATGGTGCTCGCCATCTGGCAGTTCGGCGCGCCCATGGTGATCTTCCTGGCCGGGCTCAAGCAGGTGCCGACCGAGCTGTACGAGGCCGCGTCCGTGGACGGGGCCGGCAGGTGGCGGCAGTTCCGCGCCGTCACCCTGCCGATGCTCTCCCCGGTCATCTTCTTCAACCTGGTGCTGGAGACCATCAACGGCTTCCAGGGCTTCACCGCTGCCTTCGTGCTCAGCAACGGCACCGGTGGCCCGGTCGACTCCACGCTGATGTACACGCTGAACCTCTACATCAAGGGCTTCACCGACCTGGAGATGGGTTACGCCTCGGCGATGGCCTGGGTCTTCCTGATCGCCATCGGCGTCATCACGGCGGTCTTCTTCAGCACCGGACGCTTCTGGGTGCACTACTCCGACGGGGAGGACCGGTGACGACGGCTACCGCGGAACCGCCGGTGACCGGGCCGCGCCGCCCGCGCGCCGGACGGGGGCAGGCCGTCCGCCTGCTCGTCCTGATCGCGATCGTGGTGGTCGTGCTCTACCCGCTGTTCTGGATGATCGGCACCTCGGTCAAGAGCCAGCAGGAGATCGTCAGCAACATCGGCCTGCTGCCGAAGGAGTTCACCCCCGGCAACTACGTCGACGGGTGGACCAACTTCGACCTCAGCTTCGGCCGGTTCTTCCTCAACAGCGCGATGGTCAGCCTGCTGACCGTCGTCGGCAACGCGGTCTCCTGCCTGCTCGCCGCGTACGCCTTCGCCCGCCTACGGTTCCGGCTGCGCGGGATGTGGTTCGCGATCATGATCGGCACCCTGCTCCTGCCGGGGCACGTGCTGATCGTGCCGCAGTACATCCTGTTCCGCAGCCTCGGGCTGGTCGGCGGCGAGTGGCCGTACCTGCCGCTGCTGATCCCGCAGTTCCTGGCGACCGAGGCGTTCTTCGTCTTCCTGATGGTGCAGTTCATGCGGGGCATCCCGCGCGAGCTGGACGAGGCCGCGAAGATCGACGGGGCCAGCGCGTTCGGCATCTTCCGGCACGTCATCCTGCCGCTGAGCCGCCCCGCGCTGGTCACCACCGCGATCTTCTCGTTCATCTGGACGTGGAACGACTTCTTCCGGCAGCTGGTCTTCCTGTCCAGCCTGGAGGACTACACGGTGCCGGTGGCGCTGACCCTGTTCATCGACTCGACCAGCCAGAGCGCGGTCGGCCCGATGTTCGCCATGTCGGTGCTGTCCCTGCTGCCGGTGTTCCTGTTCTTCCTGGCCTTCCAGCGGATGCTCGTCGAGGGCATCAACACCAGCGGCCTCAAGGGATGAGCGCCGTGCCGCAGGACGCGCCGGCCCGCCGGGACTGGCGGGACGTGCTCCGCGACGCCGCCGACCTGGCCCTGGTCGGGTTCGCGCTGGTGGTGGGCGCGCTGCCGGTGGTCACCGCCGGCGCCGCGCTCGCCGCCGCCAGCGCCGCCGTGCACGACCGGGTCACCGACGGCGGCTGGCCCGACGCGCGGACCACGCTGCGCCGGTACGTGCGGGGGCTGCCGGCCGGCGTGCCGGTCACCCTCGCCGCGCTGGCCGGCGCGGCCCTGCTCGGGGCGGACCTGGCCGCGCTGGCCACCGGCCGGGTCCCCGGCGGGGCACCCGCCCTGCTGGTCACCGGCGTCGTCACCGCGGCCCTGGCCGGCTACGCCGGCCTCGTCGTCGTCGAGGTCGGGCGGGCCGGCGGACGGGGCTGGCGGGCCGCGGCCCGGTCCGCCGCCCGCTCCTGCCTGGCCCGCCCGGGCGGCTGGGCGGCGGCCGGCGGCGTGTGCTGCGTGGCCGGCGTCCTGACCGCGCTGGTCATCCCGGTCGCGCTGCCGATCCTCGCCGGATACGCTCTGGCGGCCCTGCACGCGGTCGCCCGCCGCCCCGCCGTCGCCGTGGAGCCCTCGTGACCGACCAACGCCCCCGCCCCCGCGCCGACGACGCCGGCCCCGGCAGCCCCGACGACCCCCGGCTGCGCGTCGGCGGCGTCGAGGTGGCCCGCTACGTGCTCGCCCCCGACCTCGACCCCACGCACGGCCCCCGCCCCTACCTGCACCCGGTGCGGACGCTGGGCGGGACGGTGGTCACCGACGAGCTGCCCGCCGACCACGTCTGGCACCTCGGCGCGTCCCTGGCCGTGCAGGACGTCGCCGGCACCAACCTCTGGGGCGGGCGCACCTACGTGCGCGACGCCGGTTACACCTGGCGCGACGACCACGGCCGGATCGTCCACACCGGATGGGACGAACGCGCCGACGACGCGCTGGCCCACCGGCTCCAGTGGCGCGACCCGGCCGGCGCGGTGCTGCTCACCGAGCGCCGCCGCCTGGCCGCCGCGCCGGTGCCCGGCCGCCCCGACGCCTGGCGGCTGGACCTGCGCTACGCCCTGACCGCCCCCGCCGACCGGGACGTCCCCCTCGGCAGCCCCGCCACCAACGGCCGCCCCGGCGGCGCCGGGTACGGCGGGTTCTTCTGGCGGGCGGTCGCCGCCGAGCCGCCGCACGCCTTCACCGCCTCCGCCGACGGGGAGGAACACGTCAACGGCAGCGCCGAGCCGTGGGTCGCGCTGACCGGCACCGGGCCGGGCGGCGGCGCGTACACCCTGGTCTTCACGGGCCTGGGGCCCGGCGACCGGTGGTTCGTCCGGACGGCGATGTACCCGGGGGTCTGCGTGGCGTTCGCCTTCGAGACCCCGGCCGTGGTGCCCGCCGGCGGCAGCCGGCACGGCCGGCACGGCGTCGTCGTGGCCGACGGGGCCCTCGACCGCGACACGGCCGCCGCCCTCGCCGCCACCCCGACGGAACGCGCGTGACCGGCGCGCCCGGCCCCGAGGTGGTCGCCGTCGGCGAGACCATGGTGGTCATGTCGCCGGCGGACGCCGCGCCCCTGGACCGCGCCGACCGGCTCCGGCTCGGCGTCGGCGGCGCCGAGTCCAACCTGGCGATCGGCCTGGCCGGCCTCGGTCACCGGGTGGCCTGGGTCAGCCGGGTCGGCGACGACCCGTTCGGGCGGATGGTGCTGCACGAGGTCGCGGGCGGGGGCGTCGACGTCGACTCGGTGGCGCTCGACCCGCACGCGCCGACCGGCGTCTACTTCAAGGACCCCCGGCCGGAGGCCACCGGCGTGCACTACTACCGGGCCGGCTCGGCGGCGTCCCGGCTCGGCCCCGGCGCGCTGGACGACCCGCGCCTGGCCGGCGCGCGGCTGCTGCACCTGTCCGGCATCACGCCGGTGCTGTCGGAGTCCTGCCGCGCCCTCGTGGCGCACGCGGTCGACGACCGGCCGCTGGGCGACGCGCTGGTCAGCTTCGACGTCAACCACCGGCCCCGGCTCTGGTCCGCCGACCGGGCCGCCGACGTGCTGCGCGACCTCGCCGACCGGGCCGACATCGTCCTCGTCGGGCTCGACGAGGCCGAGCGGCTGTGGGGCGCCGCCGACCCACAGGCGGTACGCCGGCTGCTGCCCCGCCCCGCGACGGTCGTCGTGAAGGACGGGGCCGTCGGCGCGACGGCGCTGCCGCGCACCGGACCGGCGGTGTTCGTGCCGGCGCTGCGCGCGCCGGTGGTCGAGCCGGTCGGCGCGGGCGACGCGTTCGCCGCAGGCTACCTCTCCGCGGTGCTGCGCGGGCTGGACCAGGCGGCCGCGCTGCGCTGCGGCCACGTCGTCGCGGTCCGGGCCCTCGCGGTGCCCGGGGACTGCGCGCCCCCGCCGCGGCGGCGGGACCTCGACGGGGTCGTGGCCCTGCCCGCCGACCGGTGGGCGGCGCTCGACCCGGTCGCGGCCGGCCTGCTCCACGGCCTGACCGGCGGATCGGCTGATGGACCGGTCGGCGGTGGCGGGACGGCCGCCGCCGATGACGGGAGCGCACACGTGGGGACCGGCGCGGCCGGCCCCGGAGACGGAAGGGGCAGCCGGTGACGGCGCACGACTTCACACCGATCTTCGCCGGGGCGCGGGTCATGGTGATCCTGCGTGACCTGCCGCCGCAGGAGACGGTCCGGCTCGCCAACCGGGCCTGGGACCTCGGCATCGACGTCGTGGAGGTGCCGGTACGCACCCCCGAGGCGGTGACCGCGCTGCGCGCGGCCGTGGAGGCGGGGCGGGAACGGGACCGGATCGTCGGGGCGGGCACCGTCTTCACCCCGGCGCAGGTCCGGCAGTCCGCGTCGGCCGGCGCGGCGTTCACCGTCGCCCCCGGGCTCGACCTCGCGGTGGCCGACGTGGCCCTGACCTACGGGATTCCGCACCTGCCCGGCGTGGCCACCCCGACCGAGGCGCAGCGCGCCCGCGACCACGGGCTGACCTGGCTCAAGGCGTTCCCGGCGGTGAGCCTCGGGCCGCAGTGGTTCAAGGCCGTCGCCGGGCCGCTGCCCGAGCTGCGCTTCGTCGCCACCGGCGGCATCGACGCCGGCAACGCGGCCGACTTCCTGGCGGCCGGCGTCAAGGTGGTGGCGGTCGGGTCGGCCCTGTCCGATCCCGCCCAGATCGACCGCCTCGCGGAGCTGGCCCGGGGCGACCGGATGGCCTGACCGCCCGGCACGGCCTGACCGCCCGGGGGTGTGCGGGGCGGGGCGTGCGGGGCGGGGTGCGTGCGGGGCGGGGCGGGGTGATCGACTCTATGTCGGCGACATGGCGGTATCCCGGCGAGTTGATCGCGCGATGTCGCCGACCTGGCGGCCGGGCCCGAGCCCCGCCCGGCCCGCCGGCCGCGCCGGGGCCGGGTCAGGCGGGGGCCGGGCCGGTGCTGCCCCGGCGCACCAGCTCCGCCGGCAGCGTCTCGACGCGGGGGCTGCCGCTGGCCGGGTCGAGGGCGAGGGTCATCGCCCGCACCCCCATCTCGACCAGGGGGAGCCGCACCGTGGTCAGCGCGGGGGTGACGTCGGCGGCGATCGGCATGTCGTCGAAGCCGAGGACGGAGACGTCCTCGGGCACCCGCACGCCGCGCTCCCGCAGCAGGGCGAGCGCGCCGACGGCCATCGAGTCGTTCAACGCCACGATCGCGGTGGGCGCGGGGCTGGCGTCCAGCAGCTCGGCCGCGGCCCGGGCCCCGCCGTCGCGGTCGAAGTCGGCGTACCGGATGCGGTCGTCGGGCAGCTCGACGCCCTGCTCGGCGAGGGTCCGTCGTAGCCCGGTCAGCCGGTCGGTGATGGTGGTGAGCACCCGGGGCCCGGCGACGACACCGACCCGCCGGTGCCCGAGGCGCAGCAGCTCCCGGCCGATCAGCTCGCCGCCGGTCGTGTTGGCCGGCATCACCGCGTCGCCGAAGTGGTCGTGCCGGCCGATCACCGCGACCCGCCCGCCCGTCGCCTCGTACGCGGCGAGCTTTTCGTTGAGCGTCGTGGTGAACGCGGCGTCGTGGTAGCCGGACCCGGCCAGCACGATCGCGGCGACCTGCTGGCCGCGCAGCAGCTCCACGTAGTCCAGCTCGCGGACGGGGTCGCGGTAGCTGTTGCAGATGATCAGCAGCCGGCCCCGTTCGGTGGCGACCCGTTGCAGTCCCCGGGTCACCTCGGCGAAGTAGGGGTCGGAGACGTCGTGGACGACGACGCCGACCACGCTGCGTTGCGGCCGGGCCAGCAACTGGGCGTGCGCGTTCGGCACGTACCGCAGGTCGGCGACGGCGCGCAGCACGCGTTCGCGCAGCTCGTCGGCGACCGGTTTGCTGCTGCCGTTGATCACCCGTGACGCCGTGGCGGGGGAGACGCCCGCCCGCCGCGCCACATCGGCCAGCGTCGCCATCCGCCGCCCCTCGTGGTCCGCCCGCGCGGCCGGACCCCGCGCGGTCGCGGACAGGTTACCGCAGTCGCATCCGAAAGCCCTTGCCCTGCGGGGCGGCGGCCCCTACGCTCCCAGGAAAGCGCTTGCCTGGCGGATTGGCCGCGTGTGCCCGTCGGGCGGGTGCCGGCCGCCCGAAGAGAGGGAAGAGAATCATGAGCCGTAGGCCGATAGGGATCATCGTCAATGGCGTCACCGGCCGGATGGGCTACCGCCAGCACCTCGTCCGTTCGCTGTTGGCCATCCGGGAGCAGGGCGGGGTGCCGCTGGCCGACGGCACCCGCATCTGGCCCGAGCTGATCCTGGTGGGGCGCAACGAGAGCCGGCTGCGCGACATCGCCGAGCGGCACGGGCTCACCGACTGGACGACCGACCTCACCGCCGCCCTCGCCCGCGACGACGTCGACGTCTACTTCGACGCCCAGCTCACCCAGCAGCGGGAGAAGGCCGTCCGCCAGGCCATCGACGCCGGCAAGCACATCTACACCGAGAAGCCCCTCGCCGAGGACAGCGCCGCCGCCGTCGAGCTGGCCCGCGCCGCCGACGCCGCCGGCATCCGCACCGGCGTGGTGCAGGACAAGCTGTTCCTGCCCGGGCTGCGCAAGCTCAAGCGCCTCGTCGACGGCGGGTTCTTCGGCCGCATCCTGTCCGTGCGCGGCGAGTTCGGCTACTGGGTCTTCGAGGGCGACTGGCAGCCCGCCCAGCGCCCGTCCTGGAACTACCGCGCCGAGGACGGCGGCGGCATCGTGATGGACATGTTCCCGCACTGGCACTACGTGCTGGCGGAGCTGTTCGCCCCGGTGCGCGCGGTCACCTGCGTCAACGCCACCCACATCCCGCGCCGCGTCGACGAGGCCGGGCGCGCCTACCCGGCCACCGCCGACGACGCCGCGTACGGCATCTTCGAGCTCGAAGGCGGGATCATCGCCCAGCTCAACTCCTCGTGGGCCGTCCGGGTGCACCGCGACGAGCTGGTCGAGTTCCAGGTCGACGGCACCGAGGGCAGCGCCGTCGCCGGGCTGCGCAACTGCCGCGTGCAGCACCGCTCGGTCACCCCGAAGCCGGTGTGGAACCCGGACCTGCCCTCCGGCGAGAGCTTCCGGTCACAGTGGAGCGAGGTGCCGGACAACGACGAGTTCGACAACGGCTTCAAGGTGCAGTGGGAGGCGTTCCTGCGGCACGTGGTGGCCGGCGAGCCGTTCCCGTGGGACTTCATGGCCGGCGCGCGCGGCGTGCAGCTCGCCGAGCTGGGCCTGCGCTCCGCCCGCGAGCACCGCCGCATCGAGATCCCGGAGCTGGACCGATGAGCGGCGGGGTCGTCCTGCCCGACGGCACCCGGCACCGGCTCACCGGCAGCGGCGGCTTCCCCCGCCCGGCCGCCCCGGCGACCACCCGGATCGCGTACGCCGCCGCGCACGTGGTGGCCGACCCGCGCGCCGAGAACGTCCCCGGCGCGCCGGCCGCCGTCGACTGGGACCGCACCCTCGCCTTCCGGCGGCACCTCTGGTCGTACGGGCTCGGGGTCGCCGAGGCGATGGACACCGCGCAGCGCGGCATGGGCCTGGACTACCCGGCGACCCGCGAGCTGATCCGGCGCAGCGCCGCCGAGGCCCGCGCGGCCGGCGGCCGGATCGTCGCCGGGGTCGCCACCGACCAGCTTCCCGTCGGCCCGGCCAGCATCGCGCAGATCCGCGACGCCTACGCCGAGCAGCTCGCCGAGGTGCTCTCTGCGGGGGCCCGACCGGTGCTGATGTGCAGCCGGCACCTCGCCGCCGCCGCCCGCGGCCCCGAGGACTACCAGCAGGTGTACGCCCACCTGCTGACCGCCTCCGACCAGCCGGTCGTGCTGCACTGGCTCGGCGACATGTTCGACCCGGCGCTGGCCGGCTACTGGGGCTCGGCCGACCTGGACCTCGCCGCCGACGCCGTGCTCGATCTGATCTCCGACCACGCCGAGAAGGTCGACGGGATCAAGGTGTCGCTGCTCGACGCCGACCGGGAGGTCGCCCTGCGCCGCCGGCTGCCCGCCGGGGTCCGCCTCTACACCGGCGACGACTTCCACTATCCGGAGCTGATCCGGGGCGACGCGGCGGGTCACTCCGACGCGCTGCTCGGGGTGTTCGCCGCCATCGCGCCGGCCGCCGCCGCCGCGCTGGCCGCCCTCGACGCCGGCGACCTCGCGACGTACGACGAGGTCTTCGCCCCCACCGTGCCGCTGGCCCGGCACCTGTTCGCGGCCCCGACCTGGCACTACAAGACCGGCATCGTGTTCCTGGCCTGGCTGACCGGCCACCAGGACCACTTCACCATGGTCGGCGGCCAGCAGGCGGGCCGGTCGCCGGCCCACCTGGCCCGGCTGCTCGTCCTGGCCGACGCGGCCGGGCTGCTGCCCGACGCCGAGCTGGCCGCCGCGCGGGCCCGGGCCTACTTCACGGTCGCCGGGGTGGCCCAGTGACCGCCGTGGACGGGCCGGAGGCGGCCACGGCGCCCGGGGCGCCGGCGCGCACGACCGCCGGGCCGGCGGTGCCCGGCGCGGTCGGCGCGGCCGGCGGGCCGGCGGCGGCCGGGGTGGGTGGGGCGGCGACGCGTGCGGCCGGCGGGCCGGCAGCGACCGCCGCCGGCGGCCCGGCGGGCGACCGCCTCGGCGACCGGCTGGCCCGGTTCTCGTTCAACCAGGCCACCGCCACCGGCTGGGGCCTGGAGGAGCTGGTCGCCGGCTGCATGGCGGCCGGCGTGCCGGGCGTCGGGCTCTGGCGGGAGCCGGTGCGGGAATACGGCGTCGAGCGGGCCGCGCGGCTGGTCCGCGAGGCGGGGCTGGCCGTCACCTCGCTGTGCCGGGGCGGGTTCTTCACCGCCGACGGCTGGCGCGACGAGAACCTGCGGGCGATCGAGGAGGCGGCCGCCCTCGGCACCCGCGAGCTGGTGCTGGTCTCCGGGGGCCTGCCGGCCGGCAGCCGCGACGTCGACGCCGCCCGCGAACGGGTCGCCGACGCGATCGGCGAGCTCGTGCCGCACGCCAGGGCGGCCGGGGTGCGGCTGGCCATCGAGCCGCTGCACCCGATGTTCTGCGCCGACCGGTGCGTGATCTCCACCCTCGGCCAGGCCCTCGACATCGCCGAGCGGTTCGACCCGGGCGCGGTCGGGGTGGTGGTCGACACGTACCACCTGTGGTGGGACGACACGGTGTTCCGGCAGATCGCCCGCGCGGGCGACCGGATCGCCGCGTTCCAGGTCGCGGACTGGGTCACCCCGCTGCCGGCGGGCGTGCTGCTGGGCCGGGCGCTGCCCGGCGAGGGCTGCGTCGACCTGCGCCGGTTCCGTGACGCCGTCGACGCGGCCGGCTACCGGGGGGCGATCGAGGTGGAGGTCTTCGACGCCGACCTCTGGGCCCGCCCCGGCCCGGAGATCCTCGCCGCCGCGATCACGGCCCACCTCACCCACGTGGCCTGACCCCACCGACCCCACCCCCACGCGATCTTGCACTTGCGGCCCCTCCGGTGGGGCTTTCGCACCATTCGTCGGGGCCCGATGTGCAAGATCGCGTGAGGAGCCGGCCCGGGTTCCGGGGCGCGGCGGGGCCGGAGCACCATGGGCGGTGGTGCGACGGGCAGGGGAGGCGGCCATGGTGCGGTGGAGCTGGTTCCGGGAGGCCGCCGGCCGGGCCCGGCAGGGCTGGCTGCCGGTGGTGGAGGGGACGGTCGCGGCCACGGTGGCCTGGGTGCTGGCCACCCGGCTGGTCGGGCACCCGCAGCCGTTCTTCGCCCCGGCCGCCGCGCTCATCGTCCTCGGGCAGGCCCGGGGCCAGCGGATGCGCCGGGCGGTGGAGGTGGTGCTCGGCGTCGCCGCCGGGGTGCTCGTCGCCGACGTCGTGGTGCAGGCCCTCGGCCCGCACAGCAGCTGGACGGTCTTCACGGTGATCCTGCTCACCATCGTGCTCGCCGTGGCGGTCGGCGCGACCGGCGTCTCCGTGGTGCAGGCCGCCGTCTCCGCCCTCTACCTGGTGGTGGTCGCCCCGCCGACCGAGTCGCTGATCCCGTTCCGGTTCGTCGACGCCCTGATCGGCGGGGCGGTGGCCCTCGTGGCCAGCCAGCTCGTCGACGCCCGCCGCCCGCTCGCCCCGTTGGTCGTCGAGTTCCGGCAGACCTTCGAGGGCCTCGCCGGGCTGCTGCGCGAGGTCGCCGACGCCCTCGACGGCCGCGACGAGCAGGCCGCCCTGGCCGCCCTGGACCGGGCGCGGGGCATGGACGCGGCCGTGGAGCGGCTGCGCGACGCGGTGCTCGCCGCCGGGGAGGCGCTGACCCTGCACGTACGCCGCCGCCGGCACCTGGGACGGCTGCGCACCGTCGACGCGTCCATCGGGCAGATCGACTACGCCGTGCGCAACGTGCGGGTGCTGGCCCGGGCCGGGGTGACCCTCACCCGGCTGGCCGCCCCCGTCCCGGCCGACCTCGGCGGGGCGGTCCGCTGCCTGGCCGACGCCGTGCAGGCGGCCGGGGAGGCGTTCGCGGCCGACCTCGACGGTCGCGACGCCGTCGCCGACGCGCACGCCGGCCGCGCCGAGGCCGCCGCGCTGGACGCCGTCCGGGTCGCCGGGCGGCTCTTCGCCTCCGGCCAGCCCCTGCCGCTGGCGATGATCGTGGGGCAGGTGCGGGCCACCGCGATCGACCTGCTGCGCGGGGTCGGCGTGGACGACGACGCCGCCGTGCTCGGCCGGGTCGACGAGGCACTCGGCCTGCCGGCCGTGTGACGCCGGCCCCGGCGTCTGCCGGGAGCGGGCCG
This sequence comes from Micromonospora carbonacea, assembly GCF_014205165.1. Taxonomy (NCBI): domain Bacteria; kingdom Bacillati; phylum Actinomycetota; class Actinomycetes; order Micromonosporales; family Micromonosporaceae; genus Micromonospora; species Micromonospora carbonacea. The sequence goes on along the minus strand of NZ_JACHMZ010000001.1, from coordinate 3,583,236 downwards.
GTCCGGATTACGGTAAGGGGCGGGGCCAAGATCGGTGCTGTCGCGCCAGGGTGTCCAATGGGCGGTCGACGCCCGCAGAGCCGAGAGGAACTCGTCGTGAGCAGCACCGACGCACCGCCTGCCGAGCCGGATGCCGGTCGGGTCGGCGCGCAACGCCCGGTCCTGCCCGCCCGCAACGGCGTGGCGGCCGTGTTCGCCCTGAACGGGCTCGCGATCGCCACCTGGTTCGCCCGGGTGCCGGCCGCCCGGGAGGCGCTGGACCTCAGCGCCGGAGGGCTCGGCCTGCTGCTGTTGTCGATGTCGGTGGGGTCGCTGCTGGCCATGCCGACGGCCGGGCTGGTGGCCCAGCGCCTCGGCACGGCCCGCGCGGTGCTGCTCGGCACCGCGCTGGTCTCGGGCGGGTTGGCCGTCGCCGGCACGTCCGCCGGGGTCGCCGGCTTCCTGCCCGGGGCCGCCGTCGGCCTGTTCGCCTTCGGCTACGGCGCCGGCACCTGCGACGTGGCGATGAACATCGAGGGTACGACGGTCGAGCGGCGGCTGGGGCGCACCATCCTGCCCCGGTTCCACGCGGCCTGGAGCCTCGGCTCGGTGGCCGGGGCGGGGATCGGGGCCGGAGCCGCGCGGGTCGGGGTGCCGATCGCCGCGCACCTGAGCGTCCTCGCGGCGGTGGTGCTGGTCGGCACGCTGCTCGGGGTCCGGACGTTCCTCGCCGCCGGCACCGCGTCGGCCGGCGGGGAGCGGGCCGCCGCCGCGGCCCGGCGCGCGTCGCTGCTCGCCGCCTGGCGGGAGCCGCGCACGCTGCTCATCGGCCTGCTGGTGCTGGTGATGGCGTTCACCGAGGGCAGCGCCAACGACTGGCTGGCCGTGGCGTTCGTCGACGGGTACGGGCTCAGCGAGGCGGCCGGCGCCGCCGTGTTCGGGGTGTTCGTGGTCGGCATGACCATCGGGCGCACCGCCGGAACCGTGGCGATCGACCGCTGGGGCCGGGTGCCCGTGCTGTTCGGCACCATCCTGCTCGCCGCGGCGGGCGCCGGCCTCGCGGTGCTGGCCGGCGACGGGCCGGTGGCGATCCTCGGCGTGGCACTGTGGGGGCTGGGCGCGTCGCTCGGCTTCCCGGTGGGGCTCAGCGCCGCCGCCGACGAGGAGGACCGGGCGCCGGCCCGGGTCAGCGTCGTCGGCGTGATCGGCTACACGGCCTTCCTCGGCGGCCCGCCGCTGCTCGGCCTGCTCGGCGACCAGGTGGGCACGCTGCGGGCGCTGCTGTTGGTGCCGCTGCTCCTGGTGCCCGCCCTCGCCCTGGTCCCGGTGCTCCGGCCGCCGGCCGGCACGCGCAGCCGCCCGGTCTAGCGCCGGTTGCGCAGCGGGGTCAGCCGGTGGCGGGGTCCGGGCCGCGGTGGTGGTCCGGGCGCAGCCAGACGCGCAGCGGCCCGATCCGCCGGAAACCCGCCTCCTCGGCCGGCGGCAGGCCGCCTCCGGACTCGTAGCCGACCAGCGGCCGGTCCGGGCAGGCGGCCACGACGCCCCGCCACACCCGGGCGAGATCGCCGTCGGCGGCGAAGACGTTGGAGACCCCGACCGCCGGGCCTCCGTCGGTCAGCACGGCGCCTGCGGTGACCGCGCCGTCGGCCGCGTGCCGGGCGAGGATCGTGACCCGCGGGTCGGCCAGCAGCGCCGGCCGGCGCAGGACCTCGCTGCCGTGCGCGGCGGACCAGTCGGCCAGCCCTCGCGCCGACGTGACCGGGGCCAGTGCCGTCGGGCCGGCCCCGGGCGGCACGACGAGCGGCATGACGAGCGGCATGACGAGCGACGCGCCGGGCGGTGCGGCTGGCGGGCGGTGGATCCACTCGGCCGCGAAGAGCACCCGGAAGCCGTGCGGGGCGAGGTCCAGGTCGGCGAAGCTGTCCTTCACCGACGCGCCGGGACCGGCATCGATCCGGGCCAGCAGCCGGGCGGCGTCCACGTGGGGGCGCAGGGTCACCGCGTCCGGATACCACTGCGGGGAACGGCGGGGCACCGACCAGGCGTCCGCGTCGCGCGCCCCCGCGAGGCCGTGGGCCCGGCCGACCAGGTCGCACCAGTCGGCGTTGTCCCGCGCCGCCACCGCCCGCCACGCCGCCACCGGGGGAGTGTACGGGGAGGCGGGCCGGGTCAGCTTCCTCACATCCCGCGTCCAGCAGGCTGCCAGGCGGGGATGCTCCACTGGAGGGCGCGCCGAGGAGAGGAGCCGGGCATGGGCTGGTTCAGCCGCCGCCGACCTGTCGCCGACGGGATCCCGACGAAGCTCGACCGCGAGGCGACGCCGGACGACCTGGCCGCCCTGGAGGAGTTCGTCCGCAGCCGCCGGGGCGTGGAGTTCTACCTGGAGCCGGAGACCACCGCGACCGACACCACCGTGATGGCGATAGCCCACGACGGGGAGTGGATCCGGCGGCGGACCGGGTCGCCGCGGGCCGCCGCGAAGATCGCCCAGCGGCACGCCGTGCCGTTGTACGAGGCCGCGCGGACCGGGTACCCGGAGCGGATGCGGGCCTGGAACCGGGCGCACCCGGAGCGCCGGGCGCGCTGACCCCGGGCGCCGTCGGCCCGCCGCACCGAGTCGCTCAGCGCACGTGCGCGGCGATGGCGCGGGCGCAGTCGAGCGACTCGGTGCGGCCGGTGTCGACCTCGACGTCGTAGCGGACCCCCTCGTGCACGGTCTCGGCCTGCGCCGCCGCCATCCCGATCACCCGGTCGCCCCGGGCGATCTCCCGGGCCGCCGCGACGGCCGGGGGACACCGCACGCCGGCCCACAGCACCTCGACGTCGGCCAGGTAGCCGCCGAGCCGCTCCTGGGAGGCGCCGCCGCCGAGGAAGACCTCGTCCAGGATGATCCGCGCCCCGGCGTCCGCCATCGCGGCGATGCCGACCAGCCAGGCGTGCTGCACGGCGAGGAAGTCCCCGCCGACGTCGACCTCGCCGTGCGGGCCGAAGCTCAGCCCGGCGGGGCTGCCCAGCAGGGCCGGCGGCAGCCGGTCGATCAGGTCGTCCACGCCGAAACTGATCCACGGGTGCGGCAGGACGCGCTGGAGGCACCGGACGATCGCGGACTTGCCCGAGCTGGAGCCGCCGTTGAGCACGATGACCTGCGTCGCCACTGATCGGATTCCCTTCGGGCAAGTCCCGTCCCGCGCCGGCGGGCGATGATCGGAATCAGCCTAGCCAGCCCGGGGGCGGGCGGCGGGGAAATGCGCGCGGAACGGCCCGCATCCATCGGCGTACGACATTTGCTTTCGCCGCATCCGATTCCCGATGCAATTGTCAGGCATCGATGTCGTTAGGGGAGTGGGGTGGCCGGGAGTCCGGCGTTGACCGGCGGCGGTCGGGTGTGGCAGCATTCGCGGCCTGACGGCAGTGAAGGAAGCCGGTGCGATTCCGGCGCGGTCCCGCCACTGTCACCGGGGAGCGATCCCCCCTCGTGAGTCACGGCCGTGTGTCTGCGGTTGGAAGGCCGGGGGAGAGCGTCGATCCGGAAGCCAGGATACTTCGGCCGTCGGAGCGACCCCAGGGCGTGGACACCCGAGGAGGACCCGATGACGCACGGCGTCTCGCACATCGACGATCATCGTCGCCGCCTGCTGGCGCGCGGCAGCCTGCCCGCGCCCCGTCGCCGCACCTGAGCCCGAGCCCCGCGTACCGCGCCACGCTGCGCCCCCGGCGCCCCGGCCCGCGCCGGTGAGCCGGCCGCAGGCCCGCCGTACCCGCTGAACCCGCGCCCACGCCTGCCCGCAGGCGGCCTGCCCGCCGCCCCGTGCGTCACTCTCCGGAGCCCTCCGTGCGCATCCTGCTGCTGTCCACCGCCGACACCGACCTGCTCGCCGCCCGGGCCAGCGGCGTCGGCTACCGGCTGGCCAACCCCGCCCGGGTCGCCGCCGACGCCGTGCCGGCGCTGCTCGACGGCGTCGACCTCGCCGTCGTACGGCTGCTCGGGGGCCGGCAGGCGTGGCCGGACGGCCTCGCGGCCGTGCTCGGCTCCGGGGTGCCGACGGTCGTCCTCGGCGGCGAGGCGGTGCCCGACGCGGAGCTGATGGCCGCGTCCACCGTGGCCTCCGGGGTGGCCACCGGGGCCCTGGCGTACCTGGTCGAGGGCGGGCCGGGCAACCTCGCCGAGCTGGCCCGGTTCCTCTCCGACACGGTGCTGCTCACCGGCGCGGGCTTCGCCCCGCCCGCGCCCACCCCCGGGCACGGCGTCCACGGCGAGCGGCCCGTCAAGCCCGAGCGGCCGACGGTCGGGATCGTCTTCTACCGGGCGCACGCCCTCGCCGGGAACACCGCCTTCGTCGACGCCCTCGCCGACGCCGTCGACGCCGCCGGGGCGAACCCCCTGCCGGTCTTCTGCGGCTCGCTGCGCGGGCTGGCCCCCGGCGACGGGCCGCTGGAGCTGTTCGCCCGCTGCGACGCCCTCGTCGTCACCGTGCTGGCCGCGGGCGGGACGGTGGCCGCCGACGCCTCCGCCGGGGGCGACGACGCCTGGGACGTCGGCGCGCTCGCCGCCCTCGACGTGCCGATCGTGCAGGCGCTCTGCCTCACCAGCACCCGCGACCAGTGGGCCGGCAGCGACGCCGGGCTGTCCCCGCTGGACGCCGCCATGCAGGTGGCCATCCCCGAGTTCGACGGCCGGATCGTCACCGTGCCGTTCTCGTTCAAGCGGATCGACGCCGACGGGCTGTCGGTCTACGAGCCCGACCCCGAGCGGGCCGCCCGGGTCGCCGGGATCGCCGCGCGCCAGGCCCGGCTGCGGCACGTGCCGCACGCCGACAAGCGGCTGGCGATCGTGCTCAGCTCCTACCCGACGAAGCACTCCCGGGTCGGCAACGCCGTCGGCCTGGACACCCCCGCCTCGGCGGTGCGGCTGCTCGCCGCGCTCGCCGACGCCGGCTACCACCTCGGCGACCGGCCGGTGCCCGACGACGGGGACGCGCTCATCCACGCCCTGATCGCCGCCGGCGGCCACGACGTGGAGTGGCTCACCCCCGAGCAGCTCGCCGCCGCCGACGCCCGGGTGCCGCAGGCAAGCTACCGGCGCTGGTTCGACGCGCTCCCGGCCGGGCTGCGCGGGCGGATCCGCGAGCACTGGGGCGAGCCCCCCGGCGAGCTGTACGTCGACGACGGGCACGTGGTGCTCGCCGGCCTGCGGCTGGGCAACGTGCTGCTGGCGATCCAGCCGCCGCGCGGCTTCGGCGAGAACCCGATCGCCATCTACCACGACCCCGACCTGCCGCCCAGCCACCACTACCTCGCCGCGTACCGCTGGCTGGCCGCGCCCGAGGCGGACGGCGGGTTCGGCGCGGACGCCGTGGTGCACCTCGGCAAGCACGGGACCCTGGAGTGGCTGCCCGGCAAGGGCCTCGGCCTGGCCGCCGACTGCGCCCCCGACGCCGTCCTCGGCGACCTGCCGCTGGTGTACCCGTTCATCGTCAACGACCCCGGCGAGGGCACCCAGGCCAAGCGCCGCGCCCACGCCGTCGTCGTCGACCACCTCGTGCCGCCGATGGCCCGCGCCGAGACGTACGGCGACCTGGCGAAACTCGAACAGCTCCTCGACGAGTACGCCACCGTGCAGGCCCTCGACCCGGCGAAGGTCCCGACGGTGCGGGCGCAGATCTGGGACCTGGTGCGCGCCGCCGAGCTGCACCACGACCTGCACACCGCCGACATGCCCGCCGCCGACGACTTCGACGACTTCGTGCTGCACCTCGACGGGTACCTGTGCGAGGTCAAGGACGTGCAGATCCGCGACGGCCTGCACGTCCTCGGCGGCGCGCCCACCGGCGAGGCGCGGGTCAACCTGGTCCTCGCCGTGCTGCGCGCCCCCCAGGTGTGGGGCGGGGTGCGCGCCCTGCCCGGCCTGCGCCAGGCGCTCGCCGCCGCGTACGGCCTCGACGAGGCCGCCCTGCTCGCCGAGCCGGGACGGCGCATCGCCGTGCCGAAGGAGCTGACCGACGTGGCCGACGGCCCCGCCGGCACCGCCGCCGACGCCGTCGACCTGATCGAGGGGCTGGCCCGCCGCCTCGTCGCCAACCTGGAGGCCACCGGCTGGGCCGCCGACGCCGACGCGAACACCAGCACCGGCACCGGTATCGACGCCGACGCCAGCGCCGACCGGGTCGACGCCGTCGTCGCGGAGGTCACCGGCCGGGCGATCCCCGACGCCGCCGACGTGCTGCGCTTCGCCGCCCGCGAGGTGGTGCCCCGGCTGGCGCGCACCACCGACGAGGTCGGCCGGGTGCTCGGCGCGCTCGACGGCCGGTTCGTGCCGCCCGGCCCGTCCGGCTCGCCCACCCGGGGCCTGGTCAACGTGCTGCCCACCGGCCGCAACTTCTACTCCGTCGACCCGAAGGCGATCCCCAGCCGCAACGCCTGGGACGTCGGCGTGGCCCTCGCGGACTCGCTGCTGGCCCGCCACCTCGCCGACACCGGCGCCTACCCCCGCTCGGTGGGGCTCACCGTCTGGGGCACCAGCGCCATGCGCACCCAGGGCGACGACGTCGCCGAGGTGCTCGCCCTGCTCGGCTGCCGCCCCACCTGGGACGACCGGTCCCGCCGGGTCACCGGCGTCGAGGTGGTGCCGCTCGCCGAGCTGGGCCGGCCCCGCGTCGACGTCACCGTCCGCATCTCGGGGTTCTTCCGCGACGCGTTCCCGCACGTCGTCGCGCTGATCGACGACGCGGTGCGCCGGGTCGCCGCCCTCGACGAGCCGGCGCGGGACAACTACGTCGCCGCGCACGTCGCCGCCGACCTCGCCGAGCACGGCGACGAGCGCCGGGCCACCGCCCGCGTCTTCGGCTCCAAACCGGGGGCGTACGGGGCGGGGCTGCTGCCGCTGATCGACGCCCGCAACTGGCGCAGCGACGCGGACCTCGCCGAGGTGTACGCCGTCTGGGGAGGCTACGCGTACGGCCCCGGCCTGGACGGGCGGGAGGCCCGCGCCGACATGGAACGCTCCTTCGCCCGCATCGCCGTGGCGGTGAAGAACCAGGACACCCGCGAGCACGACATCGTCGACTCCGACGACTACTTCCAGTACCACGGCGGGATGGTGGCGATGGTGCGCCACCTCACCGGCGTCGCCCCCGCCGCGTACGTGGGGGACTCGGCGATGCCGCACGACGTGCGCACCCGCACCCTCGGCGAGGAGACCCGGCGGGTGTTCCGGGCCCGGGTGGTGAACCCGAAGTGGATCGCCGCGATGCGCCGGCACGGCTACAAGGGCGCGTTCGAGCTGGCCGCCACCGTGGACTACCTGTTCGGCTACGACGCCACCGCCGGCGTCGTCGACGACTGGATGTACGAGCGCCTCGCCGCCGAGTACGTCTTCGACGACACCACCCGGGCGTTCCTGGAGCAGTCCAACCCGTGGGCGCTGCGCGGCATCACCGAGCGGCTGCTGGAGGCCGCCGAGCGGGGGATGTGGGCCGCCCCGCAGCCGGCCACCCTCGACCGGCTCCGCGAGACGTACCTGGCCAGCGAGGGCGACCTGGAGGACCGGCAATGAGCGCGTTTCCCTTCTCCGCCGTGCTCGGCATGGCCGACATGCGCCTCGCGCTGCTGCTCAACGCCGTCTGCCCGGCCATCGGCGGGGTCCTCGTGCGGGGCGAGAAGGGCACCGCGAAGTCCACCGCCGTGCGGGCCCTGGCCGCCCTGCTGCCGCCCGTCGACCAGGTCGCCGGCTGCCGGTTCGCCTGCGACCCGGCGACGCCGGACCCGTCCTGCCCCGACGGCCCGCACCCGGGCCCGCCCGACGGCCCGCACCCCGCCGGCGCGGCGGGTCCGGGCCGCGCCGCCGCGCCCGTCGAGCGTCGCCCGGCCCGCCTGGTCGAGCTGCCCGTCGGCGCCGCCGAGGACCGGGTGGTCGGCTCGCTGGACCTGGAGCGGGCCCTCGCCGAGGGGGTACGCGCCTTCGAGCCCGGCCTGCTCGCCGCCGCCCACCGGGGCGTGCTCTACGTCGACGAGGTCAACCTGCTGCACGACCACCTCGTCGACCTGCTCCTCGACGCCGCCGCGATGGGCCGCAACCACGTCGAGCGGGAGGGCGTGTCGGTCAGCCACGCGTCCCGGTTCCTGCTGGTGGGCACGATGAACCCAGAGGAGGGGGAGCTGCGCCCGCAGCTGCTGGACCGGTTCGGGCTGACCGTGGAGGTGGCCGCCAGCCGCGATCCGGCCGTGCGGGTGGAGGTGGTGCGCCGCCGGCTGGCCGCCGACGCCGACCCGGCCGGGTTCGCCGCCCGCTGGGCCGCCGCCGACGCCCAGGTGGCCCGGCGGGTCGCCGCCGCCCGGGACCGGCTCGGCCGGGTGCGGCTGCCCGACGCCGCGCTGCGCCAGATCGCCGAGGTGTGCGCCGCGTTCGACGTGGACGGGATGCGCGCCGACATCGTCACCGCCCGCGCCGCGATGGCGCACGCCGCCTGGCAGGACCGGACGGTGGTGACCGCCGAGGACGTGCGGGTCGCCGCCCGGCTTGCCCTGCCGCACCGCCGCCGCCGTGACCCGTTCGACGCCCCGGGGCTGGACGAGGACCGTCTCGACGAGGCGCTGCGGCGGGCCGCCGACGACCACCCCGACGACGACCCGCCCGCCCCCGACGGCGACGGCGACGGCCCGGACGGTGGTGGTCCCGGGGGCGGCCCGCATGGCGGCGGTGGCCCCGGGGGCGGTGGCGGTCCCGACGGGAGTGGCCCGGACGGCGGTGGTCCGGCGGGAGGCGACGGCCCCGGGAACGGGACGACGGCTGGCGGCTCGGCGAGCGGCTGGCACGACGGCGACGGCACAGCCAGGTCGACCGCCGACACCAGGGCTCCCGGAGAGCCCGGGGACCAGCCCACAGCCCAGTGCGGGAACCCGCCCGCCGACCAGCCGGTCGACCGACCCGGGGACGGCGGCGGCGGGCGGCAGCGGGTGGCCGTACCCCGGACGGGGTTGACGGCCCGGCTGCTCACCGCGCCCGGCGTCGGCGACGGGGTGCCCGGCCGGCGGTCGCGGGCCCGCACCGGCCGGGGCCGCACCACCGGGGCGCGGACCCCGCGCACCGGCCGGCCCGGCCCGCTGCACCTGCCGGCGACGATCCGCGCCGCCGCCGGGCGTCGGGCGGCCCGGGGCCGGGTCGGCGGGCCGCTGCGGCTGCGCCCGGCCGACCTGCGGGAGGCGGTCCGCGAGGGGCGCGAGGGCAACCTCGTGCTGTTCGTCGTCGACGCCAGCGGCTCGATGGGCGCGCGGGAGCGGATGTCGACCGTGAAGGGCGCCGTGCTGGCCCTGCTCACCGACGCCTACCAGCGCCGGGACAAGGTGGCCGTGGTGGCGTTCCGGGGGGCCGGGGCGCAGACCCTGCTGCCGGCGACGTCGTCGGTGCTGGCCGCGTCCGCCCGCCTCGCCGACCTGCCCACCGGCGGGCGCACCCCGCTCGCGGAGGGCCTCGCCGCCGCCGCCGAGCTGCTGCGGGTGGAGCGGCTGCGCGACCCGAGGCGGCGTCCCCTGGTGCTGGTGCTCACCGACGGCCGGGCCACCGCCGGGCCCCGCCCGCTGGAGCGGGCCGACCGCGCGGCGGCGGCGCTCGCCGCCACCGGCGCGCCGTGCGTCGTCGTCGACTGCGAGTCCGGGCCCGTCCGCCTGCACCTGGCCCGCCGCCTGGCCACCCACCTCAACGCCCGGCACCACCCCCTCGCGGCCCTCACGCACAGCGATCTTGCACTTGAGGCCCGGACGAAAGGGGCGAAGGCGCTGCAAGCGGGGGCCGCAACTGCAAGATCGTGGAGAGCCGGCGGGACGAGCCGGCAGGACAGGAGTGTGCGCTGATGCCGCAGGGTAGGCCGGAACGGGTGCCCGCCGACGGGCTGACCACGCGGCAGCGGCGGCACCGGCCGCTGCTGATCGTCCACACCGGGCAGATGAAGGGCAAGTCGACCGCCGCGTTCGGGCTGGCCCTGCGCGCCTGGACCGCCGGGCTGCCGATCGGGGTGTTCCAGTTCGTCAAGAGCGCCAAGTGGCGGGTCGGCGAGGAGAACGCCTTCCGCGCCCTCGGCGAGGCGCACGAGCGCACCGGCCAGGGCGCGCCGGTCGCCTGGCACAAGATGGGCGAGGGCTGGTCGTGGATCCAGCGCGGCGGCGAGGCCGACCACGCCGCCGACGCCCTGGAGGGCTGGCGGCAGATCCAGCGCGACCTGGCCGCGCAGCGCTACGGCCTGTACGTGCTCGACGAGTTCACGTACCCGATGAAGTGGGGCTGGGTCGACGTCGACGAGGTCGTGGCGACGCTGGCCGACCGGCCCGGCTTCCAGCACGTCGTGATCACCGGCCGCGACGCCGACCCGCGCCTGGTCGCCGCAGCCGACCTGGTCGCCGAGCTGACCAAGGTCAAGCACCCGATGGACGCCGGCCAGAAGGGCCAGAAGGGCATCGAGTGGTGAGCACCGGATGGGCGCTGCCCCGGGTGGTGGTCGCCGCCCCGGCCAGCGGGCACGGCAAGACGACCGTGGCCACCGGCCTGCTCGGCGCGCTGCGCCGCCGCGGGCTGACCGTCAGCCCGCACAAGGTGGGCCCCGACTACATCGATCCCGGCTACCACGGCCTCGCCGCCGGCCGGCCGGGCCGCAACCTGGACCCGTGGCTGGTCGGGGCGGAGCGCGTCGCGCCGCTGCTGCGCCACGGCGCGAGCGTCCCGACGCCCGCCGACGTCGCCGTGATCGAGGGGGTGATGGGCCTGCACGACGGCGCGGTCGGCCGCCGGGGGTACGCCTCCACGGCCCACGTCGCCACCCTCGTCGACGCCCCCGTGCTGCTGGTGCTCGACACCACCGCCCAGGGCCGCTCCGCCGCCGCCCTGGTGCTCGGCATGCGCGCCTTCGACGAGCGGGTGCGCGTCGGCGGGGTGATCCTCAACCGGGTCGGCTCGCCCCGGCACGAGACGCTGCTGCGCGACGCCCTCGCCGAGGTGGGCGTGCCGGTGCTCGGGGCGGTCAGCCGGTCCGTGGAGGTCGCCGCCCCCTCGCGGCACCTCGGTCTGGTGCCGGTCGCCGAGCGGGCCCCGGAGTCCCTCGCGGTCGTGGCCGCCCTCGCCGACCTGGTCGCCGCCACCGTCGACCTCGACGCGGTGCTCGACCTGGCCCGCAGCGCCCCGCCGCTGACCGTCCCCGCCTGGGACCCGGTCGCCGCCGTCGGCGGTCAGGGCAGCACCGCCGCCGTCGGCGGCCCAGCCGGTACCGCCGCCGTCGGCGGCCCAGCCGGTACCGCCGCCGTCGGCGGCCCAGCCGGTGTCACCGCCGTCGGCGGCCCGGCGCGCACCGGCGGCCCGACGGTCGCGGTCGCCGCCGGGGCGGCCTTCACCTTCTCGTACGCCGAGACCGCGGAACTCCTCGCGGCGGCCGGGGCGACCGTGGCCCCGTTCGACCCGCTGCGCGACCCCGGCCTGCCGGCCGGCACCCGGGCGGTGGTGATCGGCGGCGGCTTCCCGGAGGCGCACGCCGACGCGCTCGCCGGCAACGCCGCGCTGCGCGCCGAGCTGGCCGCCTTCGACGGGCCCGTCGTCGCCGAGTGCGCCGGCCTGCTCTACCTGGGCCGCTCCCTCGACGGTGCGCCGATGTGCGGGCGGCTGGACCTGACCGCCCGGATGACCGGCCGGCTCACCCTCGGCTACCGGGAGGCGGTGGCCGCCGCCGACTCCCCGGTGACCCGGGCCGGCGAGCGGGTACGCGGCCACGAGTTCCACCGCACCGTCACCGACCCCGGCCACGGCGACACCCCGGCGTGGCGTTTCGACGGCGCGGCGCACGGCTTCGTCGACGGCCGGGTGCACGCCTCCTACCTGCACGTCCACTGGGCCGGCCAGCCGCACGCCGCCCGTCGCCTCGTGCAGGCGTGCCGGTGACCGCCCCGGGGCCACGGCCCGTCCCTGCGTCGTGGCCCGCCCCGGCGGCGCGCCCCGACGGGCCCACGCTGACCGGCGTGGGGGTCGGGCCGGGCGACCCGGAGCTGCTGACCGTGAAGGCGGTGCGGGTGCTGCGCGAGGCCGACGTGGTGTTCGTCCCGGTGATGGCGGAGCACCCCGACGCGCCAGCCGGCCCCGACGCCCCGGCCGGTCCCGACGGGACCGGGACCGGCCCGGGGACGGTGGACGGCGGCGGGCGGGCCGAGGCGACCGTCCGGTCGTACGTGGACGGTGGCCGGGTGCGACGGCTGCCGTTCGCCCTCGACGACCGGGGCGGCGTCACCGCCCGCCGCCGGGCCGTCTGGGACGCCGCCGCCCGCGCCGTCGCCGACGCGTTCGACGCCGGTGCCGCCCGGGTCGCGTTCGCCACCATCGGCGACCCGAACGTCTACTCCACCTTCGGTTACCTGGCCCAGGGCGTGCGCACGCTGCGCCCGGCGGTGCGGGTCGCCACGGTGCCCGGGATCACCGCCATGCAGGACCTCGCCGCCCGCAGCGGCACCGTGCTCTGCGAGGGACGCGAGCCGCTGACCCTGCTGCCCGCCACCGCCGGGCCGGAGCTGTTCGCCGCCGCCCTGGCCGGGCCGGGGACGGTCGTCGCGTACAAGGGCTGGCGGCGGCACCCCGAGCTGGTGGCCGAGCTGCGCCGGCAGGGCCGCCTCGGCGAGGCGGTGCTGGGCCGGGGGCTCGGCCTGCCCGGGGAGCGGATCGGCCCGGCGGACCCCGACGACGGCGACCTGCCGTACCTGTCGACGCTGCTCGTCCCGGCCCGCCGGGACACCCGGGGAGGCAAGCTGTGAGCACCGCAGGAGACGCCGCCGGCGCGCCGGCGACCACGGGGAAGGTGTGGTTCGTCGGGGCCGGGCCCGGCGCGGCCGACCTGCTCACCCTGCGCGCCGCCCGGGTGATCGGCGCGGCCGACGTGGTGGTCTGGGCGGCGAGCCTGGTGCACGCCGACGTGCTCGACCACGCCCGCGCCGACGCCGAGATCGTCGACTCCTCGCAACTGGCGATGGAGGGGGTGCTGCCGGTCTACGAGCGGGCCGCCGCCCGGGGGCTGACCGTGGCGCGGATCCACTCCGGCGACCCGGCGCTGTGGGGGGCGGTGCAAGAGCAGCTCGACCTGTGCCGGGCCCTCGGGCTGGCCGTCGAGGTGGTGCCCGGCGTCTCCGCGTTCACCGCCGTCGCCGCGCTCGTCGGCCGGGAGCTGACCGTCCCCGAGGTGGCCCAGTCGGTGATCCTCACCCGCCTCGAAGGCGGCAAGACGCCGATGCCGCCCGGCGAGCGGGTCCGCGACTTCGCCCGGCACGGCACCACCATGGCGCTGTTCCTCTCCGCCGCCCGCTCCGGGCAGGTGCAGGCCGAGCTGCTGGCCGGCGGCTACCCGGCGGACACCCCGGCCGTGGTGGCGTACCGGGCGACGTGGCCGGACGAGCTGGTGGCGCGCTGCACCGTCGGCACCCTGGAGGCCACCGTCAAGCGGCACCGGCTGTGGAAACACACCCTGTTCCTGGTCGGGCCGGCGCTGGCCGCCGCCGGCACCCGCTCGCACCTCTATCACCCCGGGCACTTCCACACCTTCCGCCGGGCCGAGCCGGCCGCCCGCGCGGAGCTGCGCCGCCGCCGCGACGACGCCACCGGCGCGGGCGGGGACGCCGAGCCCGGGACACCGGCCGCGCCGGGACGGGCCGGATGACGTACCCCGAACCGGAGCTGCGCGAGCCGGACCTGCCGCGTACCGCGAAGGTCCGGCCCACCGCGCTGCGCACCGGCTGGACGACCGGCGCGTGCGCCACCGCGGCGGCGAAGGCGGCGGTGACCGCGCTGGTCACCGGCGTGCCGCAGCGGCAGGTGGAGATCGGCCTGCCCGCCGGCCGCCGGGTGGCCTTCCCCGTGGCCCGCTGCGACCTCGCCGACCCGCCCGGCGCGGGCGCGGAGGCCGTGGTGGTCAAGGACGCCGGGGACGACCCGGACGTCACCCACGGCGCGCACCTCACCGCCACCGTCGGCTGGCGCGACGCCCCCGGCCTCGACCTGGCCGGCGGGCCGGGCGTCGGCACGGTCACCAAGCCGGGCCTGGGCCTCGCCGTCGGCGGCCCGGCGATCAACGAGACCCCGCGCCGCATGATCGGCCAGGCCGTCGCCGAGGTGGTCGACCTGGCCGAGGTCGGGGTACGGGTGGTCATCAGCGTCCCCGGCGGGGAGGTGATGGCCCGCAAGACCACCAACCGGCGGCTCGGCATCCTCGGCGGCATCTCCATCCTCGGCACCACCGGGATCGTCCGGCCCTTCTCGACGGCCTCCTGGCGGGCCAGCGTGGTGCAGGCCGTGCACGTGATGGCCGCCCAGGGGGAGCGGACGGTGGTGCTGTGCACCGGCGGGCGCACCGAACGGGCCGCCCGCGCCCTGCTGGCCGACCTGCCCGAGGTGTGCTTCGTCGAGGTCGGCGACTTCACCGGCGCGGCCGTCACCGCCGCCGTCGGCGACGGCCTGACCCGGGTGGCGTTCGTCGGGATGGCCGGCAAGCTGGCCAAGCTCGCCGCCGGGGTGCTGATGACCCACTACACCCGCTCCAAGGTGGACCTGTCGCTGCTCGGCGCGGTCACCGCCGACGCCGGCGGGGACCCGGCCCTGGTGGCCGAGGTGGTGGCGGCGAACACCGGCCGGCACGCGTACGAGCTGTGGGCGGACGCCGGGCTGCTGCGCCCCGCCGGGGACCTGCTCTGCGCCCGGGTCCGTCAGGTGCTGCTGCGCTTCGCCGGGCACGCCGTCGACGTCGACGTGGCGATGGTCGACTTCGCCGGGGAGCACCTCGTCGCGTCGGCGGGCCGGTGGGCGGCGTGACCCCCGGCGCAGGCCCGGCGGGCCGCCTGCTGCCCGGCGACGTGCCGCCGGGGCGGGTGCCCCGCGCCGCCGACGCCCCCGCGCCCGTCGTCGGCGTCGATTCCCCCGCGCCGGTCGTCGGCGTCGACACCCCGGTGACCGTCGTGGGCGTCGACGCGGGCGGCGCGCCGTCGCACCCCGCCGCCGCCGACGCCCTCGCCGGGGCGCGGCTGGCCGTCGGCGCGGCCCGGCACCTCGCCGCCGTCGCGCTGCCCCCCGGCTGCGCCACGGTCGCCCTCGGCCCGCTCGCCCCCGCGCTGGAGCGGCTCGCCGCCGCCGTCGCCGCCGGCACCCCGGCGGTGGTGCTGGCCAGCGGCGACCCGGGGCTGTTCGGCATCGTGCGCCGGCTGCACGCCGACGGGCTGCCGCTGCGGGTGCTGCCCGCCGTGTCCAGCGTGGCCGCCGCGTTCGCCCGCGCCGGCCTGCCCTGGGACGGCGCGGCCGTGGTCAGCGCGCACGGCCGCGCCCTGCGGCCAGCGCTCAACGCCGCCCGGGCGCTGCCGGCGGTCGCCGTGCTCACCGCCCCCGGGGCGGGGGCCGCCGAGATCGGCGCGGGCCTGGTCGGCTGGCCGCGCCGCCTCGTCGTCGCCGAGCGCCTCGGCACCCCGGCCGAGCGGATCGTCGAGACCACCCCGCAGGCCGCCGCCGGCACCGCCTGGGCCGACCCGCACGTGCTGCTCAGCCTCGCCGACCCGGCGCCGGCGGACCCGCCCGTGCCGCCTGGCCCCGCCGCCCCGGCACCGGCAGATCCGGCCGACCCGCCCGTGCCGCCCGGCCCCGCCGCCCCGCCGCCGGCCGACCCGGCCGACCAGCCCGGCCCCGCCGCCGGTCCGGGCGTCGGCGGGGCGGCGGCCGGGGCGCGCGCCGACAACCAGCCGGCCGCCGCGCCCGCCGGGGGCTGGGCGCTGCCCGAGGACGCCTACGCCCACCGTGACTCGATGATCACCAAGGCGGAGGTGCGGGCCCTCGCCGTGGCCCGGCTGCGCCCCCGCCTCGGCCGGCTCGTCTGGGACGTCGGCGCGGGCAGCGGCTCCGTCGGCATCGAGTGCGCCCTGCTCGGCGCGGCCGTGATCGCCGTCGAACGCGACCCGGACGCCGTCGGCCTCGTCCGGCGCAACGCCGCCGCGCACCGGGTCGACGTGCGGGTCGTCGCCGGTCCCGCCCCGGCGGCGCTGGCCGGGCTGCCCGACCCGGACGCCGTCTTCGTCGGCGGCGGCGGACTGGCCGCCCTCGCCGCCGTCGCCGCCCGCCGGCCCGTCCGCGTGGTGGCCGCCGTCGCCGCCCTGGACCGGGTCGCCCCCGCCCTCGACCTGCTGCGCGGGCACGGCTACCGCGTCGAGGGCGTGCAGCTCTCCGCCGCCCGCCTCGCCGACCTGCCCGGCGGGTCGGTGCGCCTCGCCGCCACCAACCCGGTGTTCGTCCTCACCGCCGACCACCCACCGTCCCCCGGGGAGCGCAGATGACCCGCATCGGACTCGTCGCGGCCACCGCCGCCGGCCGCCGCCACGCCCGCACCCTCGCCGCCGCCTGGCCGCACGCCTGCCTCGTCGAGGCCGACACCGCCGCCGACGCGCTGCGCGCCGCGTTCACCGGGCACGACGCCGTCGTCGCGTTCCTGGCCACCGGGGCGGTGGTGCGGATCCTCGCCCCGCTGCTGGGCGACAAGCGCACCGACCCGGCCGTCGTGGTCGTCGACGAGGCCGCCCGGCACGCCGTGGCGCTGCTCGGCGGCCACGCCGGGGGCGCGAACGCCCTCGCCGCCGACGTCGGCGCGCTGCTCGACGCCCGGCCGGTGGTCACCACCGCCACCGACGCGGCGGACCTGCCCGGCCTGGACACGCTCGGCTGGCCCGTCGAGGGGGCGGTCGCCGCCGTGACCAGGGCCCTGCTCGACGGCGAGCCGGTGCGGCTCGTCGCCGACGCGGCCTGGCCGCTGCCGGCCCTGCCGCCGCACGTGCGCGCCGACGCCCCCGCCGGTTCGCCCCGGCTCCTCGTCACCGACCGGGTCGTGCCGCCCGACGGGCGCACCGCCGTGCTCCGGCCGCCGTCGCTGGTCGTCGGCGTGGGCGGCAGCCGGGGCGTGCCCGCCGGGCAGGTGCGCGACCTGCTCGACCGGGTCCTCGCCGCCGCCGGCCTCAGCCCGGCCAGCGTCCGCTGCCTGGCCAGCGCCGACATCAAGGCCGACGAGGCGGGGATCCGGGCGACCGCCGACGCGCTCGGCGTACCCCTGGTGACGCATCCGGCGGCGGACCTGGCGGCCGTCGACGTGCCGCACCCCAGCGAGGTGGTCCGCGCGGCCGTCGGCACGCCCAGCGTCGCGGAGGCCGCCGCGCTGCTCGGCGAGCCCGGCCGGCGCGCCGACGCGACGCTCGTCGCGCCGAAGACCGCCTCGGCGATGGCCACCGTCGCGGTGGCCCGGCACGCCCCGCGCGGCCGGCTGGCCATCGTCGGCCTCGGCCCCGGCGCGGCCGACCTGCGCACCCCGCGCGCCCTCGCCGAGCTGCGCCGCGCCGCCGTGGTCGTCGGCCTGGACCAGTACGTCGACCAGGTGCGCGACGTGCTGCGTCCCGGCACCCGGATCCTCGCCAGCGGCCTCGGCGCGGAGGAGGAACGCGCCCGCGCCGCCGTCGCCGAGGCCACCGCCGGGCACGCCGTGGCGCTGGTCGGCTCCGGCGACGCCGGGGTGTACGCGATGGCCAGCCCCGCCCTGGAGCACGCCGACGACCGCGTCGACGTCGTCGGCGTCCCCGGGGTGACCGCCGCGCTCGCCGCGTCGGCGCTGCTCGGCGCGCCGCTGGGCCACGACCACGCCTACCTGAGCCTGTCCGACCTGCACACCCCGTGGGAGGTCATCGAGCGGCGCGTCGCCGCCGCCGCGGAGGGCGACTTCGTGGCGCTGCTCTACAACCCGCGCAGCCGCGCCCGGGACTGGCAGCTCGCCGCCGCCCTGAAGACGTTCGCCGCGCACCGGCCGCCGGACACCCCGGTGGGGGTGGTGCGCAACGCCAGCCGGCCCGGCGAACGGGTGCACCTGGCCACCCTCGCCACCCTCGACCCGGCCGTGGTCGACATGTACAGCGTGGTGGTGGTCGGCAGCAGCCGCACCCGGCTCGTCGCCGGCCGGATGGTCACCCCGCGCGGCTACCGGTGGCGCGCGTGACCGCCCCCGTGACCATCGTCGGCTGTCAGGGGTGCGGCGCGTGCCTGCTGACCTGCCCCACCCACGCGATCCGACCCACCCCCGGCGGGCTGCTGGTGCGCGCGCAGGCGTGCACCGGCTGCCTGGAGTGCCTGGAGATCTGCCCGGTCGACGCCATCCACGTCACCGGCACCGACCCCTGTGGAGGAACCCGATGAGTACGACCGTGGTCAGCGCCGCGCCCCCGGCGGGCCGGTGGAGCCGCGCCGAGCGGGTACGCCTCGGCGGCATCGTGCTCGCCGTCGCCGTGCTGCACGTCGCCGGCTGGAGCCTCTACCTCTACTGGAACGGCCAGCCCGCGGCGGCCGGCGGGCTGGCCGGGGCCGGCACCCTCGCGTACGCCCTCGGGGTGCGGCACGCCTTCGACGCCGACCACATCGCCGCCATCGACGACACCACCCGCCTGATGCTGCTGCGCGGCCGGCGTCCCGTCGGGGTCGGCTTCTTCTTCGCCGTCGGCCACAGCGCCGTGGTGCTGCTGCTCGCCCTGATCGTCGGGCTCGCCTCGACCAGCCTCGCCGGCCTCGGCCTGGCGCAGGCCCGCGAGGTGGGCGCCACCGTCGCGATCGTCACCGCCACCCTGTTCCTGAGCCTCGTCGCCGGGCTCAACGCCGTGGTGCTGGCCGGGCTGGCCCGGCTGTGGCGGCGGCTGCGCCACGGCGGCCTCGACGAGCGGGAGCTGGACCTGCACCTGCTCAACCGGGGCCTCGTGCAGCGGGTGCTGGGGTCGCGGGCGCGTTCGCTGGTGCGCTCGTCCTGGCACATGGCGCCCGTCGGGTTCCTGTTCGGCCTGGGCCTGGAGACGGCAAGCGAGGTGACCCTGCTCGCCCTGTCCGCGAGCACCGCCGCCGCCGGGGGGCTGCCCGTGCTGGCCCTGCTCACCCTGCCGCTGCTGTTCGCCGCCGGGATGTCCGCCATGGACACCGCCGACAGCCTGCTGATGAGCCGGGCGTACTCGTGGGCGTACCGGCAGCCGGCCCGCCGGCTCTACTACAACCTCGCTACCACCGGCATGACCGTGCTCGTCGGCGCGCTCGTGGCCAGCGTCTACCTCGCCGGGCTGCTCGTCGACCACCTCGGGGTGTCCGCCCTGGCCGGGTACGCCGCGCTCGCCGAGCACTTCGAGCAGCTCGGCTACGCCGTCGTGGCGCTGTTCGCGCTGGCCTGGGTCGCCGCCGCCGCGCTGTGGAAGCTGCGCCGCTACGACGAGCGCTACGGCGCCCCCGCCGACGGTCCCGCCGACCGGGGCGAGCGCGCCGCGCCGGGGGAGCCGGGCCGGGTCGACCGCGCCGCGCCCGGGACGGCGGACCGGTGAGCCGCGTCGTGCACCCGATCGAGCGGCGGTCGTACGCGATCCTGCGCTCCCGGGTGGACCTGACCGGCCTGCCGCCGCTGACCCGGGCCGTCACCGAGCGGGTGGTGCACGCCAGCGCCGACCTCGACTACGTCGCCGACCTGGTCTGCGACGAGGCGGCCCTGGCCGGCGGGCTGGCCGCCCTGCGCGGCGGCGCGCCGGTGGTCGCCGACGTGGCGATGGTCGCCGCCGGGATCACCCGCCCCGGCCCCGGGCCGGTGTGCCCGATCGCCGAGCCGGCCACCGCCGCCCTGGCCGGCGCGGCGGGCCTCACCCGCTCGGCGGCGGCGGTGCGGGTCGCGTACGACCGGGTGGGCCCCGGCGCGGTGTGGGTGGTCGGCTGCGCGCCCACCGCCCTGTTCGAGCTGCTCGACCTCGGCGTGCGGCCGGCGCTGGTGGTGGGCCTGCCGGTCGGGTTCGTCGGCGCCGCCGAGAGCAAGGCGGCGCTGCGCGCCAGCGGCCTGCCCGCCGTGTCCAACGTCGGCGAGAAGGGCGGCTCGGCGGTCGCCGCCGCCGCCCTCAATGCCCTGCTGTACCTGGAGGAGACGTGACGAACCGACCCGGAACGGGCGCGCGGGGGCAGGGCCGCACCCCGCTGCTGATCGTCGGCCACGGCACCCGCAGCGCCGCCGGCGTCGCCCAGTTCGTGGCCCTGGTCGACCGGATCCGCCGCCGCCGCGCCGTCGACGACGTCGAGGGCGGCTTCATCGAGCTGTCCCGCCCGCCGCTGACCGACGCGGTCGGCGCGCTCGCGGGCCGGGGGCACCGCCGGCTCGTGGCGCTGCCGCTGGTCCTCGCCGCCGCCGGGCACGGCAAGGGCGACATCCCGGCCGCGCTGGCCCGGGAGAAGGAACGCTTCCCCGGCCTCCGCTACGCCTACGGCCGCCCGCTGGGCCCGCACCCGCTGCTGCACGACGTCCTCGCCGACCGGATCGACGCCGCGCTGGCCGGCGCCGACCGGGCCGGGACGTGGGTGGCGCTGATCGGCCGGGGCTCCACCGACCCCGACGCCAACGCCGAGGTCGCCAAGGTGGCCCGGCTGCTGTGGGAGGGGCGCGGCTACGCGGGCGTCGAACCGGGCTTCGTCTCGCTGGCCGAGCCGTCGGTGCCGGCGGTGCTGGAGCGGCTGCGCCGCCTCGGCGCGCGCCGGATCGTCGTGGCCCCGTACTTCCTGTTCGCCGGGGTGCTGCCGGACCGGATCGTGGCCCGGTCGGCGGAGTTCGCCGCCGCCCACCCCGACCTCGACGTGCGGGTGGCCGACCTGATCGGCGACTGCGACGCCCTCGCCGACCTGGTCCTCGAACGGCACGCCGAGGCGTTGCGCGGGGACATCCGGATGAACTGCGACACCTGCGCCTACCGGGTGGCGCTGCCCGGCTTCGCCGACAAGGTGGGCCGGCCGCAGACCCCGCACGACCACCCCGACGACCCGGTCGGCGGCCACCACCATCACCACGTCCACGTGTAAGGAAGGGCCCCTTGTTAACGCATTCGGTAGACAGGGGTCCCCTTCTCACCCGCCGGCCTGCGTGGTGGGCTCGCGGGTCAGCACGAACACGAACGGCCGGTCGGCGCCGCGCAGGTCCATGACGCCGAGCAGCGTGCGCTCGTCGACCCGCCGGAACACGTCGTGGATGGGGAGGCGGTCGTAACACATCGTCGCCGACACCACCCCCCGGTACTCGGTCATCCGCAGCCGCGCCGCCGGGCGGGTCGTGGTCAGCAGCGGCCGGGCCAGCGCGAAGGCCCGCGCGGCCAGGGGGGTGCGCACCGCGCCGGGCGGGCGGACCAGCAGCCCCGTCGGCACCAGCGCCGGGTTGACGCTGACCAGCCTCCCGCCGGCGGCGAAGACCAGCGGGTGCACGTCCTCCGGGCCGTCGAACCGCTTGCCGTGCCACCCGTAGCGCTCCAGCAGGCCGTCGAGCGGGTGGCCGGTGGCGAAGCCGCTGCCCCGCCAGGAGCCGAGCATCTCCTCGACGGCGACCGGCGGGAGGCCGTCGAAGCAGGCCAGAGCCGTGGCCAGGTCGCCCGGGGCCGGCAGCGCGCCCGGGCCCGGCCGGGCAGCTGCGGGAGCGGGGTCCGCCGCGCTCGACATGGTCGCATCTCCTTCGTCGCGTGGCCGGGTGGCGTGGCCGGGTGGCCGAGTGGCGTGGTCGGGGGGCCGACGTGGTGCCGTCGACGGTACGCCCGGATCGCCCCGGCTGCGGACGTCTCGTGCCGCCGACGGAGCACCATTGATCACGAACGCCCTTCATATTCGCCCCGATCGGGCCTACGCTCTGGTCAGTTCCACAATGATCACTATGGAGGTTCACATGAGGAAGATGACCGTGCGTCGCACGAGCACCCTGCGCCTGCTGTCCGGCGCCCGTCGGCTCTGGATCGAGTGGTGCTGGTAGGACCCGGCGCGGCGGGCGCCCCCGGGCGCCCGCCCCTGCGGGGACCGGCCGGGTCGTGAGCGTCGATCCGGGCAGCTACGACTGCCACCGCGACCACGGGCCGTACGCCGGCGTCGCCGACTTCCTCGGCCGGATCGCGGCCGCCCGCCCCCGCCTGGCGTCCCGGCACGCCGTCGAGCTGCGCGCCATCGCGCCCGGGCTCGACCCCGCCGCCCGGGCCGCCGCCGACGAGGAGCCGATCCGGTTCCACCCCGCCCGCCGCACGGCGTGCCTCGCCTACGGCGCGACGGAGTTCGTGCTCGCCTGGGCGGGCACCCTCCGACGGCCGGTCACGGTGCGCTTCGACCACGTCGACGCCGCCGACGAGACCACCGGAGAACTGCTGGACGCCCTGTCGCGCCGGGTCGGGCAGGCCCCGCTGCGGCTGGACCTGCGCGACGGCGGCGACGCCCGGCGCGCCGCCGCGGACCCGACGCCTGCGGCGCTGCGCGCGGCCGTGGGGGAGTCGCTGGCCCGCGGCTTCTACCACCACGCCGCCCGCACCGCCCGGCGCGGGCGCGCCGCCGTGACCGCGACGGGCGACCTGCGGCACTGGTGGGCGTTCACCACCGGCCTGGCCACCGCCCTGGCGGCCCTCGACCGCGCCGCCGAGGCGCTCGACCTCTACGACGAGGCCCGCGCCGCCACCGACGACCCCAAGATCACCATGTCGGCCGCGTACGCCACCGCCATGCTGTACGCCCGGCACCTGCCGGCGGCCGACCAGGACCCGGAGCGGGCGCGGCACTGGCTGCACGAGGCGCTGCGCCTGGCCGGCGGCCTGGCCGACCCGCGCCAGCGGGTGCTGTCCACCGTCTTCTACGAGCAGGGCCTGGCGCTGCTGGACAGCCGGGCGGGCGAGCCCGCCCGCGCGCTGCGGCTGATCGACGACGGGCTGACCCGCCTGGCGGCGGTGCTCGCCCCCGGCGAACGCCCGCAGGACCTGGCCCGGCTGCGGCACAACCGGGCGCAGGTGCACCTGGCCCTGGGGGACGCCGACCGGGCCCTGGCCGAGCTCGACACGGTGATCGCGCACGACCCCGACAACTGCGAGTACTACGTCGACCGGGCCGCCCTGCACCGGGCGGCGGGCCGCGCCCGGGCCGCGATCCGGGACTACGACGCGGCGATCCGCCTCGGGCCGCACCTGCCCGAGGCGTACTACAACCGGGCCGTGCTCGAGCAGCAGCGGGGCCGCGCCGGGCGGGCGCGCGCCGACCTCGACCGGGTGCTCGCCATCGACCCGGGGCACCTCGACGCCCGCATCGCCCTGGTCAACCTGCACCTGGAGCGCGGGGAGCACGACGCGGCCGAGGCCGGCGCGCGGGCGGGGCTGGCCCTGGCCCCGCAGGAGCCCGCGCTGCTGTGCACCCTCGGGCTGGTCCGCTCCGAGCGCGGCGGGTCCGCCGAGGCCGACGAGCTGTTCACCCGGGCCCTGGCCGGCGACCCGGGGCTGGTCGAGGCGTGGACCAACCGGGCCGCGGTCCGGTTCGACCGCGGCGACGTCGCCGCCGCCGTGGCGGACCTGGACCGGGCGGTGGCGCTGGCCGCGTCGGCGCCGGTGCCCCGCTACAACCGGGGCACGGCGCTGCTGCGGCTCGGCCGCTGGGACGAGGCCGCCCGCGACTTCGCCCACGCGCTCGCCCAGCCCGGCCTGGACCGCGCGTTGCGCCGCGACCTGCGGGCGGAGCTGGCCCGCTGCCGGCGCGCCGGGGCCGGCTGAGGATCCGGTCGAGGGGGGCGTCGACGCCGCGCCTCGCCGACGCCAGGTCGGCCCGGTGACTGTCGGCTTTCGGACAGTAACCACCGGGGGCGGGCGGCACCGCGTCCCGGTGCCGCGGTGACCAGCGCGGTCACGGCGGTCCGGCCACGGACACACCCCTGCCCGACGGGCCGGACCGGGGGCGGTCCACTGTGTACTTTGACGGTTCACTCCCGTTCGCCGGTGGCAGCGCGGGGCGGTCCGTGCCCCGGGCCGGTCCGCCGACGCGCCGAAGGCCCGGCCGGCGGGGCAGCCGGACCTCGTTCGAAGGACTACGAATCATGTACGACGCGATAGTCGTCGGTGGGCGCTGCGCGGGCGCCGCCACCGCCCTGCTACTCGCCCGGCAGGGCCACCGGGTGCTGGTGGTGGACCGCTCGTCCTTCCCCAGCGACGTCATCTCGACGCACTTCCTGTGGCCGCACGGGATGTCCTACCTCAACCGGTGGGGCCTGCTGGACCAGGTCACCGCCGTGACCCCCACGCACACGGTCGTCGACATCGTCAACGACGGCATCCCGCTGAGCGGCTCCGTGCCCGTGTCGCTGCTGCGTGAGCACTTCCGGGACCTGCACGGCGACGACTCGGGCGTCGTGCAGAGCTACGCCTCGGTGCGCCGCCGGGTGCTGGACCAGATCCTCGTGGAGGCGGCGGCCAAGGCCGGCGCCGAGGTCCGCACGCACAGCACCGTCCGGGAGCTGATCATCTCCGACGGCCGGGTCGTCGGCGTGCGGGGGCGCGCCAGCGACGGCGGGGAGTTCGAGGAGCGGGCCCGCATCGTCGTCGGCGCCGACGGCCGCAACTCGTTCGTCGCGCGCACCCTCGGCCTGCCCCGCTTCGACGAGCGGCCCCGCTGCACGTTCGCCTACTGGAGCTACTGGTCCGGCTTCGACCCGGGCCGGGGGCAGATCCACCGGCGCGGCCGGCTCGGCTGCGCGGTGGTGCCGACCAACTTCGGGCAGAACATGGTCCTCGTCTGGGGGCCCAGCGAGTGGTCCCGGGAGTTCCGCGCCGACGTGCCCGGCAACGTCCAGCGGGCGCTGGACTTCGTCAGCCCCGAGCTGGGCGAGCTGGTCCGCACCCGGGGCACCCGGGAGGAGCGCATCTACGGCACGCTGGACCAGTCGGGCTTCCTCCGGCAGCTGCACGGGCCCGGCTGGGTGCTCGTCGGCG
Source organism: Micromonospora carbonacea (assembly GCF_014205165.1). NCBI lineage: Bacteria > Bacillati > Actinomycetota > Actinomycetes > Micromonosporales > Micromonosporaceae > Micromonospora > Micromonospora carbonacea. The sequence goes on along the minus strand of NZ_JACHMZ010000001.1, from coordinate 3,558,474 downwards.
ACGCCGAGTCGGCCAAGGACCAGTGCACCGCCATCGGCATGACCCACGCGTTCCGCGACGCGGAGCTGGCCAGCGCCGCCCTGCACCGGTGGCTGGCCGGCGAGTCGTCGCTCGACGAGGCGATGGCCGCGTACGAGGGCCGCCGCCGCAGCCAGAACTCCGCCGCCTACTACGACTACGTGTGCACGCTGAGCGAGATGCGGCCGTACCGGCACGACGAGCTGCAGCTGTTCGTCGCGTTGCGCGGCAACCAGGAGGAGACCGACCGGTTCATCGCCACGCACGCCGACATCGCGCCGGTCTCGGAGTTCTTCCAGGCGTCCAACCTCTTCCTGCTCAACGACGCCGCCAAGGAGTCCTCCGCCGGGTACCCGGTCTTCGAGGACTTCGCCGCCACGTCGCGCATGTACCAGCAGAACCTCTTCGCCTGATGCCGCACCAGGGAGCCGACACCGTGACCAGCACCGACCTTCAGCAGCGCGACGACGGCGAGCTGATCGAGGCCATCCTCGACGCCGCCCGGCGCGGCGACGTGGCGACCATGGCCCGCGAGGCGGCCGAGGTCTCCGAGATGACCCGCAACTGGGCCACCCACATCCCCTGGGACGACCTGGCGGCCCTCGACGCCTCCGGGGCCGACGGCGAGCTGGCCCGGGTCGTGGCGGACCTGACCGAGATGTGGGAGCCGGCGCACCTGCGCAACCCCGTCGACCCCGACGAGGAGTACGCGCTGGACAAGAACGCCTACGACTTCTACCGCCCCGCCGGCCGCGACCTGCTCGCCCGCACCGAGGACTTCTACGGCTGGGTCCAGGCTCGCCGCCGCACGGAGACCTGGCAGTACTCCCGGGTCCTGGAGGCGGCCCCGGACAGCATCGCCGAGATCACCAACGACCTGGGCAAGCGGACCCGGGGCATCAACTTCAACTCGCAGGACTACCTGTCGTTCAACACCCACCCGGCGATCCGGGAGGCGGCGGTCCGCGCGATGCGCGACTACGGCCCGCACAGCGCCGGCTCGCCGATGGTGCTGGGCAACACCCGCATCTCCGACGAGCTGGAGGCCGCCCTCGGCGAGCTGACGGGGCTGGAGCACGTCACGCTCTTCTCGACCGGCTGGTCCGCGGGCTTCGGCGCGATCGTCGGCCTGGTCCGCCAGTCCGACCACGTGGTCATCGACCGGCTCGCGCACTCCTGCCTCCAGCAGGGCGCGCGGGCGGCGACCCGCAACGTGGTCCGCTACGAGCACCTCAACGTCGAGGCCGTGCGTCAGCACCTGGTCGACATCCGGTCGCACGACACCCGCAACGGCATCCTCGTCGTCACCGACGGCCTCTTCTCCGTCGACGCCGACTGGCCCGACCTGGTGACCCTGCAACGGGTCTGCCGGGAGCACGACGCGACCCTGCTGGTCGACGTCGCGCACGACCTCGGCGCGATGGGGCCGGGGGGCACGGGCGTGCTGGGCATGCAGGGCCTGCTCGGCGAGGTCGACATCGTCATGGGGGCGTTCTCGAAATCGTTCTGCTCCAACGGCGGCTTCGTGGCGTCGCGCTCGCCGGCCCTGAAGCAGTACGTGAAGATGTTCAGCGGCAGCCACTTCTTCTCCAACGCGCTGTCGCCGGTGCAGACCGCCGTGGTCCGGGAGGCCGCCCGGATCATCCGGTCCCCCGAGGGCGACGAGCTGCGCGCCCGGCTGTTCACCGCCATCCACGCGCTGCGCGACGAGCTGACCGGCCGGGGGCTGACCTGCATGGGGGAGCCGTCGCCGATCGTGCCGCTGCTGATCGGCAACGAGAAGCTCGCCCGGACGGCCAACCGGCTGCTGTTCGACCGGGGGGTGCTCGCGTTCATGGTGGAGTTCCCGGTCACCCCGACCGGGTCGTCGCGGTTCCGGCTCCAGGTGCAGGCCGGCCACCGGCCCGAGGAGGCCCGGGAGGCGGCCCGGATCATCGAGGGGGCCATCGCCGACTCGCGGGCGTACCTGTCCAGCGCGTTCGGCAGCGCCGCCCGGTAGCCGCCGGTGGGCGGCGGGCCGGCACCGGCCCGCCGCCCCGCACGGACCGGTCAGCCGCCGGCGGGGGCGGGCGAGACCGGAGCGGCCCGGCGGCGGCGTCGGGCCAGCGCGCCGAGGACGACGTCGACGACGACGAACGCGAGCAGGGGGCCGCCGAACCAGGGCAGCGCCCACCCGACGGCCGCGGTCAGCGCGAGGCCCGGCAGCAGCGCCCACCACGGCAGGCCGCGCAGCCCGCCCCGCGCGGGCGGGACGCCGACGACGGCGCGCCGGTCGGCGCGGGTGGGGCGGCGCTGCCACCACATCCGGTAACCCCAGACGACGACGCAGAGCAGGCCCAGGGCGAGCGCGGCGAGCAGAACCTGGTTGACCGGGCCGAACAGCAGGCCCATGTGGGCCTGGACGCCGAGGCTGCTGAGCTGGGCCAGCAGCGGCCAGTCGGCGAAGTCGCTGCGGGCGGTCACCGTGCCGGAGCCCGGGTCGACGGCGATCCGGTCCCGGGCCACGGGCCAGGTGTTGTCGGTCTGGGCGACCGTCCACGCGTCGCCCGGCTCCTCGGCGGGGGAGATCCGCATCGGGCCGGCCAGCCCGGCGTCGGTGGCGGCGGCCAGCACCCGGTCGAACGTCGCGGGGTCCGCCGGCCCGGCGGTGACGCCGCCGTGCTGGTGCTCCCCGGCGGCGGGCGGCGGCGCGCCGGTGAGGCTGGTGGAGATCTCGGGGGTGCCGGCGCGCAGCGCGTCGAGCGCGCTGCCGAAGTGCCCACCGGCGTACCGCGACCAGGTCAGGCCGGTCGCGGAGAGGAAGAGCAGGCCGACGGCGAGCCAGACCCCGGTGGTGGCGTGCCAGGCCCGGGTGCGCCGCACCCCCCGGCGGGCGGACAGGTCGGGCACGAGCAGGTGCCGGACGCGGGCACGGGCGGCGCCGCGCCGCCGCCACCACAGGACGACGCCGCCGACGGCGAGCAGCCACAGCCAGCTCGCGGCGATCTCGGAGTAGTGCCGGCCGAGGTCGCCGAGGTGCAGGTTGCGGTGCAGGTCGTCCAGCCAGGTGGTGACGGGCGTGGCGTCGAACCAGGTGGTGAGCTGCCCCCCGACCCGGGCGGTGTGCGGGTCGACGTAGACGGTGTGCTCCCGGTCGCCGAGGTCGGGCTGGGCGAACACCACCCGCGTGGTGGCCCCGTCCGTGCCCGGCAGCACGGCGGCGACGGTCCCCTCGGGGTGGGCGGCGCGGGCGGCGGCGACCTGCTCGGCGAGGGACTTCGGCGGGCCGCCCGGCGCGGCGGTCAGCAGGTCGCCGTAGAGGACCCGGTCGAGTTGCGGGGTGACGGTGTAGGCCAGGCCGGTCAGGGCGGCGACGAACAGGAACGGGGCCACGAGGATGCCGGCGTAGAAGTGCAGGCGGAGCAGGAAGGCCGCCCACGCCGGGGTGCGGCGCGCCACCGGCGCGGGCCCGTCGGCCGGGGTGAGCGGCTCCGGCGTCGACCCGCCGTGCAGTTCGGTGATGGACATACGCTTCCGATCGGAATAGCCGGGATCGTTCCCGGTGGGACTGCCCCCGTACGACAGGGGTGGGTCCCGTCGGTGCCGCAGGGCCCACCGGTGAGGTGGTCGGGCGCGGGGCCGGGGAAGTTCCCGGGCCGTGGCGCGACCGCCGTGGGCTACCGGGCGCGCCGCCGGCGCAGCACCCGCGTGCCGCCGAGCGCGACGGCGGCCAGGGCGACACCGGCCAGGGCGACGGCGGCCGCCACGGTGAGCGGGCCGGGCCCGCCGCCCGGGCCGGCGCGTCCCGCCGCGCCGGCCGCCCCGCTGGCCGGCGCGGCGGTGGGTGGCGCGGTGTGCGGGGCGCTCGCCGGGGCCGGTGCGGTGGCGGCGGGGCCGGCGACGGTGAAGCGGTAGGAGCCCTGCACGGGGTGCCCGTCGGTGGAGACGACCCGGTAGGCCACCGTGTAGGTGCCGTCGGGCAGCGTCTCGGCGACGGCGACGGTCGCCCGCGTGCCGGCGACGACGGGCGCGCCCGTGGGCACCACCCGGCGGGTGGCGTCGCTGAGCACGACGGTGGTGAGACCCGGGTCCAGCTTCTGGAGGAACCGCACCGTGATCTCGGACGGCGGCTCGGCCAGCCGGGTGTCCGCGGCGGGGGTGGCCGCGGCGAGGCTGTTGTGGGCGGCGGCCGGCGCGGCCGGCGCGGCCAGGACCGCGAGGGCGGCCAGCGCGGCGGCGGCCGCCGCGCGGCGGGGGTGGCGGACGGTTCTGCGCATGCTGGTCCCTCTCCTGGTGACGCCGGTCAGGCGAGCAGCTGCTGGCCGATCCAGCCGCCGTCCGGGCAGCCGGGCGGCACGGCGAACACGGCGGAGCCGATCGGGGTGGTCCACTCGTTGAGCAGGTCCCGTTCGGCGAGGCGACGCTGGATGGGCAGGAACTGTGTCGTGACGTCCGCCTGGTACGAGGCGAAGATCAGCCCGCTGTCGGCGGTGCCGTCGGCGGCCGGCACGCCGTCGTAGTTGTACGGGCGGCGCAGGATGCGCAGCCGGTCGTCGGTGACCCGGGCGCGGGTCAGGTGGGAGAAGTCGGGGATGACGGTGAGCCCGGCGGCGTCGACGGCGGCGAAGTCGGGCTCGTCGTGTTCGGCTGTGCCGGTGAGCGGCGCGCCGGTGTCGAGCCGGCGGCCGACGGCCAGTTCCCGGTCGGCGCGGCCGAGCAGGTCCCAGGTCTCCAGGTTCATGCTGATCCGCCGCACGACCAGGGTGCTGCTGTCCCGCAGCCACGCCGGCCCGTCGGGCACCCACACGGCGGTCTCCAGCGGCCCGCCGGGGCGGGGGTTGGCGGTGCCGTCGAGCTGGCCGAACAGGTTGCGCTGGGTGCGCCCCGGTTCCGCGCCCGCCGCCCGGCGGAACCCCTGCTGCACCCAGGCCACCGTCGCGAACGGCCGGCTGTCCTTGACCAGGACCCGCTGGGCGTGGGCCACCGTGACCGGGTCGTCGGCGCAGATCTGCAGCAGCAGGTCCCCGCCGGACCAGCGGGGCTGGAGGCGGTCGACGCGGAAGGCCGGCAGCGCCGCCACCGACGCCGGCCGGCGGTCGTCGAGGCCGGCGGCCCGGTAGAGGCCCGGCCCGAAGCCGAACGTGACGGTCAGCCGCGCGGGCAGCAGGCCGAGCTCGGGTTCGGTGTCGGCGAGGGCCGGCCGGCCCCGGGTGAGCCGGGCGGCGTCGTCGGTGAGCAGCCGCAGCAGCCGGCCCAGGGCGGCCCGGTCGGTGGCCGGGGCGAGGGTCAGCGCGACGAACGCCGCGTGCGCCTGCGGCTCGGTGTCCACCCCCGCCTGGCGCGCGCCGTGGAACGGCACCACCGCGCCGCCGATGTCGGCCACCGGGACGGTCCCCTCGGGGCGCACGTCGGTGTCGCCGGGACGGGCGAGGGCGACGGCGGCCCCGGCGAGCGTGCCCCCGGCGGCGAGGGCCCCGCCGGTGAGCAGGGCGCGCCTGCGCACCGGGCGGCCGGTGGTGGCGTCGGTCATGACGCGGGGCTCGTGGCCGCCCGCGGCGTGCCGCTCGTGCCCGGCATCGGGGTCGCGCCGTGGCCGGGCGCATAGCTCTCCTGCGCGCCGGTGAACGGCTTGGCGACGGCGGTGAACGTCTGCGTCCGGCCGTCGGCGAAGGTGAGCGTGACGGCGAGTTCGTCGCCGGGCCGCACCGGCTGCCGGAGGTTCATCAGCATCAGGTGCTCGCCGCCGGGCTCCAGCGCGTGGCTGCTCTTCGCCCTGACTACGATGCCGCCCTGCTTGGCCTGCATGACCATCGTGCCGTCCTTCATGGTCATCTCGTGCAGCTCCATCGGGGACACGTCGGTGGCCGCGCCGGTGATGGTCACGTCCGTGTCGCCGTCGTTGACCAGGGTGCCGAACGCCGCGGTCATGCCCTGGTCGGCGGCCTTCACCCACGGGTCACGCACGGTCAGCACCCCGGCGGCGGCGCTCGCCGACACCGACGGTGACGGCGTCTGGTCCGGCGCGGCCGTGGACGTGCTGTCCGGCGAGCCGCAGCCGGCTACGGCTGCCGCCGCGACAAGGGCGATGAGCAGGGCTTTCGTGTGCCGGGACCGGCGGGGTGCGCGGAGATTGGGCATCGTTTCCCCTTCGATGATCGATTCCAGGTGGATGGTCGGCGTCACGGGGGGTAAAGTTCCGCCGCCGAACGTGACCCACGCCACTCGGGGGATCCGGCCGGGCGGGCGCGCCGGCGACCGCCCCGCGGACCGGTGCCCGGGGCGAGAGAAACTTTTGCCATCTGCGGAAAAAGTTCGGATGGGCTTGACGGAAGTCCGGGTGCGGCGAGGATGATCCGATGCGTCGTCCCCCTCCGGTCCCCGGCCGCTTCGTCTCGGGCCTGCTCGCCGTCGTCCTCGCCGCGGCGGTCGCCGTCCTCGGAGCCGCCCCGCCCGCCGCCGCGCACGGCACCCTGGCCATGTCCACGCCGGCGGTCGGCGCCACGGTCGGCGAGCCACTGGCGACCGTGCAGCTCTACTTCACCGAGCGGGTCGCCGACAACGCGTACTTCGCGGTCACCGCGCCGAACGGCGGCCGGGTCGACAACGGCTGGACGCACGGGTCGCCCGCTCCCCTGGACAAGCCGGTGCGCGAGTACCTGCTCGTCGACGGCAAGTTCGAGCCGCGCGAGTACGCCACCGGTTTCCCGGCGGTGGTGAAGCTGGCGCACCTGCCGGCGGCGGGCCAGTACACGGTGAGCTACCTGTCGGTGGCCTCCGACGGCGAGCCGGTGCGGGGCACGATGAGCTTCCGCTACACCGGTCGGGTCACGGCCGCCCCACAGGGCTGGCGTGCGCCGACCGCGGGACCGGACCCGGCGCTCGTCGCCGCCGCCGAGCAGCACGCGACGTCCGGGCACGGCGCGCCCCAGTCCTCGAACGGACCGGCCACGCCGGCCGCGTCGCCCGCAGCCCCGGGCGCGGCCTCCGTCGCAGCGGCCCCCGTCGAGGCCGAGGACACCGGCGGGCCCGGTTGGCCCGGCGTCGTCGCCGTGGTGGTCGTGGTGGTCGTGGCGGCGGCCGGCGTCGTCGCCTGGCGGTGGCGCGCCGCGCGGGCCGGCGGTCCGGGCCCGACGCCCCGCTGGCCGTGGGCCCGCCCGCGCCCCGCCGGCCGGGCGGCGCGCCGCGCCCCGGCCGCGCGGGCGGCGGGACGCCGCAAGCCCGCCGGCCCGACCCCACGCCCGGCGGCCCGCGGCGGCGGCCCCCGACGCGGCCCGGTCGCCCCGGGCGAGGCGTCCGAGGACCCGCCGGCCAACGGGCCCCGGCTCGGCGACCGGGGCCTCGCCCTGCTCGTCGGGGGACTGGTGGTCGCCCTGGTGGCCGGCTTCGGGCTCGGCCGCGTCGGCGCCGGCGACGGGCGGGCCGCCACGGCGGCCGTGGGCGGATCGCCGGCCACCGGCCGCCCCGTCGCGGCCGGGGACGGGCACCAGCACGCGCCGGGCGCCGGGGCGCACACGCATCCCGGCGACGGCGACCCGGCGCAGGCGCAGGTGACCGGGACGACGGTCAGCGCCGGCGGCTACACGCTGAAGCCGGTGACGCGGTCCCAGCCGGCCGGCGTGAACGCCGACTACCGGTTCCGGATCGTGGGCGTCGACGGGCAGCCGGAGACGCGCTTCGCGGTCGTGCACGACAAGCCGCTGCACCTGGTCGTGGTGGGCCGGGACCTGGGCGGCTACCAGCACCTGCACCCCACCATGGCCGCCGACGGCACCTGGAGCGTGCCGCTGGCGCTCGAGCGGGCCGGGGGCTACCGCGTCTACGCCGACTTCGCCACGACCGCCGCCGACGGCACCGCACGGCCGCTGGTCCTCGGCGTCGACCACCAGGTCCCCGGCGCGCACACCCCGGCCCCCCTGCCGGCCGCCACGCCGCGGGCGACGACCGGGCCCTTCGAGGTGGAGATGGTGGGCGCCCCGACGGTCGGGGCGACGGTGCCGCTGTCGTTCCGGGTGGGCCGCGCGGGCGGCCCCGCGCCGACGCTGGAACGCTACCTGGGCGCGTACGGGCACCTGGTGGTCGTCCGCGAGGGCGACCTGGGATACGTGCACGTCCACCCGGATCAGGAACTGGTCGACGGGGCGGCCCGGTTCTGGCTGACCGCGCCGGGCCCGAGCCGCTACCGGGCGTTCTTCGACTTCCAGGTCGACGGCAAGGTCCACACCGCCGAGTTCACCCTCGACCTGGGCTGAGACCCGGGGCCGGCCCGCACCGGGAGCGGTGCGGGCCGGCCCGACGCGTCGGGGTCGGGCTAACCCTCGATCCGGACGATGTTGCGGATCTTGTTGGACGCGTCCAGCGCCGCCACCTTGTACGCCTCGGCGAGGGTCGGGTAGTTGAACACGGCGTCGATGAGGTAGTCGACCGTGCCGCCGCAGCCCATGACGGTCTGCCCGATGTGCACGATCTCGGTGGCGCCGGTGCCGAACACGTGCACGCCGAGCAGCCGGCCGTCGGTCGGTGACACCAGCAGCTTCAGCATGCCGTACGAGTCGCCGACGATCTGCCCGCGGGCCAGCTCGCGGTAGCGCGCGATGCCCACCTCGAACGGCGTGGAGCTCTCCGTCAGCTGCTCCTCGGTCTTCCCGACGAAGCTGATCTCCGGGATGGTGTAGATGCCGATCGGCTGCAACTCGTTGAGCGCGCGGACCGGCTCCCCGCAGGCGTGCTGGGCGGCGATGCGGCCCTGCTCCATGGAGGTGGACGCCAGCGCCGGGAACCCGATCACGTCGCCCACGGCGTAGATGTTGTCCACCGCCGTGCGGTAGTCCGCGTCGACCGTGATCCGGCCGCGCCGGTCGGCCTGCAACCCGGCCGCCTCCAGCGCCAGGCTGTCGGTCTGGCCCTGCCGGCCGGCCGAGTACATGACGGTGTCCGCGACGATCTTCTTCCCGCTCTTGAGGACGCACAGCGCCGCGCTCTCGTGCTTCTCCACCGCCGCCACCTCCTCGCCGAAGCGGAACGTGACCGACAGGTCGCGCAGGTGGTACTTGAGCGACTCGACGACCTCCTCGTCGCAGAAGTCGAGCATCCGGTCGCGCCGCTCCACCACGGTCACCTTCGTGCCGAGCGCGGCGAACATGGAGGCGTACTCCATGCCGATCACGCCCGCGCCGACCACGACCATGCTGCGGGGGATGGACTCCAGGTTGATGACCCCGTCGGAGTCCACGATCGTCCGTTCGTCGAACTCGACGCTGTCCGGACGGGCCGGCCGGGTGCCGGCGGCGATGATCGCCTTGTCGAAGGTGACCCGCGACTCCTGCCCCGACTCGCCGTCGACCCAGATCGTGTGCGCGTCGGCGAACCGCCCGGTGCCGGTGATCAGCGTCACCCGGTTGCGGGCCAGCTGGTTGCGGATGACGTCGGTCTGCCGGCTGATCACGTGCTGGGTGCGGGCGGCCAGGTCGCCGACCGTGATCTCGTCCTTGAGCCGGTAGCTGCTGCCGTACAGGTCGCGCTGGCTCATGCCGCTCAGATAGAGCACGGCCTCGCGCAACGTCTTGGAAGGGACGGTGCCGGTGTTGATGCACACCCCACCGATCATGTCGCGGCGGTCGACGATGCCGACCCGCCGACCGAGCTTGGCCGCGGCGATCGCGGCCTTCTGACCGCTGGGCCCGGAGCCCAGCACCAACAGGTCGTAGTCATACACGCCGTAAGCCTCGCAAGATCCCGCAACCCCCGCCACCGCACGTTCGGCGGTGGCCTCCGGCCCATCGGTGCCGACGGGCGTACGCCCCGGCACGCCGGCCGGTGGGCCGACGTGCCGGGGCGCGGGGTGGGGACCGGGTCAGGGGGTGGTGATGTTGAAGCTCCTGACGGTGGCGCTGCCGCCGAGGGCCTGGGTGGCGTAGTTGAAGACGCCGAACCGGTAGCCCATGAAGAACGGCCAGTTGTTGTCGAGGGTGAGCGCGTTGCCGAGGGACACGAAGTTGGTGCCGTCGGTGCTGTAGGAGAAGCGGGCCTGTCGGCCCGCGCCCGGTCTGATGTCGGCGTTGACGCGCAACCAGATGCGTCCGCCGCTGATCGCCGCGCTGGCGATCTCGCTGCCGGTGTTCGTGGTGTTCCAGTTGCTGTCCATGGTGATGTTGTTGGTCATGACCACCCGGTTGGCCCCGTTGTCGCGTCTGACGCCGATCCAGGCGGACGAGTTGCGCAGCATGGACAGGCCGCTGCGGTCACCGTCGCGCATCGTGGAGTAGTCGAGCTCGATGGTGGCGGTGCTGGTCGGCCCCTGAATGCGGTGGGTCAGCGTGTTGCGGGCCTTGTAGAGGTCGGTGGTGACCGTGGCGGCCTGGAGCCGCAGCCCGTTGTTGACCGACCACTTGCTGTTGTCGGGGTTGTGGTTCCACTCGTACTGCGGGCCGAGCGTGGTGCCGGGGAACGTGTCGTTGCCGATCATGGGCTTGACCGGACGGGTGGGCAGGGGGTTGGGGTAGGAGCCGCCCCAGGCGCCGTTGACGGTCTGGATCTGGGGCCAGCCGTCGGAGGTCCAGTTGATCGGCGCGAGGGCGGGCACCCGGCCGCCGGGGTAGGCGTCGATGAAGCTCATGTAGTACCACTGGCCGTTCTGGGTCTGCACGAGCCCGCCCTGGTGGGGGACGCCGCCGCCGGAGATCGGGCCGGGCATGTTGAGCAGGACCTGGCGCATCTCGTACGGCCCGAACGGTGAACTGGACTTGAGCACGTACTGGCCGTTGGCGGGGCGGGTCAGCCAGATGTAGTAGCTGCCGTTGCGCTTGTAGAACCGGGCGCCCTCGAGGGTGCCGACGCTGGACGGCGTGGAGAAGACCTGCTGCGCGCGCACCTGCGTCTTGCCGTCGGCGGAGAGCTGGGCGACGCTGATCTGGGTGTTGCCGTACGCGACGTACATGGTGTCGTTGTCGTCGACGAGCAGGCCGGCGTCGTAGTAGCAGTTGTTGATGGTCGAGATGCGGTTCCAGCCGCTCTCGACGCTGGTCGAGCTGTAGACGTGGGTCTTGGAGAAGTCGATGCAGCCGAGCCAGTAGAAGGTGTTGTTGCTCTTGCGGTAGTTCATGGCCGAGGCCCAGATGCCGTCGACGTAGGCGTGCGAGCCGTTGAGGTCGTACTTGGTGCCGAAGTCGAGGCGGGGCACCGAGTGCCCGGCGAACTCCCAGTTGACGAGGTCGTAGGAGCGCAGGATCGGCGCGCCGGGGGAGTAGTGCATGGTGGACGCCGAGTAGTAGTAGGCGTCACCGACGCGGAAGATGTCGATGTCGGCGAAGTCCTGCCACAGCACCGGGTTCGTGAACGACCCCGAGGGCGAGGGCGGCGGCGTGGTCGGCGGCGGCGTAGTGGTCGGCGGCGGCGTGGTGGGCGGCGTCGTGGTCGGGTTCCCCGTGGGGACCGAGCCGGTGCAGGTGACCCCGTTGAGGGCGAAGCTGGTCGGCGCCGGGTTGCTCGACGTCCAGGTGCCGTTGAAGCCGAAGTTGACGTTGCCGCCGGTGGGGATGGCGGCGTTGAAATCGGCGTTGGCCACCGTCACCTGGGCGCCCGACTGGCTGGCCGTGCCGTTCCACAACTGGCTGATCGTCTGCCCGGCGGCGAAGGACCAGGTCAGTCGCCAACCGTTGATCGCGTCGCCGAGGTTGTCCACGACGACGTTGGCGCCGAAGCCGCCCTGCCACTGGTTGGTCACCGTGTAGGTGACCTTGCAACCGACGGCGGCCTGGGCGGAGACGGCCAGGGTTGACCCGGCGGCGCTGACGGCGATGACCGTCGTCGCGGCGAGCCAGAGCCGAAGACGCGAGCGTTTCACTGCCATTCCTCTCCTCTGTGCGATCCTGGATCTGCTGGTCGTGGCACGTCGGGCGGGTCGCCGACCTGGCGTGCGGGGCGCGCCGCCGGATCAGCGGGAACCGCGACCGCCGCGACGCCGCGCCCGTCGGCGTGGGCCGGCGGACGGAAGTCGGTCGGGTGGCGGCCCGGCACGGTCCGGGCTGGTGAGACTGGACGATCGTGGCTGCGCAACGTCACGGGTCTGTCGACATCAACCCGGGGCCCGGCCGACAGAGGCCGCCATCTCCGGCCGGCACCTGGCATGGTGCGACGCCCGAAGGATGGCCCCGGACATCTGTCGTCGGTGCCGCTCGTGCCTCCGGCTCCGGTCCCGGATCGGACACCGTGCTGCCGGTCGGAGCGCGCCCTTCGCTCCTGCAGCGGACACTAGCGTGTTACCGTTCACACCGGCAAGTCATCGACCTGAAACGATGTCCGGGGATCCCGGCGTCGCCGGGCCGGTGCCGCCGACGCCCCGGATCGGGCGTGGCGCGCGGGGAAACGCGGAAGGCGGTGCCGAGCGCCAGGGCGGCGGTGCCGAGCGCGACGGCGATCGCGCGGCCCCAACCGCCCAGGGAGTCAGGGGCGGCCCCCGGGCGACCCGTCGCCGGGGCCGGCCGCGATCACCCGGGACCGGACGTCGTCCGCCGCGCCCGACCCGTCGGCCGCTGCGGTGGACAGCCGGATGAAGGTCGGCCCCGCGCCCACCGACACGGCGTCCCCGCCGCACCCCGGCGGTGGCGACACGAGCAGGTGCAGCCGGGGCGTCAGCAGCGCCGCGACGCTGTCGTGGTCCCGGACGGCGTCGGACGCGGCCGGATGGCCGATCAGCCCGGCGGTCAGCCAGCCGCCGGACCGGTAGCGGTCGAGCCGTCGGGCGAACCAGTGTGCCTGGGCCGCGCCGACCAACCCGTGGTGGCCGTCCGGAAGGTGGCTCTCCGCCATCGTCGAGTTGATGCCGGCGACCACCAGGTTGAGCTCGGGCATCTCGAATACGCTCCACGGCCGGTGCCGGTCGAACGTGGGGCCGTCCACCCCGTCGTAGAGTTCGGTGAAGAACCGGAAGTAGTGCCGCCACTTGTCCCAGTAGGGCGGCTGCGGCCGCACCTCGTCGGCCTCGCAACTTGCGAAGTACGCCCGGCAGGCCGCGTGGTTGACGTCGTGCGGGCCGGGCACCACCGCGATCCGCCCCGCATCGAGGTCGAGGACGTCGCGGAGTCGGGCCAGGAACGCCAGCGCCTCGTCGAACTCGCGGATCCCGCCGGCCGCGGTCAGGTCGCCGCTGATCAGCAGCGCGTCCGGACCGGTGCCGCCGGTGGCGAGCAGCCGGTCGACGCCGGAGCCGACGGCGTCGAGCAGCTCCTTGGCGCGTTGGCGCGGGGCCGGCCCGGCGCAGGGCTGGCGGGCGAACCGCGGGCCGGGCAGGTGCAGCAGGGTCACCTCGGTGTTCGCGGCGTGCCCCGTCGACCGCTGCGGCGGGTAGGCCGGCGGGTGCCGCAGCCGCAGCCGGGGGTGGTGCGCGGCAATCTGCGGGGGTGGCTGTCCGGCCGGCAGCTCGTCGTCGCCCGGCCCGACCGCCGGGCCGGCGGGGAACCCCGGCCCCGCCGTGGGCTTCGCCCGGCCGCGCATCGCCTCGCCGACCCGGCGCAACAGCCGTCGCCGGGCGTCCCGTTCGTCGGCCGCGCCGACCAGGTCGACGTAGGTGATGGTGGCCAGCAGCCCCTCCGGGTCGAAGTCCTCGATCCGTACGGTGATCAGCCGCCGCTGCGGGTCGTCGGGCGCACTGCGGAACGCCGCCTGCCACTCCAGCCGCCCGTAACGGGACCGGACATAGTTGGGCGACAGCACGGCGATGACGGCGATCGATTCGCAGATCGCCCGGTCCATGAATTCGATGAAGTTCGTCCCGGCCACGAAATCCCAGGCCTGGAGAATCGTCCGGTAGCCCGCGCACTCAAGCTCCCAGGCTATCCAGGTCGCCCACCGCTCGTCGGCCGGTGAATAGCTGATCAGGAAATGAGCCGCGTCGGCGGGGGATCCGAACTGGCCGGTCATGTGCCAATTCTGCCCGGCCGTCGGCCGCGGGGTGAACGCCACTCCGCATTGGCGTCGACGACTGGCCCGAATGGCGGGCCGGGCCGTCGGGGCGGGGTGCCCGTGGCTCAGCCGTCGACGCCCGGCGGGCGGCGGGCGCTGGCGACGAGCGACCCGCCCAGGCCCGGGAACAGCCGGGCCAGCAGCCGGGACTGGAGCCACCGGCCCCGCCCGACGTGGACGCCGACGTAGTTCGACCGGATCGACACGTCGACGAAGCCGGCGGCCCGCAGCATCCGGCGCAGCATCTGCGCGGTGAACGGGCGGATGTGCAGGTGCAGGTACGGGTGCGTCGGATCGACCTGACGCGGCGACCGGCCGAGGAGGAACCGGACCCGGTCCTGGAGCGGGGCGAGGTTCGGCGTGCTCAGGACCAGCGCGCCGCCGGGGCGCAGCACCCGGGCGATCTCGGCCAGCAGGGCCCCCGGGTGGTACACGTGCTCGATCAGCTCGGCCGCGACGACCCCGGCCACCGACCGGTCCGCCAGCGGCAGCGGCCGGGTGACGTCCAGGCGGACCGGGTGGTGCCCACCGGCCGGCGCCCCCGCCAGCGCCGCCCAGGACAGGTCGGCGACCACGGTCGGCCGGCGCGGGCGGGGCAGGCCGTCGAAGATGCTCCGCGCCCCGGGCCCCAGCTCCAGCAGGGCCCCGGCCGGACCGCCGGACCCGTCGCCGCCGTCGGGACCCCCGAGCGCGTCCAGCAGCGCCGCGCCGACCAGGCGTCGGCGCACCGCGTGGTACGGGTCGTCGACGTACGCCAGGGTCGCCCGGCCGTCGTCGTAGCACCGGCTGTTGGCCTCCCGCGCCGCCTCCGCCGCGCGGCCCCCGCCGGTCACCGCCGGCCGGCCGGCGTCAACCGGTCGGCGTCCCTCGCCAGCCGGTCGAGGGCGGTCCGGGCCAGCGAGACCGTCTCGGCGCGGCCGTGCAGCCGCCGGGTCAGCCGGTGCGCGGGCGTGTCGAGGGCGCCGAGGGTGAGGTCCGGCTTCTCCGGATGGTGCAGCCCGAGCACGACGGTGGCGGCCGGCGCGCCGCCCACGACGGTGGACGCGTGGAAGTGCCCGGCGGCCAGCTCGTACGCGCTGCCGGCCGCCCAGTGCTCCGGCGCGCCGGCCGTGGCGTCCACGGTGCGCGTGGTCGGCACGAGCCGGTCGCCGCCCGCCGTGGTACGCGTGTCGAACACCCGGTACGTGCTGCCGGTCGCCACCGTCACGTGCTGGTTGCCCACCTGGCCGTAGAGGACGTGGCTGAGCAGGTCCCAGCTGTGGCAGTGGAACGGCGAGACGGAGAGCCGCACGGGTGTGCGGCGCTCGCCGAACAGGTGGACGCAGACGCCCCGCCGGCCGTCGCGCAGCACCGGCAGGCAGGCGAAACCCAGCGGGTGGCGTACCGCGGACAGCGTCGACTCGCCGTTGGCGATCGGATCCAGCCAGGTGGTCCGGACCAGCTCGGCGACCCGGTCGGGTGATCCGCTACGGATCGCCCGCTCCAGCGTCGCGTAGATCATGACGGTCATCTCCTGAGAATGAGAGGAAACGTGATTCACGTCCGGGCACGCGCGAACACCGGCGGTCCGGTCGAAGGAAGGTCGGGGTCAGTCCCGCAGGGGGACACCGGCCGGTATCCGGCCCACGTTGTCCAGATACGGATCGAGCTCACCGACGTCGAACCGGCACATCCCGGCCACGTGCCAGAAGTCGGCCGAGACCTCGCCCGCCGACTTGTGCCGCCCGTTCGGGGTGAACGCCACCCAGGAACGCTCGGTCAGGCCCAGCAGCGTGCACCGGTGGGCGGCCGTGCCGTCCGACGCCGGCTGCCACAGCCGCACGGTGCCGTCGGTGCTGCCGCTGGCCAACAGGCCACCGTCCGGGCTGAACGCCACCGACCAGATCCGGCGGGTGTGCCCCGTCAGCTCCTGCACCCGCTGGCCGGTCCGCGTGTCCCAGAGGTCGATGACCCCGTCGTCGCCGGCCGTGGCGAGAAGCCGGCCGTCCGGGTGGAAGGCCACCGTCCACAACTTGCGCCGCCCCGGCTGGAGCACCCGCAGCACGGCCTGCCCGTGCGGGTCCCACAGCACCGCCGTGCCGTCGGCGCTCGCCGAGGCGAGCATCCGCCCGTCCGGCCGGTAGGCCAGGGACACGATGCGGCCGCTGTGCGTCTTCGGCAGCACCCGCGCCTCGTCGGAGCCCGGGTCGTGCAGGCGGACCAGCTCGTCGTCGCAGCCGGTGGCCAGCGTCGCGCCGTCGGGGGAGTAGGCCAGGGCCCGGACCCGGCCCCGGAAGCCGCGCAGCCACCCGATCGTGCGCCCGGTCGTGCGGATCAGCAGCTGCACCGTGTGGTCGTCGTTGGCGACGGCGATGCGGTCCCCGGCCGGGTCGAACACCATGGCCCAGACCGCGTCGCTCGACACCTCGAGCTGCCGGCCCTCCGCGCCGGCCTCGGCGTCCCACAGGTAGACCCGCCCGTCGTTGCTGGCGGTGGCCAGCAGGTGGGGCTCCGCGCCGAAGGCCACCGAGACCAGCCGGTCCATCCGGTTGGACTCCAGCACCTGCCGGCACTCCCCGGCGACCGGGTCCCACAACCGGACCAGCCCGTCGTTGCTGCTGGTGGCCAGCAGCGATCCGTCCCGGTTGAAGGCCACGGCCCGCATCTGCCGGCCGTGGCCGCGCAGCACGGCCGCCGACTCGCCGCTGCCGGTGCTCCACACCTTCGTGGTGAAGTCGTTGCTGCTGCTGATCAGCCGGTCACCGTCCGGGCGGAACGTGATCGGCCACACCGAGGCGTAGTGGCGGTCCAGCTCGTGGCGCACCTCGCAGGTGGCGTCGTCCCAGATCCTGACCCACCCGTCGCTGTCGCCGGTGGCGAACATCGTGCCGCGCGGGCTGAACGCGACCCGGTACACGGCCCCGCTGTGCCGGCCCACCTCCCGGCCGACCGGCGGGCGGCCGCCCTCCGGCAGGTCCCAGCGTCGCACCGACCCGGTGACGTCGGCGCTGACGAGGTGCCGGCCGGAGGGGTGGAAGTCGAAGGTGTAGATCGGCCCCTCGTGCCCGGTCAGCCGGTGCAGCAGCCGGCCCGTCCTGGGGTCCCACAGCCGCAGGACGCCGTCCTCCGCGCCACCGGCCAGGAAGGTGCCGCCCGGGTCGTGCCGCAGCCAGTACGTCAGCCTGTCCTCCGCCTCCGCGCGCTGCCGCAGCAGGCCGGTGCGCAGGTCCCACAGCCGCACGACGCCGCCGTCGTCGCCGGTGGCCAGCGTCGAGCCGTCCGGGTTGAACGTGCCCGTCCACACCGGCGCCCGGTGCCCCGGCAGCTCCCACCGTAGTCGCCCGGTGGCGACCTCCCAGACCCGGACCACGCCGTCCTTGTCGCCGGTGGCCAGCAGCGTGCCGCTGCTGTCGAACAGCAGCGGCCACACCCACTCCCGGTGCCCGGACAGCACGTGCCGGCACTCGCCGGTCGTGGCGTCCCAGAGGCGGACGAGGCCGTCCTGGGCGCCGGTGGCCAGCAGCGGCTCGGTGGGGCTGAAGTTCACCGAGTACGTCCGCCACTCGTGGCCGGTCAGTGTGCGCAGCGGCCGGTTGTCCCGGGCGTCGCAGATCAGCACCGAGCCGTCCTCGCAGCCGATCGCCAGCAGCGCGCCCTCGGCGTCGTAGCCGACCGGGCGCGGCAGCCGGCCCTCCTCGAAGCCGAACAGGACGCCCAGCGCGACCGGCCGGACCGCCGTGGTCAGCGGGCTGCCGGGCAGCACCACCGCGCCCCGGCGGCGCAGCCCGTCGAGCGCCGCCGGGGCGGCCGTCGCCGACACCACCGCCGCCCTCCGCCACCGCACGTCGGTCAGCACCGCGTCGGACAGGTCGGTGGTGAGGATCCGCGCGTCGGTCAGGTCGACCCCGGTCAGGTCGGCCCGGGCCAGGCTGCTGCCGACGATCCGGGCCCCGGACAGGTCCGCGCCCCGCAGGTCGGCCCCGGACAGGTCGCTGTCCTCGATGGCGACGCCGGCCAGCCGGGCCCCGCGCAGGGTGGCACCGGCGAGCACCATGTCCGCCAGCCGGGCCCCGGTCAGGTCCGCGTCGGTGAGGTCCGCCGCCGGCCACGACCGCTCGGTCAGGTGCAGCCCGCTGAGCAGGGCCGAGCGCAGGTTGAGCCCGGGGGAGGTGCTGAACCGGGCGATGATCCGCCCCGCGTTCGTCCGGGCGGCGGGGGTGGCGTCGGGGTCGTCCAGCACCCCCTGCGCCCAGCGCCGGCAGACCGACGGCTCGGCCAGGTCGCACAGGAAGTCGATGGTGAGCTGGGACAGCGGGTGGGCGTGCAACCGGCCGGTGTGCTCGCGGCCGGTGGCGGAGAGGTCGTCGGCCAGGTGCCGGGCGACCAGCCACTCCGTGACGGATTCGTGGATGAAGCTGAACACCCCGTCGTCGGTGCGGATGAGCAGGCTGCCGGCGCCGATGGCATGGGTGATCTGCTCGGCGGACAGGTGCCGGCCGGCGAGATCGGTCAGCGTGCCGGCCAGGTCCTGGATCTCCTCGACCCGCATCAGCGCCTCGCCGCGTTCCCACAGCCGCAGCGCCAGCGCGGTGACCGCCGCGAACAGGTCCCCGGCGGCGAGGCCGACCGGCACCCCCCGGATGTCCTGCGTCCGGTCGCCCTCGTAGCCGAGCCAGGCGTCGATGATCTCCTCGTACAGGCGGGCCGGGCTGATCGTGCCGCTCGCCGCCGACACCGCGCGCAGCCGGTCCGTGGGCAGGTCGGCGATGAAGCCCAGCATCCGTGGGTTGGTGGCCAGCGGCATCAACCCGGGAATGCTCGCCAGGAGGTCGAGCCGCCGGTCGACCTCCTCGACCTGCCCACCGAAGCGCTGGACCAGCAGGGCGCGGATCTGCGTGGCGGACAGGTGCGACAGGCTCAGCACGCGGCGCTGGGGCAGGCTGCCGATCCGTGCCTCCATCGCGGTGGCGACCTGCGAGTGCGCGGCGAAGTGTTGGGTCCGGCTGGCAACGATGATCTTGGCCTGCCCGCGGGCGGCGGCGAGCAGCGTGCCGAGGTGGTCCGCCGCCCGGGCGTAGGTGGCCCGGGCCACCAGCTCGTCGAAGCCGTCGAAGATCAGCACGATCCGGCCGTGCTCCAGCATGTACCGGAAGGCGGGCAGGTCGATCTTGTCGTGGCCGTGGTTGGCCAGGTGCGCCGCGACGTGCCCCTCCAGCGTGTTGGCCTTGTCCGAGGCCCGCAGGTCGATCAGGACCGGCAGCACGTGCGGCAGCTCGGTGCCGATGCGCCGGGTCAGCTCCCGCAGCGCGAAGGTCTTGCCACGCCCGAAGTCGCCCAGCAGCAGGACGAACCGGCCCTCGTCGCCGCCCACCAGCTCCAGCAGCTCCCCGACCAGGTCCTCGCGGGTCTCGTCGCCGTCGACGCGCGGGCGGGCCGCGGCGTGGGTCTTGTCGACGAACCGCTGCGGGACGTAGCCCTGCGCGGGATAGCGGGGGTCGGCCAGCAGTGCCTCGGACTGCGTCCGCAGGTAGCCGGTGAGGTCGAGCAGCCCCTGGAACTGGCGGAAGCTGCGCAGCCGCACCTTGCGTCGGCGGGCGTAGTCGCGCAGCGCCCGCGCTGGCTCCTCGCCCTGGTAGACGAGTTCCGACTCGACGTCGGGGTCGGCGCCGTGCACCTGCTCCAGGAAGGTGTCCACGTCGTGCTCGTCGACCGTGCGCACGCAGGCGCCGATGCGCAGCTGCCGCGCCCGCCCGCCGTCGGCGTAGGTCACCCGCAGGTAGGGGAACGCGCCCTTGATGCGGTGCACCACCGCGCCCGGGTGCCGGGCCACGCACACGTCGGCGATCTGGTCCAGCAGCAGACGCCGCGAGTCGAGCTGATCCCAGTCCGAGCCGGCGGGCCTCCAGCCGTCCCCGGAGCGCGCCACGACCCGGTGGGCCGACGACACCGGGAAGGTGTTCTCCGCCGCCCGCCAGACGACCGGCGTCGGCGGCGACCACCGGGGCCGCTCGACCACGTCGGCGGTCTCGCCCAGCCAGCGGGCCTGCTCCCGGTCGAACCGGCGGCTGAGCCGGACCAGGCCGTCCTCGGTCAACCGCAGCAGCTGGTAGCGGCTGGCCGCCTCCGGGCTCGGGAGGGGGCCCAGCCCGTAGGTCGGCAGCCCGCCGGCCAACTGGCCGCCGGTGGGGGCCTTCTCGTCGCCGTTGCCGTGCAGCAGGAGGTTCAGCCGGTGGCCCAGGGCCCCGTCGAGCAGCTCGGCGTCGGCGAGCCGCTCGTGGGCCGGCTCGGAGCGGCCGTGCGGATCATGGTGCACGACGCCGATCCGCAGCCAACCCCGCTCCTCGTACGTGGCCAACGACTCGGCCACGTGCCGCGCCTGCTCCGCGCCGATGCGGCCTGGCCGGGGGCCGGCCCCGGCGCCCGGCTCGGCGTCGATCGTGGAGTTGAGCCCGGCGACCACCACCCGCAGGTCGGGCAGCTCGAACAGGCTCCACGGGTGCTCCTTCTGCATCCGCGCCTGCTGGCGGTCCTCCGGCCAGGCGTCGAACAGGGTGGCGAAGTGCCGCCAGTTGTGCCAGTAGGGCTTGACCGGGGCGACGTCGTCGGCCTCGCACTGCGCCAGGTACGCCCGCGCCGCCGCCTCGTTCACGTCGCGTTCTCCCGGCACGACCGCGATCCGGCCGAAGCCGATGCCGAGGTGCTCGGCGAGCCCTTCCAGGAAGGACTTGACCAGGTCGAACTCCCGGGGTCGGCCGGTGACCGCCAGGTCGCCGCTGACCACGACGAGGTCCGGGCGGGCGCCCGGAAGGCTGCGGGCGAGCAGGTCCAGGTCCGCGCACAACGCCGCGAGGACCTCCTCGTGGGCGCCCGCCGGCACCGGTGCGCCGAACGCCTGCCCCGGCGCGAACCGCAGGTGGGACAGGTGGAGCACGGTGACCGCGGTGTCGGCGGTGAGCTGGTCGAAGGTGACCCCGAGCGCCGTCGCCAGCAGGTGCAGCTCCTCCACGTCGATCCCCCGCAGGCCCGCCTCGATCTTGGCGATCGCGCTGCGGGACAGCGAGGACGTGCCGAGCTGCTCGCACTGCTCGGCGAGCTGGCGGGCGGACCAGCCGCGTTCGTCGCGCAGACGGCGGATGCGGGCAGCGATGATCTTCGTCAGTTCCGGCCTGGCCATGACGCCGACACCTCCTCGGAGGGGGTGTCTCCACTGTACGCGGTGTTGCTCCATGAGGGAGCAGGCACCCGGCTGGTTTCTGGCAGATACCCTCGGACGGGTGACGGCGATGTCGGGTGTCACGCAGGACGACACGCGAACGTACGCTCGCAGTCACGTTGTGCGACAGTCGTGGTCGTCGTAGCCTGGACATGTTGCTCCCCCACAGAACAACCTCCGATCCCCCGGGAGGGGGCACAGTGAGCGCCCCGGCGACGAACAACAACGATCGGACACCGCGCGGCCGGAGCGCCGTCGGGCGCGGGAAGCCGAGCCCCTACGACAGCAAGCCCCCCAGGACCGAGCTGGAGTTCCGCGACCACCACCTGCGCCGGGCGACCGACGACGAGACGACGAACCAGCTCTACATCCGGCTGCGCTGGCACCAGGCGTTGATGTTCCTCGTCTACGCCGGCGCGGCCCTGCTGCCGATCGTCGTGGTCATCTCGATGGCCAAGTGGGCCGGACTACAGGCCGACCAGATCATGCAGCTCGCCCTCGTCGCCAGCGGCGGCGCGGGGGCCGGGGCCGCCGTCGGCTGGCTGGTCCGGCGGCGCGGCGGCGGGACGCCCACCGACGGCCGCGCGCCCTGACCCGGCCCGGGCCCGCCGCCCGGCGCGAGGTGGAGGCGCTGCCCTGCGGGGCGTCAGTCGGCCGAGGACCGGCCGTTCCCGCGCGCGGCGAACCGGCTGAGCAACGGCACGACGACGAGGCCGCCGACGGACGCGACGAGCGCCGTGACCACGCAGGCGGTCACGAACGAGTTCCCGGCCCAGAGACGGCTGCCCCACACCCCGACCGCCATCGCGACCGAGGCGGTCACGCTGATCCCGGCCAGGACGACGACCGGCCGCGCGCGGCTGACGCTCCGTTGTGCCACACGACGACAATACGCCCGCCAGCGCCCCGCCAAATAGGGCCT
This sequence comes from Micromonospora carbonacea, assembly GCF_014205165.1. Taxonomy (NCBI): domain Bacteria; kingdom Bacillati; phylum Actinomycetota; class Actinomycetes; order Micromonosporales; family Micromonosporaceae; genus Micromonospora; species Micromonospora carbonacea. The sequence continues at coordinate 3,536,407 of NZ_JACHMZ010000001.1, read as the reverse complement.
TTCTGCCCGCCTTCGACGACGGACCTGGCATCCTCGGCAACGGGGCGGCTCGCCCTGCCGGCGGCAGGGCGACGGGGGCCACGACGGCCGCGCCACCGGGCGCGGCCGGGACGCACCACGCTGGAGCGGCATGCGAGGACAGCAAGCGGAGCCGAACGGACCCGCTCCGCGCCGGGCCGGTGGCCCGGACAGCGGGGCCGGGCCGGACGACCGGCGCAGCGGCCGGCTCGTCGCCGGGCTGCTCCTCGGCGTGGCCGGCGCCATCGACGCGTCGGTCGGGGCGAGCGTCGTGCGGGTGGACCCGTACGTGGTGGTCGACGAGGGGTTCCGGCGGCTCGACGTCACGGGGTGGGCGTGGCTCCAGCTCGCGGCGGGGCTGGCGACGGTCGCGGCGGCCCTGGCGTTGACCGTGAACCGGCGGGCCACCGTCCTCGCGGCGGCCGGCGCGGGCTCGTTCGACATCCTGCTCACCGTGCTGCTCTTGCCCTACCATCCGGTCGAGCGGGCGCTGTCGGCGCTGCTCGCCGCCGTGGCGGTATGCCTGCTCGCCGGGTGCCTGCGGGCGGCGGGCCGCCGGCGGCCCGCCGCGCCGGGCGGGCGGGGGATCAGCTGACCGGCGCGCAGAGCTGCGACTTCAGGAACGGCTTCGTGCCCGGCGGGACCTGGCTTCGCCAGGCCGGGTTCAGGGTGACCGTCAGGGGCGGCGCCTGCCAGGCCGCCCCGAGGCGCTGGAACACGCCGTACTCGGCGCGTGGCTTGTCGAGGTTCCGGCCGGAGAGGAAGTCGATCATCTCGTCGGCGACGGCCCGGCGGCCGAGGAACCCCGCGTGGAAGGCGGGCACCTCGACGACCGGGATCCTGGTGAACGGCCCCGGCGGGGCCTCCACGGAGCTGACGGTCGGCAGGAAGGCGATCATCCGCACCCCGGGGACGGGGCACATCGTCTGGTAGCGGTAGAAGGGCGCGTTGTCGATGAGGGAGCGGACGAAGGGCTCGTCGGGGTTGCTGGTGCCGTTGCCGAGGCGGTTGGCGAGTCCGAACATGGCGCGCAGCACCCAGCCGGTGCCGACTCCCCAGCCGCCGGCGGCCTCCGCCGGCGGATAGTACGCCCGCCCGGAGCGGACCAGCGGGCTGAACATGAGCAGCGCGCGCACCGGCGAGTCCGGCCGGTCGCGCAGGTAGGTCCGCGCCACCATGGCCCCCTCGCTCTCCCCGAGCAGCGCCACCGGCCGACCGGTGAGCCGGTGCAGCGCGTCGACCTGGACGGCCAGGAGCTCCGAGCTGGTCGCCAGCGACTGGTGGGTGGCCAACGCCGCGTAGGGCAACGGCCGGCCCCGGGCGTCCACCCCGGCGTAGGAGTAGCGCCACACCCGGGGGTCCGCGGCCGGCCGGCCGTCATAGGTGCTGTCGTGCCCGGCGAGCAGGAGCACCGCGTACGGGACGGACGCCGCGAGCGGCTGCGAGAACAGCGGCGGGCCGAACGTGTCCCGCATGCCGCTGCGCGGCACCGCGAGGATCTGCATGACCAGCGGCACGGCCAGCGCCAGCACCACCACGACCGGCACCGCCGGCAGCCGTGGCAACCGCACGTGGGCGGGCCGCAGGGCCGCGCGCACCGTCTGGTGCCAGAGCAGCCCGTTGCACACCCCCGCGCCCAGCGCGGCCAGCGGCGTCCAGCCCGGGGCGGCGCTCCAGACCAGGCCGCCGGCCACGGAGAGCAGCACCAGGTCCAGCAGCGACCAGCCGAACAGCTCCGCGGACGGCAGGCCCCGCCACCCGTGGGGGACGACGGCCATCCGTTGCAGGAAGGGGGCGAGCAGGATCATCGGGCCGAGCGAGACGAACAGGTACCAGGACAGGGCCACCGCCGACGCCGCGACCGACAGCGCGGCGAAGGGCGTGACGATGGCGGCGGTGAGCGTGGCCACCCCGAGGTTGCGCCGGACCAGCGCGCCGGTGGGTGGGCGGGGCGCCTGCGCCGGCCAGGAGAGCAGGACCAGCAGCGCGGACAGGGCGCCCCGGAGCACGATCGCCGCCACCAGGCCGAGGCCGAAGGTCGGCCACGAGTCGTGGTAGACGAACAGCCACCGCAGGTCGTGGTAGGTGTCGTACGGCCAGACCGCCGTGACCTGCGGCGCGAGCGCCTGCGGCGAGACGAAGTCGAGCCACGTCAGGATCGTGGCCTCGACCAGCGGGAGGCCCCCGGCCACGGCGAGCAGCGCCGGCAGGCGACGGGATCGTGGCACGGGATCCTGCTCCTCTCGCCGGGTGGCCAGGACCGACCCTCTCGGCACCGACTCTCTCGCGATCGCCGCCGCCGCCGGGGCGATACCGCCGAATCGGGGCCCGCCCGGCGGGCCGGCGGCCGGCCTGTCCGGTATCCGGCCGGTCGGCGGGCGGATGGCGGCTCGCCGTGACCCGGGCGGTGGCTCACAATGGAGGGCCGGTCACGTGGCCGTGTGGCGGGGGAGGATGCAGTTGAGTCAGGCAAGCGAGCCGGGCCCGGCCCGGCCGGCCACGGCGGGGGACGCCCCGCCGCGCGCCACGCGGGTCCGGCAGGCCCGGCTGGTGGGGCTCGCGGTCACGCTGGCCGTCCTCGCGGCGGCCCTGATCCCGATCGTGCTCGCGTTCGGCCCGCCGACCCGCGACGAGCTGTTGGAGCAGGCCGGGATGAAGGGCAGGCAGCAGCTCCTCATCGGGGTGAAGGACGACCAGCCCGGCATCTCCCAGCGGTTCCCGAACAACGTGTGGAAGGGCTTCGACGTCGACATCGCCTACATGATCGCCGGCTACCTCGGCTTCGACCGGTCCCAGGTGCGGTTCCTGCCGATCGAGAGCGAGGACCGGGCCCGCCGCCAGGCCCGCGACGGAGACGGGTTCGTCACCGTCGACCTGGTGATCGCCTCCTACAGCATCACCAAGCAGCGGGAGGAGGAGGGCGCGGTCTTCTCCGCCCCCTACCTCTACACGGAGCAGTCGGTGATCACCCTGGACAGCGTCGGCGACGCGGAGCAGGTGAGCAGCCTGGAGGACCTGGGCGGCCGGACGGTCTGCACGCTGACCACCTCGACCTCCGCCCAGCGACTGCGGGAGGCCGGTGCCAAGCCGATCGGCCGCAACCGGATCAGCGACTGCGTCCAACTGCTCTACGACGGCAAGGTGTACGCGGTCACCACCGACGCCGCGATCCTCGCCGGCTTCGTCACCGGCGACCGGCCCGACGACGACGGTCAGCGCTTCCCGGCCGAGCTGCGGGGCGCCAAGCCGCTGCGGCACTGGGACATCGGCTCCTCGGCGCAGGAGAAGTGGGGCGTCAACACCGGCCCCAACGAGGCGCTGCGGGACCTGGTCGACCTCGCCCTCTACGCGTCGGCCGAGGACGAGGAGAACTCGACCTGGGAGAACGCGTACGACGCGAACCTGCGCTGGCAGCAGCGGTACAACCTCCCGCAGTCCGTCGCGGAACAGCGGCAGCCCGAGCCGAGGAAGGTGGAGGTACGGCAGTGGCCGTGGGAGAGGATCGCGCTACCGGCCCCGGCGCACCCCGGATCGCCGCCGGCCCCGGCAAGTCGGGGCGGCCGCGCCGCATGGCGGGGGCGCGGCAGGCGCAGCAGTGGCTGCTGACGCTCCTGCCCGCGTTCCCCGTCCTGCTCCTGGTGCTGCGGTTGTGGCAGCTCAGCCGGCAGGACATGTCCACCATGCTGCTGCTGGTGCAGTACGTCAGCCCGCTCGGCCTGCTCAGCGCGCTGCTGATCGCGCTGGTCTGGGCCTTTCCCCTGGTGGTGCTCACGTTCGGCGTGCTCGGTCGGCTGCTGCGGCTCAGCGCCCCTGACCGGTTCGACCCGGAGCGGTCGCTGTTGGCCTCCGGGACGGCGCGCACCCCGGGCTGGGTGCTCACCGGCGCCGTCGCGCTGGGGGCGCTGACGTGGCAGTTGCGCTTCCTGCCGACGCTGCTGATGCTGGGGCTCTGGCTGCTCGCGCTGCGCACCCGCTACCTGCACCCGGACCAGCCGACCCGGATCCTGCTGGTGAGTGTGGCGCTGCCGCTGGCGGCGGCCGTGCTGGCGTACACCGCGCTGGGCCCGGCGATCTGGTCGGCCCTGCGGCAGGACGAGCTGGCCACGGCCGCGCTGCTGGCGGTGCCGCCCGCCGCCGCGGTGCTGCTCACCGGCCCGATCCCCGGCTGGAGCGCCCCGGTGCTGACGCACGGGCTGGCGTACGCGGTCGCCGCCGTGCTGCCGCTGGTGATGGGGGCGGTCTTCCTCCGGGTCCCGGTGCTGCCGACCGCCGCGGTCGAGCTGGCCCCGGCGGGGGCGGCCGACGCCGAGGCGGGCACCGGCGCGGATCCGACGCCGGCCGACCGGACGGGGCCGGAGGTGGTGCTCGGCGCGCTCATCACGGTCACCGACACGTCGACGATCGTGCTGGACCGGGCGGCCGGGGTGCGGTTCCTGCCGAACGGCCGGGTCCGGTCGCAGGTGCTCTGCCCGGAGGCGGCGCGGGTGCCGTACAGCGTGGTGGCGGTGCACGGCTGGCCGGTGGAGGAGACGGTCCTGGACTGGATGATGCCCCGGCGGCCGGTCGCCGACCCGGACGTCCGCTGCGACGGCCGGCTCCCCGCCGCGCGGTGACCTGCCGGCTCGGCCGATTGACGGGATAGGCGGGCGTCTCTACGCTGGGTAAGCGCTTTCCTGTGACGCGTCCCGCCTGCGCACCGGCCGGGCACCGGTGTCGGCAACCCCGTGCGCGGGGTCTGACCCACCCGTGAAGGAGCACCAAGAACATGAACAGCAGAGAGCGCCGCAGGGCGCTGTGGGTCTCGACGGCCGCGGCGGCGACGCTCGCCGCCGCCGGCGTCGTGGTGACCGCCGGGACGGCCCGGGCCGCGGTCGGCTGCCGGGTCGCCTACTCGATCGCCGCGCAGTGGGGCGGCGGCTTCACCGCGAACGTCGACCTCACCAACTCCGGCGACCCGCTGACCTCGTGGACGGTCACCTGGTCGTTCGCCGCCGGGCAGACGGTCACCCAGGGTTGGAGCGCCAACTTCAGCCAGAGCGGCAGCACCGTGCAGGCGTCGAACGTGAGCTACAACGGCAGCCTGGCGACCAACGCCACCGCGTCGTTCGGGTTCAACGGCACCTGGAACGACAGCAGCAACCCCGTGCCGGCGAGCTTCGCGGTCAACGGGGTGACCTGCACCGGCGGCGTCACCCCGACCACGCCGCCGCCCGCCACCACCGCTCCGCCGACGACCCCGCCGCCCACCACCCCGCCCCCGACCACGCCGCCGCCCACGACCCCGCCGCCCGCGACGCCGCCCGCCGGCGGCGCGGTGTACGCCTCGCCGCAGGGCACCGACGGCGCGGCCGGCACCCAGGCCAACCCCACCACGATCACCTCGGCGATCACCCGGGTCGCCGCAGGCGGGACGATCTACCTGCGCGGCGGCACCTACCAGCTCGCCAGGACGGTCACGGTCGCGCCGGGCAACAACGGCACCTCCAGCGCCCGCAAGAAGCTGATCGCCTACCCGGGCGAGACCCCGGTGCTGAACTTCTCGGCGATGAGCGAGGACCCGGCCAACCGGGGCCTGGCGTTGAACGGGTCCTACTGGCACGTCCAGGGCGTCGTCGTCGAGCGCGCCGGGGACAACGGCATCTTCGTCGGCGGCAGCAACAACATCATCGAGCGGACGGTCACCCGCTTCAACCGCGACAGCGGCCTGCAGATCTCGCGGATCGCCTCCGACACCCCCCGCGACCAGTGGCCGGCCAACAACCTCGTCCTGAGCGCGGAGTCGCACGACAACCGTGACTCCGACGGCGAGGACGCCGACGGGTTCGCGGCCAAGCTGACCGTCGGGAGCGGCAACGTCTTCCGCTACGCCGTGTCCCACAACAACATCGACGACGGCTGGGACCTCTACACCAAGAGCGACACGGGGGCGATCGGCCCGGTGACCATCGAGGACTCCCTCGCCTACGACAACGGCACCCTCAGCGACGGCAGCCAGGCGGGCAGCGGCGACCGCAACGGCTTCAAGCTCGGCGGCGAGGACATCGCCGTCAACCACACCGTGCGCCGCACCATCGCCTTCCGCAACGGCAAGCACGGGTTCACCTACAACCGCAACCCGGGCTCGATGTCGATCTCGAACAACATCAGCATCGACAACACCGAGCGCAACTTCTCGTTCGACGCGGGCACCTCGGTGTTCCGCAGCAACACCTCGTGCCGCAGCGGCAGCGGGTCCAACGACAAGACCGTCGGCAACGTCGACAGCTCGAACCAGTTCTGGACCGGCTCGAACGGCTCCCGGTGCGCCACCTACTCCGGTGCCCTGAAGTGGTCGTTCGCCTCCGACGGCCGGCTCGTCGTGACCCTCGGCGGCCGTACCGTCACCTTCTGACCGGCCCCGTCGCCCGGCGGGCCGGGCCGGCGCGTGGCCGCACCGGCCCGGCCCGCCCCGGCCCGCGTCGCCGAGCTGTCGGATCCCCCGCCGGCCGGATATATTGACGTCTATGGTTGGCTGGCTGCTTTGGAGGGGTGTGCCGTGAGAGCCCGGTCGATGATGGTGGCGGCGGTCGTGGCGGGCCTCGCGGTGAGCGGCGTCGGCGCGGCGGCCCTCGCCGACCCGCCGTCGGCCGCCGGCCCCCGCCCGGCGGCGGGCGTCGCCCTCGCCGTCGGCGACTTCGACCTCAGCCGCCCCCAGGTCGCCGCCAGCGGCCTGACGGTGCCCTGGGGGATGGACTTCCTGCCCGATGGCAGCGCCCTGGTGACGCTGCGCAACTCCGCCCAGGTGCTGCGGGTGCGGCCCGGCCAGCCGACCGAGGCGGTGGCCCAGATCTCCGGCGTGACCCCGGTCGGCGAGGGCGGCCTGCTCGGCCTCGCCGTCTCGCCGACCTACGCCCAGGACGGCTACGTCTACGTCTACCTCACCACCGCCACGGACAACCGGATCGTCCGGTTCCGGCTCGCCGACCCGCAGACCCAGACGCCGATCCTCACCGGCCTGGCCCGGGCCAGCACCCACGACGGCGGACGCATCGCCTTCGGCCCGGACGGCCTGCTCTACGCCGGCGTCGGCGACGCGGGGCAGACCGCCAACGCGCAGAACCCGGCCAGCCGCAACGGCAAGATCCTGCGGATGCGGCCCGACGGGTCGGTCCCGCCCGACAACCCGTTCCCCGGGTCGCTGGTCTACAGCCTCGGCCACCGCAACGTGCAGGGCCTGGCCTGGGACGCCCAGGGCCGGCTCTACGCCAGCGAGTTCGGGCAGAACACCTGGGACGAGGTCAACGTCATCGTCGCCGGTGGCAACTACGGCTGGCCGACGGTGGAGGGCCGGGGCAACGACCCCCGCTTCCGCGACCCGCTGCTGGTCTGGACGACCGCCGAGGCGTCCCCGAGCGGCGCGACGATCGCCGGCAGCCGGCTCTTCGTCGCCGCGCTGCGCGGGACCCGGCTGTGGAACGTGCCGCTCGACGGCGCCGGCGGCGCGGGCACCCCCGTCGCCGAGCTGGTCGGCACCTACGGGCGGCTGCGCACGGTCGAGTACGGCCCGGACGGGTGGCTCTGGGTCGCCACCAGCAACCGCGACGGGCGCGGCTCGCCGACCGCGACCGACGACCGGATCCTGCGCTTCCCGCCGCGCGACGCCACGCCCCCGCCGACCACGACGCCCCCGCCGACCACCGCCCCGCCGACCACCCCGCCCACGACGCCCCCGCCGACCACCGCCCCGCCGACCACCCCGCCCACGACGCCCCCGCCGACCGGGGTGCCGGCGACCTGCCTGGTCACCTGGACCCCCAACCAGTGGACCGGCGGGTTCACGGCGGAGGTGCGGGTCACCAACCGGGGGCCGGCGCTGAACGGGTGGGCGTTGACCTGGTCGTTCGCCGCCGGTCAGCGGGTCACCAACGCCTGGAACGCGCAGGTCACCCAGTCCGGGGCCGCCGTCACCGCCCGCAACGTCGACTGGAACGCCAGCCTGCCGCAGGGCGCCACGGCGAGCTTCGGCTTCCAGGCCAGCTCCGGCGCGAGCAATCCGCGCCCCGCCGACTTCGCGCTCAACGGGGCCGCGTGCCAGGTGGGTCAGTAGGCGGCGGCACCGGGATTCCCCGATGGACGGTGCGGCCGCGATGATGCGGGGGTGACCAGACCTGGATCGGCCCGGCACCCCCGGTGGCGGTGGCCGGCGGCCGCAGCCGCGGCGGCCGTCGTCATCGCCCCCGTCGTCGCGGTCGCCCCCGCTGTCGCGGCGGCCCCCGGCGTCGCGGTGGCCCGACCCGGCGCCGCGCCCGCCCCGCCGGCAGGGCGGCCGGTGTGCGACATCCGCGACGACCGGTTGACCGAGATCTCCGGGCTGGCCGCCACCGACGACGGGTTCGTCGCGGTCAACGACGGCGCCGACGAGGAGTCCCGCCGCCGGATCTTCTTCCTCGACGCCCGCTGCCGGGTGGTGCGGGCGGTGCGCTACCCGTCGCGCCCCCGCGACACCGAGGACCTGGCCGTGGGCGCGGACGGCACGATCTGGGTCGCCGACATCGGCGACAACGACCGGGCCCGCCGCACCGTCGCCCTGTGGCGGCTGTCGCCCGGCGCGGCCCGTCCGGTGCTGCACCGGATGACGTACCCGGACGGGGCCCACGACGCGGAGGCCCTCCTGGTCGACGACGGCGGGCGGCCCGTGGTCGTGACGAAACAGGGCGGCAGCGCGGGCCTGTACCGCCCGGCCGCGCCGCTGCGGGCGGGCGGGACAGTGCCGCTGGCCCGGGTGGGACAGGTGCGACTCCCGTCCACCACGACCCGCAACCCGTACTCCTTCCTGGGGCGGCGGGTGGTCACGGGCGGGGCGAGCGCGCCCGACGGGCGGCGGGTGGTGCTGCGCACCTACGCCGACGCCTTCGAGTTCGACGTCCCCGACGGTGATCTCGTCGCGGCCCTCACCACCGGCCGGCCGAGGAGCATCGCGCTGCCGGACGAGCCGCAGGGGGAGTCGGTCAGCTACAGCCGCGACGGCCGGTCCCTGCTGACGGTCTCGGAGACGGCGGGCCAGCCCCCCGGGACGCGGCCGAGGATCCTGCGCTACGCCCTGCCCGCCGGGCCGACCCCGTCCGCGCGCCCCGGCGTTGCGGGGCCGACCGGCCGCGCCGCCGCTCCGGGCGCAGCCGACCGGACCGGCGCGCGCGGCGACCGTGCCGCCGCCGGGCGCGACCTGCCGGGCCGGGCCGGGCGCGACGGCGCGTCCCTCGTGGTGGGCGGCGTCGCGGTGGCGCTGGCGCTGGCCGCCCTGGCGTTGGCCGGCGCGCGGGCCGCCCGCCCGCGCGGCGGGCGATAGCCGCCCCCGCCGCAGCCCGCCTGACATCGGAAGCCGTCATCCGCCCGGGGGCCGCCAGCCGATCGGCTGCGTCGACGGTCGGCCGATCCGGCGGACGCGAGGGCTGTGTCGGTCAGCCGACACCTCGCCCCGCGCCGCTCTGCCAGGCTCCCCCTGACTCCGGATTCAGGGGAGAACGTTGGTGCCGGTCACAGCACAGCGCAAGGTCATCGACATCGCCCGCGACATCGTCGCGGAGGTGGCACCGGACGAGTTGGCGGACTTCGACTTCGTGGCGACCGCCTACCTGCGCGACCCGGCCGCCGCCCGCCGGGCGCGGCGGGCCGGCGCGGAGCCCACGGCCGCCGGCTGGGAGGAGGCGGGCCAGGCCGTCGGCGTGCTCGCCGCGGCCGTGGTCGTCGACATCTGCAAGGACCTCGTCGTCGCCGGCGCGAAGGCCGCCGGGCGTCGCTACCGGGCGGCGGGCTGGTGGCCGTTCCGCGGGCCCACCGTCGACGAGGACAGCGTCGCCCCGCCGATCCCGCCCGGGCAGGAGGAGCGGATCAGGGCCCTGGCGGCCGGGCGCGCCGCCGACCGGGGCGCGCCCGAAGCCCTCGCCGCCGACCTCGCCGCCGTGCTGGTGAAGCGGTGGAACGCCCGGCCGTAACAGACCCGGCCGCCGACCGGGCACGGCTGAACCCGTTCACCCTCCCGCCCGCCACCACCTCGCTGTTCCTGCTGCTGATGACGCTGACCCTCAGCGCCGCCGCCTACACCTACGACGCGGTGGCCGGCGGCCTGACCGGCTGGGAGAGCAGCTACCGGCGGTGCGTCGCGGCCGCCGACACGGCGGCCGCGACCGCCTCGCCGCAGCGGGTCACCGACGACTACCTGGCCTGCAACTCGGCCGTCGACGTGCGCCGCGCGGGAGTCGGCCTGGGCGCGGCGACGCTGGTGGCGACCGCGATGTTCGTCGGCTACCGGCGGCACCCCCGCCGGCTGATCCGTCGGCAGGGGCTGCGCCCCCTCGACCCGGCCGTGTACCCGGTCGCGGCGCGGGAGGTCGCCCGGTTGGTCGACGAGGCGCGGGTGGCCCGCCCGCCCCGGTTCGTCGTCAACCCGTACCGCACCGGGCCGGGCGGCCGGGCCTTCGGCTGCCACCCCCACTACCACGTACGCCTCAACCGGGGGCTGCTGCACGACACCAGCGACGACGGCCTGCTGGCCCTGCGGGCGGTGGTCCGGCACGAACTCGCCCACCTGCGCAACCGCGACGTCGACCGCACCGTCCTGGCGCTGCTCAGCGGCTGGGCGTTCCTGCTCGTGGTGGCCGTGCCGCTGCTGGCGTTCGTGGCCGTCCGGAGCCCCGCCCTGCTGTGGCCCGTCGGGTGGCGGCTCGCCGTCGCGGTCGCCCTGCTCTGGCTCGTCCGGGCCGCGGTGGTCCGCGCCCGGGAGCACCACGCCGACGTGCGCGCGTCGGCGACCGGCCCCGACCGCGCCGACCCGCCCTTCCACCCGCCGGCCTTCCCGGAGCGCCGGCCACCGGCGGGTGGGCCGCTCGGGCCGGCGCGGCGCGCCTGGTGGCGGCTGCTGCGGCTGCACCCGACCAACGCGGACCGCGCCGAGGTGGTACGCCGGCCCGAGGCGCTGCTGCGTGCCGGAACCGTCGAGGCGCTGGCGGCCGGCGTGACCGTCGGCGTCTCGCTGCCGTACCTGAGCACCATCACCACCAACCTGCTCGGCGGCGACCGGCTGCACGGCCTGCTGCTGGCCTCGGCGCTGCTCGGCGCGCTGACCGTGACCGTCGTCGGCACCGGCCTGTGGCGGCAGGCCCTCGTGTCGCTGGTGGCGGGCACGCCGCTGCCCACCGGCGTGCGCCCTGGCCTGGCGCTGGCCGCCGGCATCGCGGGCGGCGAACTCGTCGCCGCGCCGCTGAGCGACGACGCGACCTGGCCGTCGATCCTGCGGCAGTTCCCGGCGCAGGGCGTGCTCGCGCTGGCGCTGCTCGCCCTGGGCTGCCTGCTGTTCGCCCGCTGGTCGGTGGCCTCGGCGGCGGCGTGGCTGCCGTCGGCGGCCGGCCGCACCCTGACCCCGGTCGTCCGCGCGGGGCAGGCGCTGGCCGCGCTCGCCTTCGGCGCCGGCCTGACGGCCTGGTCGACGGGGACCTCGGTGGCCGCCACGGGTCTGCCCGTCGCGCTGCCCGTCGGCGTGTTCGGCAGCGCGCTGGACCCGTGGGTGCTGCTGCCGCTGCTCGCGGCGGCGGCGTACCCGCTGACGGCCGCCGCGCGGCGCGGCGGGGCCCTGCGGGCGGTGCGCCTCGACCGCGCCGACGCCGCGGCCCTGCCCCGGCCGCGCCTCCGGCCCGCGGTGGCGCTGCTGCCGCCCGCGCTGGTCTTCGTCGTCGCGCTGGCCGTCAACAAGGCCAGCTCCGGTGGGCTGCTCATGGCGGCGGCGACCTGGCTGGGCCGCGAGCAGGACCCGGGCAGCTACCAGCGGGCGCTGCTCAACGCCTACGCGCTGCTCGGCGTCGTCGCGCTCGCGCAGCTCGTGGTCGCGTTCGTCGCCGCGGCCCTCGGCGGCCGGGCCGACGTCGGGCTCGGTCCGGCGCACGCCCTCGTCGCGGCGGTGCTCACCGGCTACGCGCTGATGTCCGTGCTGCTCACGATCACGTTCGTCGAACTCTGTCTGGGCACCGGCTGCGGCGACGTCTACCAGGGCGTGCTGGCCACCGGCAGCGCGTACACCGCGGTCGGGGTGGTCGGCCTGGCGGCGGCGCTCGTGGCCGGCACGCTCGTGGCGACGGTGGCCCGGCTGGCGCGGCGGCGTCGCGCGCGGTGGCCGCAGGGCCACCCGGCGGGGCCGGCCGGGCTCCGCCGGGGCCGGGGCTGGCCGCGCGCCGTCGTGGCCGCCGTGACCGGGCTGCTCGTGCTCGGTTACGCCGGACCGGTCGTCGCGATGTGGCTGGCCACGAAGGGGTTCCTGCCCCGCCGTGGCGGGGCGCTGGTGCCGGAACAGGTCGTCGCCGCCGCGCCCCCGCCGGCCGCCGGCTCCGTCGCCGCCGCCGACGCCTGCCGGTTCGCGCAGGCCGCGTCAGGCCGCCTGCTGCTGGTCGACCAGCGGGCCGTCGCCCACGTCGAGGTGGGCCGGCGGGCGGCCGGCTCCGACGCGCCGGGGCTGCGCGCACTGGGCCAGGTGCTCTACGACGGGACCCGGCGCGGCGAGGCACGGCGCGAGGACCCGGCGGAGGTGGCCGTCACCAACTACTGCCGGTGGCTGCCCGCCACCGCCGGTCGGCCCGGCCCGGCCGCCCCACCGCCGCCGGTCCCCGTCCCGTCGGGGCCGGTGCCGACGCCGGCCCGGCTGGCCTTCGGGCAGACGTACGCGTGGCCCGACGGCGTCACGCTCACCCTCGCCGCGCCGCAGCGGGTCCAGGTCCAGGGCGCCTGGTACGCCCTGGTGATCGCCAGCCTCACCAACGGCCGCCCCGGGGCGCTGGACGTCAACGAGTTCTCCTTCCGGGGGCTGGTCGACGACCGGGTGACCCCGGCGATCGTCGTGCCCGACCCGGAGCACCCGAACGCCGGCCCGACGGTGGACGCGGGGGCGGTGCGGCGGCTCAACTACGCCTTCCTCGTCCCCGCCGACGCGGCGCGGCTGCGCATGGAGATCTTCCACCGGGCGCGCGACGCGGAACGGCCGGCGGTGGTGTTCGACGGGCCGCTGGGCGCGCCGCCCGACCCGACCCCGCAGGTGTCCGCGCCTCCGTCGCCCACCCCTCGTTGACGCCGGTCCCGCCGCGCCTCCTGCGCGCCCGGCACGCGCTGTTCCGCCGCCGCAGCCGGTGCCCGGTCCCGCCCGCCGCGCGCCTGGAAGTATCGCCAGCTGACGATCCATTGTGGGTGTTAGCGGTAACACGTTATGGTGTCGGCGGCCAGGGTGAAGGGCACGCTCCAGCCACGGGCCGCCGGTCGTCCGTCCGGACACCGGGGCCGGCGGCGCAGCCGCACGGGCACTGCTGACGGTCGGCCTTCCCCTGCCGTACCCGGCAGTTGCGGTGGCGCGCCGACCCGCCGTGCCGCCGTTCATCCCCGCCCGCCGTCTGCGGGCGGACCTCGACGGGGCCGACGCCGCGCCCGGATTCCGCACCTCGCCCCGGCACGTCCCTCGCCCGGGCAACCACCATCGGGAGGATACGCATGACACGAAGAAATCGCCTGTTCGGCGCCGCGGCGGCCGTCATGGCGGTCGTCGCCACCGCCGTCACGTTCGCGATCGCCCCCGCCAACGCCGAGTCCAACGGCGGCGTCCGGGTGATGCCGCTCGGCGACTCGATCACCGACGGCTTCAACGTCCCCGGCGGCTACCGCATCGACCTGTGGCAGAAGTTCGCCGCCGGCGGCTACCGGATCGACTTCGTCGGCTCGATGTTCAACGGGCCGGGCAGCCTCGGCGACCACGACCACGAGGGCCACTCGGGCTGGACCATCTCCCAGGTCGACGCCAACGTCGTCAACTGGCTGCGGGCGACGACCCCCCGCACGGTGCTGCTGCACATCGGCACGAACGACATGTACGGCGACCCGACCGCCGCCGCGTCCCGCCTGTCCACGCTGATCGACCGCATCACCTCGACCGCGCCGTCGGCGGACGTCTTCGTCGCGACGATCATCCCGCGCTCCGGCACCGAGAACGCGGTGCGGACGTACAACGCGGCCATCCCGGGCATCGTGCAGAGCAAGGTCAACGCCGGCCGCCGCGTGCACCTCGTGGACATCGGCAGCGCGCTGACCTACGCCGACCTCGCCGACGGCATCCACCCCAACGCGACGGGCTACGGCAAGATGGCCACCGCCTGGTACAACGCGCTGCGCGCGGTGCCGGGCAGCATCGGCGGCACGCCCCCGACGACGACGCCCCCGACGACCACGCCGCCGCCCACGACGCCCCCGCCGACCACGCCCCCGCCCACCACCCCGCCGCCGACCACGCCCCCGGCGTCCGGTGCGTGCCGGGTGGCGTACACGGTCAACGCCTGGGGCAACGGCCTGACCGCGTCCGTCACGATCACCAACACCGGCACAGCGGCCGTCAACGGCTGGGCCCTGGCGTTCACGCTGCCGGCCGGGCAGAGCATCACCGGCGGCTGGAACGCCACCTACACGCCCACCAGCGGCGCGGTGACCGCCCGCAACGTCTCCTACAACGGCAGCGTCGCGCCGAACGGGTCGGTGGAGATCGGGTTCCAGGCGAACCACACCGGCAACGCCGGCAAACCGTCCTCTTTCACCCTCAACGGCGCCGCCTGCTCGACCGTCTGACGCCCGGTGGGCCCTCCGCGCCCGTAGTGTTCGCGGGGGGTCCACCGCCCTGTGACCTGCGTTACCTGTCGCCGGACGGGGAATCAGCAGCCGGGCCCCGGATTTGGAGCCTGTTGTGACAGTTGCATCATTTCCCGCCCGGCTGCGCGCCGGCCGTGCCGGAGCGTCCCGATGAAGGCCGCCACCGTGGCGACGGCGGCCCCGTCGACGCCGGGCGACGCGATGGGACGCCGGCAGCGCCTGCGGCTCGTCCTCGTGCTCGGCTCGCTGATCGCGGTGGGCCCGCTCACCATCGACATGTACCTGCCCACCTTCCCGGCGCTCGTCGCCTACTTCCAGACCACGTCGGCGGCGGTGCAGCTGACCCTCACCGGCACGCTCGCCGGACTCGCCGTGGGCCAGCTCCTGATCGGCCCGCTGTCCGACGCGGTCGGCCGGCGCAAGCCACTGATCGCCGGCATCGCGCTGCACATCGTGGCGTCGGCGCTGTGCGTGGTCGCGCCGAACGTCGCCGTCCTCGGCGCGCTGCGGGTGGTGCAGGGCCTGGGCGTCGCGGCGGCCTCGGTGGTCGCGATGGCCGTGGTCCGCGACCTGTTCAGCGGCGCGGCCTTCGCCACGCTGCTGTCGCGGCTGCTGCTGGTCATGGGGGCCGCGCCGATCCTCGCGCCCACCCTCGGCGGCGGGCTGCTGCGCTGGACGGACTGGCGGGGCGTGTTCGTGGCCCTGGCCGTCTTCGGGGCGGCGCTCGTCGTGGTCGCCGTGTTCGGCCTGCGCGAGACGCTGCCGGCCGAGCGGCGGCGACGCGGCGGGGCGCTCGCCACCCTGGCCGTGTACGGGTCGCTGCTGCGCGACCGCACGTTCGTCGGCCTGGTGCTGGTCGCCGGCCTGGCCATGGCGGCCCTGTTCGCGTACGTGGCCGGGTCGTCGTTCGTCCTGCAACAGCAGTACGGCCTCGACGAGCAGCAGTTCGGGCTGGCCTTCGGGGCGGGCGCGGTGGGGCTGATCGGGGCGACCCAGTTCAACGTGCGGCTGCTGCGTCGCCACTCCCCGCAGCGGATCCTCGTGGCGTCCCTGGGCGCGGGGACCGTGGCGGGGTTGGCGCTGCTCTTCTTCGCCGTGACCGGCCTGGGCGGGCTGCCGACCCTGCTGGCCTCGCTGTGGGCGGTGCTCGCCGCGGCGGGGCTGGCGATGCCGAACGCGCCGGCGCTGGCGCTGTCCCGGCACGGCGAGGCGGCCGGCACCGCCTCCGCGCTGCTCGGTGCGGTGCAGTTCGGCGTCGGCGCGGTGGCCGCGCCCCTGGTGGGGATGCTCGGCACCGGCGCGGTGGCGATGGCCCTCGTGGTGGCGGGCGGGATGGTGGCCGCCACGGTGGTCCTGCTCGTCGTCGTGCGGCCGGCCCGGCTCGCCGGCCTGCCGGCCGACGCGGTCGTCGTGGCGGCCCACTGACTGGGCACGATCTCGTTGTCACCCGGTCAGGGGAGCGTTAACATCGAGTAACTTCGATTGTTGACGTGGGGGTGGCAGATGTTCCGAACCGTCCGCCGGTCGTGGCGTCGGGCGGCGCTGACGGCCGCGACCGTCCTCGCGTCGCTCGCCGCCGGGCTGCCGGCCGTCGGGGTCACCCCGGCGGCCGCCGCGCCCCCCGCCGGGCAGACCTCCCGCTACACGATGACGGCGTTCACCAACAGCAGCGAATCGAACATGTACGTCTACGAGTCGGCCGACGCCACCGGCTACCGGCTGCTGCGCGGCCCCGCCTACACGCCGCCGACCGGGCTGATCCGCGACCCGAGCATCATCCGGCACACCGACGGGCGCTACTACGTCGTCTACACCACCAACTGGACCGGCAACACCATCGGCTTCGCCACCAGCACCGACCGGGTCAACTGGACGTTCCTGCGCAACCACACCATCCCCATGACGGTGCAGAACACCTGGGCCCCCGAGTGGTTCGTCGACAGCGACGGCAGCGTCAACGTGATCGTCTCGCTCTCCACCAACGGGGCCGACTTCAAGCCGTACCGGCTGCGCGCGACGAACTCCTCGCTCACCGCGTTCGCGACACCCACGCTCCTTGCCGGGATCGGCCCCAACCACATCGACACGTTCGTGGTGAAGGTCGGCGCGACGTACCACGCGTTCGCCAAGCAGGAGACCACCAAGTACATCGAGCACGCGACGGCGAGCAGCCTGAACGGCCCCTACACCTTCGTCGGGACCGGCGACTGGGCCGGCTGGGGCGGCCCGCGCGAGGGCCAGGCGCTGGTGCCGCTCGACAACGGCGGCTGGCGGATCTACTTCGACGGGTACACGGTCGGCAAGTACTACTTCAGCGACAGCTCCGACGGGCTGCGCACCTGGACCCCGCCGGCCGAGCTGCCCGGGCTGTCCGGCTTCGCCCGGCACTTCACCGTGCTCCGCGAGACGGTCCCCGGCGGCGTCACCCTGCCCACCGGCGGCCGGTCGTTGCAGTCGGTCAACTTCCCCGACCGGTACGTGGCCCGCCGCGCCGACAACCTGGGCTACCTCGACCCGGTCTCCACGGCCAGCCCGGCGCAGGCCCGCCAGGACGCGACCCTCACCGTCGTCGCCGGGCTCGCCGACGCCAACTGCTACTCGCTGCGCACCGCCGACGGCCGGTACCTGAGGCACTACGACTACCGGATCCGGGCCGACGCCAACGACGGCAGCGCGATCTTCGGGCGGGACGCCACCTTCTGCGCCCGGCCCGGCTCGGTCAGCGGGGCGGTGTCGCTGGAGTCCTACAACTTCCCCGGCCGCTACCTGCGCCACTACGACTACGCGCTGCGCATCGACCTGTACCAGGACACCGCCGTCTTCCGGGCGGACAGCTCCTTCCGCCCGGTGGCCCCGCTGGCCTGAGTGCCCGGCCCCGCCGGGTGGGCGCGGGCCGGGACGCCGTCGCGGCGTGGGACGAGACGCCCCACGCCGCGACGGGTGGATCGGTGGACCAGCGGTTCAGTGGATCAGTGGATCAGCACCGGGGCCGGGGCCTGCTCGTCGTCGAGCAGGTGGGACACCTGACGCCGGCGGGGCAGGAAGAAGGCCGGCACGAACGTCACCAGCACCAGGGCGAAGCCCACCCAGAAGGTCGTGGCGAACGAGTCGGCGACGAACTCCAGCCCCCGCTGGAGCAGCCCCGGGTCGACCGGGAACTGCTGGGCCAGGTCCGGGTTCTGCTTGACGGCGATGGCCAGCCCGGCCTCGGTGACCGGCGCGCCCGTGTTCGGGTCGACCGCCCCCGGGATGACCGGCGCGTCGTTCAGCTTGCTGGTGAGGATCACCGACATGATCGCCGAACCCACCGACCCGGCGATCTGCTGGAGGATGTTCAACAGCGTGGAACCCCGGGCCACCTCGTGGTTGGTCAGCGTCTTCAGCGCCGAGGTCATGATCGGCATCATCGTGCCGCCCATGCCCAGGCCCATGACGAACAGCGAGCCGCACAGCAGCAGGTAGGACGTGTCGGTGCCGACCTGGGTGAACGCGAAGAAGCCGGCCGCGATCAGCACCAGCGCGAACGGCACCGTCCGGCCGACCGGGATCTTGTCGGCCAGCATGCCCGCGATCGGCATGGTGACCATCGCGCCGATGCCCTGCGGGGCCATCAGCAGGCCGGCGTCGAGCGTCGACTCGCCGCGCACCTGGAGGAAGTAGCTCGGGAACAGCAGGCCGGCGCCCATGAACGCGACCATGAAGACGGCCATCGTGACGGACGCGACGGTGAGGTTGCGGTCACGCAGCAGCCGCAGGTCGAGCAGCGGGTGCTTCGGCTTGAACGAGTAGACGACGAACGAGACGACCAGCAGCCCGCCGACGAGCATCGGCAGCCACACCTTCCGGTCGGCGAACGTGCCGGTCTCGGGCAGCGACGACACCCCGTAGAGGAAGAGGGCCAGGCCCGGCGAGAGCATCAGCATGCCGACGAAGTCGAACGACTCGGACGGCTCCGGGGCGTCCTTCGGCAGCGCCCACTGCGCGTAGGCCAGCGCGACGACGCCGATCGGCAGGTTGATCAGGAAGATCCAGTGCCAGCTCGCCACGTCGATCAGCCAGCCGCCCAGGATCGGGCCGCCGATCGGGCCGAGCAGCATCGGGATGCCCAGCACCGCCATCAGCCGGCCGATCCGCTCCGGCCCGGCCGCCCGCGTCATGATCGTCATGCCGAGCGGCATCAGCATGCCGCCGCCGAGGCCCTGCAACACCCGGAAGCCGATGAGCTGGCCGATGGAGTCGGCGGTGGCGCACAGGCCCGAGCCGAGGGTGAACAGCACGAGCGCCGCCATGTAGAGCCGCTTCGTGCCGAACCGGTCGGCGGCCCAGCCGGTCAGCGGGATCACCGTGGCCAGCGCGAGCGTGTAGCCGGTCATCGTCCAGGCGACCCGGGCGTAGGAGGCGTCGAACTCGGTCTGGAACGTGGGCAGTGCCACGCTGACCACGGTCACGTCGAGGATCGACATGATCGCACCGAGGACCACGACCCCGGCGATCTTCAGTACGGCGGCGTCGAGCTTGGCCGGCGCCGCGGGTTGACTGCTCACGGAATCTCCTGATGAAGCTGGCGGATGCCGCCGATCGGCCGCGTGCCGCACCTCGGGCGGCAGCACGTTGTGGGTTACCTGTCGGGCGGGGCTGTCGCACACGGCGGCCCCGTGCGCCCGGTTGGATGCAACCGCCCCCCTGGTGGACGCGCGGCCACGCGAACGCACCGCGAAACGGTAACAAGGTGGTCCACGGTTTCACGCGCCCAATACGGCCGCGTGAACTGTGGTTACGATCACGGCAGCCGGGGCGGTCAGCGGGTCGGGCAGCCCTCGCCGGAGAGGCTCTCGATGATCGTGCCGGTTTCCGTGTAGAAGCAGCGTGACCGTCCCTCGCCGCCGGTGAGCAGCGGAAGCCCGTCCAGTTCGTCCACGGTGAGGGTCCCCCGTCGGTCCTGCGACAGCCAGTCGATCTCCAGCCGCCAGGAGAGGACCTGGGGCTGGCCGGACTGCGCCCGCACGGGCAGCACCGACACCGACCTGGTGACGGCGAGCGGGAAGCGGACGCCCCCGGTCGATCGGGCGGGCTCGGCGTCGAGGTCGAACCGGAGCTCGTCGCCCCCGGGCTCGTCGCCCCCGGACCTCCCGCAGGCGACGCCGACGGTGGTCGAGACCTCGGGCGGCTCGCTCCGCCCGGCCACCGCAGCCCGGATGCCCGTGACGGTGACGGTGGCATCCGAGCGGGACCGCAGGGTCAGCGTCACCCAGGAGGCGCCGGTCCGGGCGCCGCCGAGCCGGGTGAACCAGTCGGCCCAGTCCCCGGACGTGTACCGCCGCGGCGGGGCCGGAAGCCGGGCGGGCGACGTCGCGGCGAGCACCGTGCCGTCGCACCACGCCCAGTCGACCGCGGCGACGACCGCGAGCGGCGGCGGCTCGTCGACCGGGGGCGGCGCGTTCAGGCTCGACTGCGTGGTCGTCGCCACGGTGCACGAGAGGATCGTGGTGCCCACCACACCGGCGGTGAACCCGAAGGTCCGGCTGCGCTGCCGCGAGCGGGGGCCGCCGCCGGTCCCGGTGCCGCCACCTCCCGGGGCGTTGCTTCCCGGGCCTGCGCCGTCGCCGGGCCCCGCCTGCCGGTCCCGCCGGCGCGGAAAGAGCGACACGAGGCCGAGGAGCACGCTGGAGATCCCCGCGAACAGCCCGAACACGCTCGCGTACTTGTCCGCCCGGTCGATCCCCTCGGTCGCGAGGAAGACGATGGTCACCGGCACCAGGAAGACGAGGGCAGCGACGAGCACGACGAGCAGGACGCGCGGCCGGTCGCCCGTGGCCCGGCGACCGTCGTCCTCCGGCACGGCCGGCAGCGGGTCCGGGCCAGCGGGTTCGATCACCGTGCGAGCCTAGGCAGGCGGGCGGTGTCGTGGGAACGTCGTCCTGGCCGCCCGCCGGCGTCGCCCCGGGCCCGCCGCCGCGCGCTGGGCCCTCCGACCTGCGGGAACCCGCGCCGGGGCGGGGCGGCGGCGGGGAAGCTGTCACATGATTGACAGCCCGCCGCCTGCGTTCAGTGGATCGTCCGCCCCCGCACGTCCGGCACCCCGGACTTGCGGAAGAAGTACGTGTTGATCTGGTCGCGCCACTCGATCGCGCAGCGCAGCTGCTCCTCCAGGCGCTCGGCCACCCGGGCGTGCACCGCCGGGTCGATCACCCCGGCGAGGCGTCGCCACCGCTGCCGCATCCCGGCCACCTGCTGCACCCCGGCGAAGTGGGTGTCGTAGATGTGCTGGATGACGGTCGACCCGCTGCGCAGCACGTGCCCGTACGGGACGTGGTGGAAGAAGAGCAGCAGCTCGTCGGGGCAGTCGGACAGCGACTCGTACACCTGCGACCACGGCGGCGGATACTGCCCGGTGAAGCCGGTGCCGGTGGCGCGCGTGCGGTCCACGCCCACCCCGTCGCGGTCGGCGAAGTGGTAGGTGCCCCACCGCGAGTACTCGTAGCCGTCGACGTCGGGGCCGTAGTGGTGGCGGGCCGGGCTGACCATGAAGCCGACGCCCAGCGGGGCGGTGTACCGCTCGTAGGTGCGCCACGAGTCGTCCATGACGGCGTGCAGCGTCTCGCGCACCAGGGCCGGGTCGCCGACCGTCGACGCGGGGAAGGTGAGGTCGATCCACTCGTCGAGGACGGCGACCGGATCGAGGCCGGGGTCCCAGGCGAGCCGGCCGTAGGCGTACAGGTTGGCCTGGGCGAGGGGGTGCCCGGTCCAGAACGGGTCGTCGCCCACGTTGGCCACGGCGGCGAGGCCGCCGCCGGCCGCCGGCCCCGGCCCGGAGCCGGCGGCCACGTCGGCGACCGTCGGCCCGCCGGGCCCCCACGGCGCGAACGTCAGCGCCTCGCTCCAGCAGGGCGCGAGATAGCACACGTGCTGCTGCTGTCCCGTGTACTCCTGGGTGACCTGGAACTCCACCGCGAGCCGGGTCGCCGGCATCGCGGCCAGCACCGGCGACACCGGCTCCCGCGGCTGGAAGTCGATCGGGCCGAACTTCGCCTGCACCACCACGTTGTCGCGGAACCGGCCGTCGAGCGGGGCGAAGTGGTCGTACGCGGCCCGCGCCCGGTCGGTCGAGCGGTCCCGCCAGTCCTGCCGGTGGTTGTAGACGAACGCCCGCCAGTGCACCACGCCCCCGAACGGCGCGAGGGCCTCCGCGAGCAGGTTCGCGCCGTCGGCGTGGTCGCGCCCGTACGTGAACGGGCCCGGCTGCCCCTCCGAGTCGGCCTTCACCACGTAGCCGCCGAAGTCGGGGATGCGCGCGTAGACGCGGCGGGTGGCGGCGGCCCACCACGCGCGCACCGCCGGGTCGACCGGGTCGGCGGTCGGCAGGCCGCCGAGGACGACGGGCGCGGCGAAGGTGACCGACAGGTGCACCCGCACGCCGTAGGGGCGCAGCGCGTCGGCCAGTTCGGCGACGTCGCCGAGGCGGTCGGTGAGCAGCCGCGCCTCGGTCGCGTGGACGTTGACGTTGTTCACCGAGATCGCGTTGACGCCGCACGCGGCCAGCAGCCGCCCGTACGCGCGGACCCGGTCGAGGTCGCGGCGCGCCGCCCCGGCCCGCCAGAAGATCGACCCGCCCGCGTAGCCCCGCTCGACCTGCCCCATCACCGGGTGCACGTCGACGTTGTCCCAGTGGTCGAGCATGCGCAGCGCCATCACGGGGGCGTGCCGCCGGACCGGGTGGTCGCCCTCGAACGCCGCCGCGCCGAGACGCACCAGGTGGAACAGCCCGTACAGCAGGCCGGCCGGCGCGTCGGCCAGCACCACGGTGACGCCCTCGGCGCGGGCCAGCGCGAACCCCTCGCCGCCCAGCGGCCCGTCGGCCCCGGCCGCCCGGGCCAGCGCGGTCGCGGCGGCGGGCAGGGGACCGGCGTCGCGCAGGGCGAGCACCAGGTCCACCGCCCGGTCCCCGGCGGTCCGGTCCGCCCGGCCGCCGTGCCGGGCGCAGGCCCGCTCGACCTCGTCGAAGACGGTGTCGACGAGCACCCCGTCGCCCCGCACGAGGACGCGGCGCGAGCCGAGCGGGGCGAACGCCTCCGGCGGCAGCCAGGCGGCGTGCACGTCCCCACCGCGGCCCGCCGGGTCGTCGCCGGCGGCGTGGCCCGCGGTGGCGGGGCCGGTCGTGGCGGAGGGCAGGCTCATGCGGTGAACTCCTCGCGGATCGTCTCGACCATCGGGGCGGCCACGCGCAGCAGCGCGAGGGCGCACACCGAGCCCGCGAGCGCGAGCACCGCCTCCGAGGTGACCGCCGTGACGGCGGCTCCCGCCACGAGCACCAGGGCCGTGCCGATGCCCACCCCGGGGGCGCGGACCGTGAAGTGCAGGGCGAGCCGGGCGACGTCGCGGGCCCGGAACGCGAACAGGGAGGTGATCACCAGCGCGTTCACCCCGACGAGGGCCGCCAGCGCGGCGACGCCGACCAGCGGCACCGCCCACCACCGGGGCACGCCCGCGACGTCCAGGTGGGCGAGGTTCACCGCGACGACGGTGAGCAACGCCAGCAGCGGCACCCAGATCCGCAGCACCCCCGCCAGGTTGGCCCGGTAGCCGCGCCGGAACGCGGCGGCGGGCCGCAGGTCGGTCAGGTCGGGGCGCTGGTGGTGCAGCGCGTACAGCGCGGCCGACAGCGCCGGGCCCAGCGGCAACGCGCAGGCGGCGTAGAGCGGGATGTTGCTCGCGTCGGCGTCGAGCAGGACCAGCGGCACCAGGCCGGGCAGGCAGGCCAGCAGCAGGAGCAGCTCGACGACGAGCAGGGTGTAGACCCGCGCGGCGGACCGCGACAGCGGGCCCTCGCCGAACTGCCGGGCGGCCCGCGCGGCGTCGCCGCTCACGGCCGCCCTTCCCCGCCGGCCGGGACGCCGCCGCGTCGCCCGTCGCCGTCGTGGCCGCCGACGCCGCGGCCGGGCAGGCCGAGCAGCCGGTCGTCGTCCCACCACGGAGGGGTCTCGTCGCGCACCGCGTCGATCTCGACCAGGGTCACCTCGTGCCGGGCGAGGGTGAGGTCGACCTCCACCCGGCCGCCCACCACCGGCAGGCTCCGGTGGCTGCGGGCCGGCTCGGCGGCCTCCCGCAGCGCGTCGAGCTGGCGCGGCCGCGGGGACCGGGGCCGGCCCATCTCGGCCCAGGCCGCCTGGACGTTGCCCGCCTCCTCGCTCACCGACGAGCGCGCCAGGTACGCCGACGTCGCCCCGGGCGCGTCCAGCGGCACCGACAGCGCCAGCGTGTGCCGCTCGGGCACCGGCGCGCGGCCGGTGACGTCCACCGGCGCCCACGCCAGCACCGTGACCCGGCCGTCGGCGTCGCGGGTGACCAGGTGGTCCGCCCCGCGCGCCAGCACCGCGTCGCCCATCCGGGCCAGGAACGCGTACAGGTGGTAGGTGGGCTTCTTGAGCTGCCGGTGGGTGAGCAGGCCGAAGCCGCCGTGCAACAGCGCCGTCGGGATCCCCGCCTCCTCGAACATGTCGCTGAACGTCCAGTACGAGAAGGAGTCGACCAGGTCGCCGCCGGCGGCCACCACGGGGGCGAGGTAGGCGGCGTGGAACGCGGTGTCGTGGATCGGGTTGTCGGGCCGGTAGGAGGAGTTGAACTCGGTGATGTGCACGGGCAGGTCCGCCAGGGCGGTGCCGGCGAGCAGCCGGCGCGGCGCGGCGAACTGCTCCAGCAGGTGTTCCGCCGGGGCGAGGGTCTGGTGGGTGCCGAACGGCACGTGCTGCGCCGGGCCGGAGGTGTAGGCGTGCCGGCTGACGAAGTCGCACGGGACGTCGCGCGCGGCGACGAACTCGGCGAAGGGCACCAGCCACTCGTCGGAGCCGGGGGAGATGGCCGGCCCCCCGACCTGGAGGGACGCGTCGACCTCCTTCACGGCGTGCGCCGACACCTCGTACAGCCGGTGGTAGGCGTCGCGGTCCGCATCCTGCCAGAAGGCCGTCAGGTTCGGCTCGTTCCACACCTCGATGGGCCAGCCGCGCACCTCGTCGAGGCCGTACCGGTCGACCAGGTGCGCGACCGTGGCCCGGACCAGGTCCGCCCACTCCGTCCAGGACGCCGGCGGGGTGACGTTGCCCTGCCACCAGAACACCGTCTGGTCGCCGGAGGCCAGGCCCGAGGGCATGAAGCCGAGCTCCACGAAGGGCCGGATCCCCAGCTCCAGATACGCGTCGACGACCTGGTCGACGTACGTGAACGAGTGCCGCACGCGCCGCGAACCCGCGTGCTCGTAGGGGCGGTGCACGCCGACGCCGTCGCTGAGCAGGCCGTGCCCCCGGATGTGCCGGAAGCCGATGTCCCGCTGGACGAGCGCCAGCGAGTCCTGGTAGTCGCGCCGCAGCGCCAGCTCGAACCGGCCGGTGCCGACGCAGGCCCGCCAGGCGTCGGTCAGCCGGCCCGTGGGCCGCTCGGGTACGTGGATCCGCATCTCGTCCTCGTCCTGCTCGTCGTGCTCGTCGTGCCGGCCGGGCCGCCGGTCCCGGCCGGACCCCGGTGGCGGGGCCCGGCCGGGACCGGACGGTCAGCCGTTGTCCTTCTTGAACCGCTCGTACGCCTTGTTGACCACGTCGATGTACTTGTCGGAGTTGCGGGCCTTCAGCTCACCGACGTAGGCGTCCCACTCGGTCAGCGGCCGCTGGCCGAGGATGAACTTGAGCGTGTTCTGGGTGACGTAGTCCTTCAGCGGCGTCTCCCACAGCGACACCTGCTCGCGCTCGGCGTCGGTGAGCGGGGCCGGCGGCGGCACCTCGATCGGCTTTCGGGTGTTCATCACCTTCTGGAACTCCAGCTCCTCGGGGGAGAAGAAGGACTGCACCAGGTCGAGCTTGCCGCCGTAGGCGAAGACCCCGTTGGCGAAGCCGAAGTCCTTCTGCAGGTGCTTGGTGCCCTTGGGGTTGAGCCCGATCATGTCGACGTCGGGGGCGGGCATCCGCTTGCCGGCGGCGTCCCTGACGAACGTGGTGCCCTCGATGCCCCACTTGGCGAACTCCTGGCCGGCGTCGGAGTAGTAGAGCCAGTCGAGGAACTGCATCATCGCCACGAAGTTCTTGCTGTCCCGGGCCTTCTTGGAGATCATCACGCCGTTCTCCAGCCGGGAGGCGGGGTTGATCTCACCGGCCGGGCCGACCGGCAGCGGGATGTTGACCAGCTTCGCGTTGGGCAGGGTCTTGGCCAGGTCCGGCCGGTAGTCGTTGACCAGGGTCTGCGCGTTGCTGGTGATGACGAAGGACTTGCCGTTGGCCAGCTTCTGCCGGGCGGCCTCGTCGCTCTGGGTGAAGCTCTCCGGGTCGAGCAGCCCCTCGGTGACCAGCTTGTTGAGGTACTGGACCATCTGCTTGTACTGCTCGGTGGCCCCGGTGTAGACGAACTTCCCGGCGGCCGGGTCCCAGGTGTTGTGCTGGAACGACCAGCCGGCCTGGGTGCCCCACGAGTTGCCGGCGATCCGCAGCAGCGCGCCGGCGGGGTTGGGCTTGCTCCACCGGTCCGAGTACGGGTACGAGTCCGGGTACTTCGCCTTCATCGCCTTGAGCACCGTGTAGAGCTCGTCCCAGGTCTTCGGGACCGGCTGCTTGAGCTCGTCGAGGATGTCGGTGCGGACCGCGACCGTGTATTCCTGCCAGGGCTTCTCGTGCAGGCCCGGCAGCAGGTAGAACTTGCCGTCGGACTGGCGCAGCGTGTCGATCTCCGGCTTCAGCCCCCACTTGTCGATCTTGTCTTTGAGGTTCGGCATCAGGTCCAGGTAGTCGCTGACCGGCAGGATCGCGCCGGACGAGACGAACTGGTTCTCCGCCGGGTGGTAGGTCTTCGGGATGATCAGCGGGGCGTCGCCGGCGCCGATGAGCAGGCTGCGCTTCTGCTCGTAGTCACTCAGCGGCACGGCGACCGGTTCGAGCTTGACGTTCGTCCGCTTGGTCAGCTCCGACCAGAACAGCCACTCGTTCTTCAGGGGGTAGTTCGGGTGGTTGTTGTAGAGGATGGAGAAGGAGAGCGGCTCGGTGGCCGTGAACTGGGTCCCGACGCCGTAGTCCGCCATGGCGCCGGCCCGGTTGCCGGACAGGTCCTTGGCGTCGCCGGCCTCCTCGGAGGAGCAGGCGACGAGGGTGAGGGTGAGCAGACTGGCCGCGGCTATGGCCGCGCGCCGCCACGTTCTGTGGAGCACGGCTCGTCCTTTCCGAACGGTGGTGGGGTGGAGGGGAACCTCGCCGGGCTACCCCTTGACCGCGCCGAGCATCACGCCCGACACGAAGTAGCGCTGGATGAAGGGGTAGACCGCCAGGATGGGCAGGGTGGTGAGCACGATGGTCACCGCCTGCAACGTCGCGGCGGCCTGGACGGCGTCGGACTCGGCCACGCCGCCGGCCGACTGGGCGCCGGTGGCCCCCGCGATGAGGTTGCGCAGGTAGACGGTCACCGGGAACATCTCCTGCTGGTCCAGGTAGAGGAACGCGGTGAACCAGGAGTTCCAGAACGACACGGCGTAGAACAGCACCATCGTGGCGATGATGGCCTTGGACAGCGGCAGCACGATCCGCAGCAGCGTCCCGTACGTGTTCAGCCCGTCGACGGCGGCGGCCTCCTCCAGTTCCTCCGGCAGGCTCTCGAAGAACGCCTTCATCACCAGCAGGTTGAACACGTTGATGGCGTTGGGCACGACCACGGCCCAGATGGTGTTCTTCATGCCCAGGCTGGTGATCAGCACGTAGTTGGGGATGAGCCCGCCGGAGAAGAACATGGTGAACACGGCGATGCCGACCAGCGCCCCGCGCCCCTTGAGCCGCGGCTTCGACAGCACGTACGCGTAGCAGGTGGTCAGCACGATGGAGATGACCGTGGCGACCACCGTGTAGACCACCGTGTTGCGGTAGTTCGTCCAGAACAACGCGTCGGACATCACCAGCTTGTACGTCGTCAGGTTGAACCCGCGCGGGACGAGGTTCACCCGCCCGGCGATGATGTACGCCTCGTCGCTGAGCGAGCGGGCCACGATGTTGACGAACGGGTACAGCGTCACGATCACGACGCCGGTGAGGATGACGGCGTTGACCGCCTGGAAGATCCGGTAGCCCCGGGTGGGGCGGATCCCCTTCGGCCGGCGGGCCACCCGCCGGGTCTCGCCGGTCTCGGCGGCTTCCACGGTCACCACAGGCTCGTCCCCACCGTGCGCTTGGAGATGGCGTTCGCCGACAGGACCAGGGTCAGCCCGATCACGGCCTCGAACAGGCCGATCGCGGCGGCGTAGCTGAAGTTGCTGGACTCGAAGCCCATCCGGTAGAGGTACGTGGAGATCACGTCGCCGGTCGGGTAGGTCAGCGGGTTGTACAGCAGCAGGATCTTCTCGAACCCGACCGCCATGAACGTGCCGATGTTGAGGATCAGCAGCGTCACCATCGTGGGCCGGATGCCGGGCAGCGTCACGTGCCAGGTCTGCCGCCACCGGTTCGCCCCGTCGATGCGGGCCGCCTCGTAGAGATTCTCGTCGATGGTGGTGAGCGCGGCGAGGTAGAGGATGGTGCCCCAGCCGACGGTCTGCCAGACCTCGGAGGAGACGTAGATCGTGCGGAACCACTCCGGCCGTTGCAGGAACGGCACCGCCTCGCCGCCGAGGCCGCGCACGATCTGGTTGACCGTCCCGTCCATCGACGTCAGCTGCATGACCATGGCGGCCACGATCACGATGGACAGGAAGTGCGGCAGGTAGGACACCGACTGCACGAACCGCTTGAGCCGGCGGGCCCGGACCTCGTTGAGCAGCAGCGCCAGCACGATCGGCAGCGGGAAGCAGAACAGCAGGGTCAGCGTCCCCAGCACGAGGGTGTTGGTGAACACGTCCCAGAAGGTCGGGTCGGCCAGGAACAGGCGTATGTAGCGCAGGCCCACCCAGGTCTCGCCGAACAGGCTGCCGCCGGGGGAGAACTTCCGGAAGGCGATCACGTTGCCGGCCATCGGCAGGTAGCGGAAGACCAGGAAGAACAGCAGCGGCGCCACGGCGAGGGAATAGAGCTGCCAGTCCTTGCGCAGCGCCTGCCGCCAGGTGCGGCGTCGACCCCGGCGGCGCGGCGCGGGGCGGCCCGCCGGCGCGGGGGCGTCCCGCGTCGGGGGCACCGGCGGGGGATCGAGGGTGTCGGGGACGGTCATCGACGGCCTCCAGGACGGGGCGGAGGTGCCTAGGCGGACTGCGGGACGGCGGCCGGGGCGACCCGCGCCGTCGACACCAGCCGGCGGTGGTGGCCGACGGCGCGTTCGGCGCCGACGAGGCGCAGCGGGAGGGCGGCGGCGAACTCGCCGCTGGAGCGGCCCAGCCGCAGCTCCACGTCGCCGGGCTCGACGACGCGCCGGCCGTGCGTGCCGGTGAACGACGTGACGTCGGCGGGCACGCCGAACGTCACCCGGGCGCTCTCGCCCGGCGCGAGCGGGACGCGGGCGTAGCCGACCAGGCGGACCACCGGCCGGGTGGTCTGCGCGACCGGGTCGTGCAGGTAGAGCTGGACGACCTCGACGCCGGCCCGGTCGCCGGTGTTGCGGACCGTGACGTCGACCTCGACCTCGCCGTCGACCGCCCAGTCGAGGCGGTCGCCGCCGCCGGCGTCGGCGGTGGGGACGTCGTCGACCCCGCGTACGCCCGCGTCGCTCCACTCGAACGTCGTGTAGCTCAACCCGTGGCCGAACGGGAACGCCGGGGTGGGGTCGACCGACGACACCTCCGACCGGCGGCCCAGCGGCGGGTTGAGATAGGTCGACGGCAGGGCGCCGGCGTCCCGGGGCACGCCGACGGGCAGCCGCCCGGACGGGTTCACCGCGCCGGTGAGCACCTCGGCGATGGCCTGCCCGCCGCGCTGGCCGGGGAAGAACGCCTGCACGACGGCCGCGGCGGCGTCGACCTCGGGCCCGAGCGCGTAGGGCCGCCCGGCCAGCAGCACCAGCACCACGGGCGTGCCCGTGGCGAGCACCGCCCGGACCAGCTCGGGCTGCACCCCGGGCAGCCGCAGGTCGGTGGCGTCGCAGCCCTCGCCGGACGTGCCCCGGCCGAACATCCCGGAGCGGTCGCCGACGGCGAGCACACACACGTCGGCCGCGGCGGCCGCCGCCACGGCCGCGGCGAAGCCGGCGGTGTCGTCGCCGGTGACCGCGCACCCGGGGGCGTGGGTGAGCCCCGGCACCAGGCGGCCGAGGGCCTCGCGCAGGGAGGGCAGCTCCACGCCGAGCCCGTGCTCGGGGTGGCGCACCCCCACGTGGGAGGGGAACGTGTAGCAGCCGAGCATCGCCATCGGGTCGTCGGCGACCGGGCCGACGAGGGCGACGCGGCGGCCGGCGTCCAGCGGCAGCAGCCCGCCGTCGTTGCGCAGCAGCACCACGGACTCGCGGGCCAGGCGCAGGGCCACCTCCTGCGCGCCCGCGTCGTCGAGGCGCAGCCCGTCGACGCCGTCGGGCAGCGGCCGCCAGCCCTCGTCGAGCAGGCCCAGCTCGGCCTTCTGCGCCAGCACCCGGCGCAGCGCCCGGTCGACGAGCGCCTCGTCGACCGCGCCGGCCCGGACCGCCTCGACCAGCGGGGGACCGAACGCGTCCACGGTGGGCAGCTCCACGTCGATCCCGGCGCGCAGGGCCAGCCGCGCCGCCTCGACGCCGTCGGCGGCGACCCGGTGCAGCGTCTGGAGGAAGCGTACCGCGAAGTAGTCGGCGACCACCGTGCCGGTGAAGCCCCACTCGTCGCGCAGCAGCCGGGTCAGCAGGCCCTCGTCGGCGGCGGCGGGCAGGCCGTCGATCTCGGCGTAGGAGTGCATCACCGAACGGGCGCCGCCGAGGCGCAGCGCCATCTCGAACGGCGGCAGGATCACGTCGGCCAGCTCCCGGCGACCCATCGACACCGGGGCCAGGTTGCGTCCGCCGCGCGAGGCCGAGTAGCCCGCGAAGTGCTTGAGGGTGGCGACGATGCCGGCGGCCTCCAGGCCGCGCACGTAGGCCGCGCCGGTCGTCCCGACCAGGTACGGGTCTTCGCCGATGGTCTCCTCGGTGCGGCCCCACCGGTAGTCGCGGGTGACGTCGAGCACCGGCGCGAGCCCCTGGTGGACCCCGGCCGCCCGCATCGACCGGCCGATGTGGCCGGCCATCTGCTCGACCAGCTCGGGGTCGAAGGACGCGCCCCAGCCCAGGGGCGTCGGGTACACGGTCGCGCGCCAGGCGGCGAAGCCGGTGAGGCACTCCTCGTGCACCTGCGCGGGGATGCCGAACCGGCTCGCCGCCGCGATCTCGGCCTGGGACGCGGCCAGCGAGCGCGCGCCGGCCACGGGGTCGACCGGCGCGGTGCCGAACGGCCGGGTCAGCTGGCCGAGCCCGTGCCGGATGACGTCGTCCCACCGCAGCTCGCCGTCGACCATGTCGGCCTGGTGCGGCGCGACCCCCTCGCCGGAGGCGTCGGCGCCGACCCACACCCCGACCAGTTGGGCGACCTTCTCCTCCAGCGACATCAGCGGCAGCAGGGCGTCGGCGCGCTCGGTCGGGCTCAGCCGCGGGTCGCGCCACCGCGCGGCGTCCGGGGACGCCTCCGCGTCGTGCACGGGCAGCTGACTGTTCATGCCACACCCCTTCGGTCGGGCCCGGGAGGCTCCCCGGTGGCCCGCGACGACTGACGACGGCGAGCCGGCCCGAAATTTTTCGGAAATCTCCGCGTGACCTATTTCGGGCAACTTAAGGGCCTTAAATGGGCATGTCAAGGCTCGTCCCGCCCGAAGCGGATCGACGGTGGTCATCGTACCCGGGCATCGCGCATGGTACAGTCCTCGAAAATTTCGGAGAGGTTCCATGCCCCAGTTCGACCTGCCCCTCGACCAGCTCCGGCAGTACGTCCCCGCCGTGGCCGAGCCCGCCGACTTCGACGCCTTCTGGCGGGCCACCCTCGCGGCGGCGGCCGAGCACCCCGTGCTCGGCGAGGTCCGGCCCGAGCCGACCCACCTGCGCCTGGTCGACACCTGGGACGTCACGTTCGCCGGCTACGGCGGTGACCCGGTGCGGGCCTGGTACACCCGGCCCGCCGGGGCGGCCGGGCCGCTGCCCGCCGTCGTGGAGTACGTCGGCTACGGGCGCGGCCGGGGCCTGCCGCACGAGCGCCTCACCTGGCCGGTGGCCGGCTACGCGCACCTGCTGATGGACGCCCGGGGCCAGTCCGGCCACTACGCGGCCGGCGACACCCCCGACCCGCGCGCCGGCGCCCCGGGCGGCCCCTGGCCGGTGACCTGGGGCATCCTCGCGCCCGAGAACTACTACTACCGGCGGTTGATCACCGACGCCGTGCGGGCCGTGCAGGCGGCCCGCGCGCTGCCGGGCGTCGACCCCGGCCGGGTCGTCGTCGCCGGCAACAGCCAGGGCGGGGGGCTCGCCCTCGCGGTGGCGGGCCTCGTCGACGACCTGGCGGCCCTGATCACCACCGCGCCCTTCCTGTGCCACGTCCAGCGGGCCATCGAGATCACCGACGCCGAGCCGTACGGCGAGATCGCCCGCTACCTCGCCGCCGACCGGACGGCCGAGGACGCGGTGCGGCGCACCCTGTCCTACGTCGACGGCGTCGCCTTCGCCCGCCGGGCGGTCGCGCCCGCGCACTTCGGCGTCGGCCTGCGCGACACCGTGTGCCCGCCGAGCACCGTGTTCGCCGCCCACAACCAGTACGGCGTCGCCAACGGCCGGCCGGGGCCGCCGCGGCGGGTGATGCACGTCTACCCGTTCAACGGCCACGAGGGCGGGGAGGCGGTGCAGGTCCGCCGGCAGCTCGCGTGGCTCGCCGGGGTGCTCGCCGCGCCGGGCGACGCCACCGGCCCCGCCACCGAGACGACGGAGGAGACCGCGTGAGGATCGTCGACGCCCGGGTCATCGTGACCTGCCCGGGCCGCAACTTCGTCACCCTCAAGATCGTCACCGACGAGGGTGTCACCGGGGTCGGCGACGCCACCCTCAACGGCCGCGAGCTGGCCGTCGAGGCGTACCTGCGCGAGCACGTGGTGCCGCTGCTGATCGGGCGCGACCCGGCCCGGATCGAGGACACCTGGCAGTACCTCTACCAGGGGGCGTACTGGCGGCGCGGCCCGGTCACCATGAGCGCCGTCGCGGCGGTGGACACCGCGCTGTGGGACATCAAGGGCAAGGTCGCCGGCCTGCCGGTCTACCAGCTGCTCGGCGGCCGGTCCCGCGAGGGCGTCACCGTCTACGGCCACGCCAACGGCGAGACCGTGGACGAGGTGCTGGCCGAGGTGGCCCGCTTCGTCGACCTCGGCTACCGGGCGGTGCGCGTGCAGTGCGGCGTGCCGGGCCTGGCCAAGACGTACGGCGTCAGCGCCGACAAGATGTTCTACGAGCCGGCCGACGCGGCGCTGCCCACCGAGACGGTCTGGTCGACGGCCCGCTACCTGGCCCACACCCCCGACGTGTTCGCCCGGGTCCGCGAGGAGTTCGGCCCGACCCTGCGGCTGCTGCACGACGTGCACCACCGGCTCACCCCCATCGAGGCGGCCCGGCTCGGCCGCAGCCTGGAGCCGTACGCGCTGACCTGGCTGGAGGACCCGGTCCCCGCCGAGTTCCAGGAGGGCTTCCGGCTCATCCGGCAGCACACCACCACGCCGATCGCCACCGGCGAGGTGTTCAACTCCGTCTGGGACGCCACCACGCTCATCCGTGAGCAGCTCATCGACTACGTCCGCACCACCGTGGTCCGGGCCGGCGGCATCACCCACCTGCGGCGCATCTTCGACTACGCCGCGCTGCACCACGTGCGCAGCGGCTCGCACGGCGCGACCGACCTGTCGCCGGTCTGCCTGGCCGCCGCCCTGCACCTGGACATCGCGATCCCGAACTTCGGCCTCCAGGAGTACATGCGGCACACCGAGGAGACCGACGCGGTCTTCCCGCACGGCTACCACTTCGCCGACGGCTACCTGCACCCCGCCGAGGCCCCGGGGCTCGGGGTGGACATCGACGAGGAGGCCGCGGCCCGCTACCCCTACTCCCCGGCGTACCTGCCGGTCAACCGGCTGGAGGACGGCACCCTGCACCCCTGGTGACGCCGCCGGCCGGCAAGCCCCGCGAGGGCGCGGTGTCGGGGGGATCTTGTAGCGTCCGGGCCCGTGAGCGCCCAACAGACGTACAGGTACCTCGGATCCTCCGCCCTGAGCCGGTCCGGCCTCGCCC
The DNA here is from genome assembly GCF_014205165.1 of Micromonospora carbonacea. Lineage (NCBI taxonomy): Bacteria > Bacillati > Actinomycetota > Actinomycetes > Micromonosporales > Micromonosporaceae > Micromonospora > Micromonospora carbonacea. Next base: position 3,502,558 of record NZ_JACHMZ010000001.1, on the reverse strand, counting down.
TGTCCACCAGCGGCGGGCCCGCGCCGAACCCCCGCTTCTTCAGCGGCTTCCTCACCACACCGCAGGCCGCCGCCGTCGGGCTGCTCGCGGTCGCCGAGGTCGCCCGCACCCGCTACTTCCGGCCGGTGAGCCCGGCCAGCCTCGACCCGGTGGTCACGGGCAGCCGCGACCGGCTGCGCTTCGAGTCGTTCTCCGGCTGCTGCGGCGTCTACGCCCGCCTGGACGCCCTGCCCGAGGGGCTCGACGGCGACGTGCTGGAACACGGCACCACCAACGTGGACGTCAACAACCCGCTGCGCGAGGCGCTGTCGCGCGTCGGCGGCCTCGACCCGCTGCGCCTGTCCGTCGGCCCCGACGACCTCACCGTGGAGACGATGGACGGCGCGGTCGTGGAGAAGAAGGTGCCGCTGCCGCAGCGGTGGCTGCGCGGCTTCGCCGAGGTGCAGGTGCTCGCCGCCGGGTTCGAGCCGCGCGCCCAGCTCCCGGCGGCCGAGGCGGCGGCGTTCCTGCGCCGGCTGCCCACCGCCACGGACCGGTCGGTGCTCTGGGCCGTGCCCGCCGGGCGGAGCCTGCGGCTGACCTCCCGGCCCGTGGCCGGCGCGGTCTGCCTGGCCGGCGCGGGCCGGCTCGCCGCCCTGCGCGGCCTGCTGCGCCACGCCCGCACCCTGACCGTCTACGGCCCGACCGTCGCGCCCGGCGTCGGGGCGCTGCCCAGCACCTGGGAGCTGGACACCGGGGCGCTGCGGCTGTCGCTGACCCTGTCGCCCGAGCCCTACCGGGGCTTCTCCGGCGAGGGTGCCGCGCTGGCCGCCCTGGCCGGCGACGACGTCGCCGACGACGCCGAGCTGGTTTCGGCGCTGCTGGCCTGGGACCCGACGATCGACGTGGACGCCCTGGCGACCTCCGCCGGCCTCGACGCGGCCCGGGTGCGGGGCGCCCTCGCCCAGCTCGGCACCGCCGGCCGGGTCGGCTACGACGTCGCCGAGGCGGCGTACTTCCACCGCGTGATGCCCTACGACGCCGGCCGGGCCGAGCGCGACAACCCCCGCCTGGTGGGCGCGCGGGCGCTGGTCGAGTCCGGCGCCGTCGACCCCGACGACGCCGGGGCCACCGTCCGCAGCGCGGGCCAGGTCTACCGGGTCCGGCGGCTCGCCGACGACGCGTACACCTGCACCTGCCCCTGGTGGGCCAAGCACCGCGGCCAGCGCGGGCCGTGCAAGCACGCGCTGGCCACCCGGATGGCGGGCGTCGGCGAGCGGGAGGCGGTGTGAAGTCCACGGTCCGGCGTCGGCGGGAGCTGGCGGCCGGCGGCAGCAGCGACCTGTTCGACCTCGTCGACGCCGGGTCGGCCGACCTCGTCGCCGTGGCCCTGACCGGGCTGCCCGAGCAGCGCCGCCGGGCCGTCGGCGTCGAGCTGACCGAGTGGTTCAAGACGCACCGGTCCACCTTCTGGGGCAGCGCCAAGGGCACCGCCCTGGCCGTCGCCGTGGTCGGCTGCCTGCCCACGGCCGCCCAGGCCGCCGCGCTGCTGAGCCGCCGGTCCGTCGCCATCGACGGCGACCGGGCGGCCCGGCTCGTCCGCGTCGTCGCCGTCGAGCGGGGCATCGACTGGCTGCCCGAGCTGGCCCGCCGGATGGCCGACAAGCTGACCCGCGACGTCTGGCTCGGGCACTGGCGGTTCGTCGCCGGGTTGCTGCCCGCCGACGCCGCGCCGCCGACCGGGGAGCGCTTCGTCGAGCTGTGGGTGCAATCGCTGGGCACTCCCGACCGCCGCCGCGGCGCGCCCGTGCCGCTGGTCGACCGGCTGCGCGCCGACCCGCTGCTGCCCGCGCTGCTGCCCCGGCTGTTCGAGATCGACGGGCTCGGCGGGCCGATGATGTTCGACGAGGTCCACACCGACTGGGAGAACCGGCGGCGTCACGTCCTGCCGACCGCGCTCGCGCAGCTCGCCGCCGAGGGCGTCGTCGACCGGGCCGCCCTGCTCGACGGCGCGCTCGGCCGGCTCCTGCGTGGCGACCGCCCGGCCGCGCTGCGCGCGTTCACCGTCCTGCTCGACGAGCTCCAGCCCGGCACGCAGGAGGTCGCCGCCCGCGCCACCGACTACCTGCGGCTGCTCGCCGACGCCCCGGCGCCCGTCGCCGTCATGGCGCAGAAGGCCCTGCGCGCCCTGCCCGACCCCGAGCCGGAGGCGGTGCTCGCGGCCTCCCGCGAGGTGCTGCTGCGCCCCGACAAGGCGCTGGTGCGCGGCCAGCTCACCTGGCTCGACCGGCTCGCCCGCCGGCACCCGGACCGCGCGGCCCAGATCGCCGAGGTGATCGCCGTCGCGGCGGGGCACCCCGCCGTCGACGTGCGCGACCGGGCGGCGGCCCTGACCGCCCGGCACGGTCCCACCCCGGCCGCCGGCGGTCCCGCCCCGGCCGCCGAACCGGCGTCGGCCGGCGGTCCGGCGGTCGCCGGCGCGCGCGGCGACGACCTGCCCCACCCCGGGCCGCCCGCGCCCGCGCCGGCCCCGATCACCGACCTCGACGAGCTCACCGAGGAGGTCGCCGCGCTCGTCGGCACCGAACACCGCGGCGAGCCCCTCGACCGGATCCTCGACGGGCTGGTCCGGCTCGCCCCCACCGACGGCCCGCGGCTGCGCGCCGCGCTCGACCCCGTCCTCGCCCGCAGGCACTGGGCCTGGGCCGCCGAGCACAGCTGGGACCCGTGCTGCCTGTGCGGCCTCGTCAGCGACCTGCTGGAGACCGCCGGGGAGCCCCGCCCGGCCGCCCCGCAGCGCGGCCGGTGGGCCGCGCTGCTCGCCGCCGTGCGACGCACCGACCCGCAGGGGCCGCCGCGCGAGCTGACCGTCACCGACCCCCGGGTGCCGGCGCCGCACGCCCTGCTGCGCGCCCGCCTCGCCGAGGTCGGCCACCACCTCGGCGAGCCCGGCCACCCCGGCCTGCTCGCCGCCCCCACCTCGGCCAACGGCGCGCTCGACCCGCTGGCCCTGCTGGAACGGCTCACGGCGCTCGGCGAGCGCCAGCCCTGGCGGTGGGACCTCACCCAGGCGCTGCTGCGGCTGCCCACCGGCGTCGACGACACCCTCGCCGGCAAGGCGGAGGCGCTGCGCACCCCGGCCGGCGACCGGGTGGCCGCCTGGCTGCGCGCCGGCGGGCTGCCCGACCCGGTCGCCCGGCTCGTCCCGCTCGCCCGCCGCCCCCGCAAGGTCGGCTACGACTGGCAGCACGACCAGCTCCCGCCCCGGCGGATCGCGGTCGAGCTGCGTCCCCCGGCCGGCTACCCCGACCCGTACGGGCTGCTGACCGTCGACCCGCCGCCGATGGAGACGGACCACGCCACCTGGGCACGGATGTGGCCGTCGGTGCTGCCGCACCACCTCGGCGTCGTCGCCGCGTACGTGCTGCCGCAGGTGACCGCCGCCGCCGACCTGGACCGGCGCGACGGCGCGCTGGCGCTGCCCCTGCTCGCCGAGTGCGGCGGCCCCGGCGGGCCCGCCGTCGACGTGGCGCTGGCCTACGGGCTCGCCGCGCGCCACGGCGTCGACCGGGTCGCCACGCTGGACGCCCTGCTCGGCCTGGCCGCGACGGGCCGGCTGGACGCCGCCGGGGTGGGCGCGCGGCTGGGTGACCTGGGCGCGGGCCAGCTGGTGAAGCTGACCCGGGCCGTCGAGCCGCTGCGCGACGCGGCCGGCGCAGGCGCGCCGCTGAGCGTGTGGCGACTGCTCGCCGCGGCGCTGCCGCCGCTGCTCGCCGCGGCGACCCCGCCCCGGGGCCTGCCCGACCTGCTGACCCTGGCCGCCGAGACGGCCACGGCCACCGGGGTGCGCATCGAGGTGCCGGGGCTGGCCGAGGTTGCCGGGCGCGGCGGGACGAGCCGGGTGGTGACCGAGGCGCGCCGCCTGCACCGGGCGCTCGCCGCCGGCTGACCGCCGGTCAGCCGGCGGCGGGAGCGGCGAGCGGGACGCTGTCGCGCAGCGCCCAGTCGCGGCTGATGTCGGCGGCGGTGCGCAGCAGGCGCGGCAGGTGCTCGTCGACCAGGGTCTCCACGCTGGTGTCCGCCGCGTGCACGGTCACGTTCAGCGCGGCGACGATGCGGCCGTCGCCGTTGCGGACGCCGGTGGCCACCGAGCGGATGCCGGGGGCGAGGTCCTGGTCGGCGAGCGCCCAGCCCTTGGCCCGCACGTCGCGCAGCGCCCGGTCCAGCTCGGCCCGGTCCGGCTGCCACCGCGAGACGACCCCGGAGCGGCCCGGCTCCGCCAGGGCCCGGTCCAGGTCGGCGGGGTCGAGCGCGGCGAGCAGGACCTTGCCCATCGACGTGGCGGGGGCGGGGAAGCGGGTGCCGATGGTCACCGCCAGGGTGACGATCTTCGGTACGGCGACCCGCGCGACGTAGACGATGTCGCCCCCGTCGAGCTGGGCCATCGAGGTGGACTCGCCGGTCTGCCCGACGAGCCGCTGCATGTGCGGCCGGGCGACGTCCCACATGGTCAGCGAGTTGATGTAGGACATGCCGAGCTCCAACACCCGGGGGGTGAGCGCATAGCCCCGGTCGGCGACCCGGACGTAGCCGAGCTCCTCCAGGGTGAGCAGGATGCGGCGGACGGTGGGCCGGGCCAGGCCGGTGACGCCCGCGACCTCGCTGAGCGTCATCACCGCCTGGCCCGGCCGGAAGCAGCGCAGCACGTCGAGCCCGCGGGCCAGGGCCTCGATGAAGTCCGGTCCCGCCTCGCGTGCCATCGGGCTCCCTCCGTCCGTGCTCGACCGGCCGCCCGGGCGGTCACCCGGGCGGCAGGCTAATGCTTCCACTGGGCCGAGCCGGCGTCCCACTCGGTGTACGTGTACGGGTTGTCGAGCACCGCGGTGGCCGGGATGTCGGGGTTCATGCCCGTGCGCCACGCCTCCTCGCCCATGGCGTCCATCAGGTACGACACCGTCGCCTCGACCCCGCGCCGCGCGGCGGCCAGGTCCACCCCGACCAGCCGGTGCTCGTGCTTGACCACCCGGCCGTCGACCAGCACGGTGTGCACGTCGCCGCGCTGCGCCTGGAAGGCCACGTGCCCGTACGGGTTGAGCAGCGGGAACATCACCGGCGAGGCGTCGTTCTTGAGCAGCACCACGTCGGCCCTGCGGCCAACCTGGAGGCTGCCCACCTGCGAGTCCATGCCGAGCGCGCGGCTGCCGCCCCGGGTGGCCCAGTCGACGACGTGCTCGGCGCGCAGGTGGGCGTGGGTGACGGTCTCCTGGCGGGCGTGCGCGTCGAGGTGCTCCCGGGCGCGGTCCGCGCCGAGGGTGGCGCGCATGGCCGAGAAGAGGTCCCCGCTCCACCAGACGCTGGTGTCCATCGACAGCGACACGCCGATGCCGTGCCGGCGCAGCGCCCAGGTGGGCGGGTAGCCCTGGCCGGCGCTCTGCTCGCTCTCGGTGGAGACCGACACGGAGCCGCCGGTGGCGGCGATGCGGTGGTACGAGTCGGGGTTCAGCGTCGCCGCGTGCACGTAGACCGTGGACGGCGTCATGAAGCCGTGCTCGTGCATGAGCCGGATGCCGTCGTCGTTGGTGGCGCCCCACACCCCGGCGTGGGTGGTCACCGGCACGTCCAGCTCCCGGGCGACCTCGAAGGCGGCCTTCTCGGGGAACGACGGGTCGCCGGTGACGTCGAAGGCGAGCTGGAAGCCGAGGCGGCCCCCGTCGATGCGGCGGCGGTGGAAGTCGCGGAACTCGGTGCTGGTGGCCCACTCCCAGGGGCCCTGCTGGATGTTGCCGTAGGCGAGGACGAACCGGCCGGGCACGGATTCGAGGGCGTCGGCCGCCGCGTCGGCGTGCTCGACGGTGCGCAGGCCGTGCGACCAGTCGACGGTGGTGGTGACCCCGGCGTCGATCGCCTCCAGGGCGGCGAGCACGTTGCCGGCGTGCACGTCCTCGGGGCGGAACAGCCGGCCGTGGTCCAGGTAGTACCAGACGAAGTACTGGGTGAGGGTCCAGTCGGCGCCGTAGCCGCGCATGGCCGTCTGCCACATGTGCCGGTGCGTGTCGATCATCCCGGGCATGAGGATCCCGCCGGTGGCGTCGATCTCTACCGCGTCGGCGGGTGCTTCGAGGCCGACGCCCACGGCCGCGATGCGGCTGCCGACGACGAGGACGTCGGCGTCCGGCAGCACCGTGTGCCGGTCGTCCATGGTCAGCACCAGCCCGTTGCGGAACACCACCGGCCGGCCGTGCGCCATCGGGTCGCCTGCGCTCATCGCGGCCACCACCCCTTCCCGGGTCGGGGCCCGCCCATCCTGCGGACGGATGTCCGCTCAGCGGTCGGCGAGCCGATTGGCGCAAGTGTGTTCCGGGCCACGAGGCATGTCAAGAACGTGTTTCGGTACCGGCCATACTAGCCCCTTGCCGGGCATTTCGGTCAGGCGAGGTGTCCAGCGTATTGCCAGCGTGCGGCCGTTGACAGCGGCACGGCGGGCGGCAAGACTGGCGAAGCGGCGGACGCTTGTCCGCCTAGCGGTCGAGGAGGGGTGATCGGGTCATGGGGGAGCAACGCTCGGGGCCACTGGACGGGCTCCTCGTCGCGGACTTCTCGCGCATCCTCGCCGGGCCCTACGCGACGATGCTGCTGGCCGACCTCGGCGCGCAGGTGATCAAGGTGGAGGGCCCGGCCGGCGACGACACCCGCACCTGGATGCCGCCGGTGCGCGACGAGGTCTCCACCTACTACCTCGGCATCAACCGCAACAAGCGCTCGATCGCCCTGGACCTGAAGGACCCCGCCGACCTCGACGTCGCCCGGCGGCTCGCCGCCCGCGCCGACGTCATGATCGAGAACTTCCGGCCCGGCGGCCTGACCCGCTTCGCCCTGGACTACGACACCGTCGCCGCCGGCAACTCCCGCGTCGTCTACGCCTCCATCAGCGGCTTCGGCACCGGCGCGGGCGCGAACTACCCCGGCTACGACCTGATGGTCCAGGCGATCTCCGGCCTGATGAGCCTCACCGGTGATCCCGACGGCCCGCCCTACCGGGCCGGGATCTCCGTGTTCGACGTGATGGCCGGCCTGCACGCCAGCATCGGCATCCTCGCCGCCCTGCACCACCGCGCCCGCACCGGCACCGGCCAGCACGTCGAGGTCAACCTGCTCTCCTCGGCCCTGTCCGGCCTGGTCAACCACAGCAGCGGGTACGTCGCGGGCGGCACCGTGCCGTTCCGGATGGGCAACGCCCACCCGAGCCTGTTCCCCTACGAGCCGCTGCCCACCGCCGACGGCGAGCTCATCGTCATCGCCGGCAACGACGGGCAGTTCCGCAAGCTGTGCCAGGTGCTCGACCTGCCCGACCTGCCCGACGACCCCCGCTTCGGCCGCAACCAGGACCGCACCGCCCACCGCGAGGCCCTGCGCCCGATCCTCGTCGAGCGGCTGGCCCGGCGCACCAAGGACGAGTGGTTCCGCGACCTGCTCGCCGCCGGGGTGCCCTGCGCCCCCATCAACACCATCGACGGCGGGGTCGCCCTGGCCGAGGAGCTCGGCCTCGACCCCGTGGTCACCGTCGGCGACGTGCCCGGCGTCCGCAACCCGATCACCTTCTCCGACACCCCGGCCCGGTACGAGCTGCCGCCGCCGGGTCTCGACGAGCACGGCGAGGAGATCCGCGCATGGCTGACCAGCTGAGCTTCCCCACCTCCCTCGGCACCTCCGACCCGACCACGATCCGGCTGCTCGGCCACGACCTCGCCGCCGACCTGATGGGCTCGGTCGGGTTCGGCGAGCTGGCCTACTGGCTGGTCGCCGGCCGCCGTCCCACCCCGGGCGAGGTGCGCGTGTTCGAGGCCGTGCTGGTGGCGCTCGCCGACCACGGCTTCACCCCGACCGCGATCGCCGCCCGGCTGACGTACCTCAGCGCGCCGGAGTCCCTCCAGGGCGCGCTCGCCGCCGGCCTGCTCGGCGGCGGCTCCCGCTTCCTCGGCGTCACCGAGGACTGCGGGCGTTTCCTCGCCGACACCCTCTCCGCCGCCGACGACGCCGCGGCGACCGCCGCCGGGCCCGGCGACTGGGACGCCATCGCCCTCGACGCGGTGCGCCGCGCCCGCGCCGACAGGCGCCTCGTCCCCGGGCTGGGCCACCCGGTGCACAAGGAGCGGGACCCGCGCACGCCGGTGCTGATCCGCATCGCCGAGGAGGAGGGCCTGCGCGGGCCGCACCTGCGCCTGTTCGAGGCCATCGGCCGGGTCCACCCGCAGGTGCTGGGGCGCACCCTGCCGCTCAACGGGGCCGGCGTGTGCGGCGCGGCGCTGGCCGACCTGGGCCTGCCCGTCGAGCTGCTGCGCGGCTTCGCCCTGCTCGCCCGCGCCGCCGGGCTGCTCGGCCACCTGGCCGAGGAGCGCCGCGACCCGATCGGCATGGACGTCTACCTCGCCGTCGACCGCAACGCCGTCTACCAACCACCCGAGAGCTGACCGTCAAGGAGCCGCCATGGCCACCGTCGTCGCGGTGATCGCCTCCACCCACCACCCGTTCTACTACCGGGCCAGCACCGCCACCGGCGCGGACCGTCCCCCCTTCGCCGACGAGTGGGTCAGCAAGATCCTCGCCTTCCGGGAGACCCTGACCAGGGCGAGGCCGGACGTGCTGGTGATGGTCGGCTCCGACCACTTCCACCAGCTCTGGCTCGACAACATGCCGCAGTTCCTCGTCGGCAAGGCCCCGTTCTACGACGCGAACTGGTACAACGAGGAACGCGAGTTCGGGCTGCCGCGGATGCTGCTCACCGGCCAGGAGGACCTGTCCGGGCACATCCTGCGCGCCGGCCTGGACGCCGGCTTCGACCTGGCGTTCAGCAACGAGCTGCGCATCGACCACAGCATCACCTGCCCGATCGTCACGCTGCGCCCCGAGGCCGACCTGCCGATCGTGCCGATCTACACCAACATCTTCGCCCCGCCGCTGCCGCAGCCGAAGCGCTTCGTCCAGCTCGGCCAGGCCATCCGCGAGATCGTCGAGTCGTGGCCGTCGCACCTGCGGGTGGCGATCATCGGCACCGGCCACCTGTCGCTGGAGCTCGGCGGGCCCCGCCAGTTCGGCCCGCACGGCCCCGACCCCGAGTTCGACCGCCGGGCCGTGGAGTGGATCGCCAACGGCGACCTCGACGGCTGCCTGTCGGAGGTGACCCTCGACAGCCTGCACGCCCCCGGCAACGCCACCCACGGCTTCATGGACTTCATGCTCATGATGGGCGTCGCGGGCGCGGGCGCGAAGGCCGACCACGTCGACACCCTCGACCTGTTCCACACGATGGAGGCCTACTTCACCTGGTACCCGAACGGAGCGCCGGCATGAGCAGGTACCTGGTGGACAAGTTCCTCTACACCGTCGACCGGGACCCGGAGCTGGTGGAGCGCTACCGGGCCGACCCGGAGGCCCTGGTGCGGTGGTGGGAGGCCGAGCGGGCCAACGCCGTGCTCAACTGCCACACCGGCGAGGCCAGCACCTGGCTGCGGTTCACCCCGGCCGAGCGGGCCGCCCTGATCGCCCACGACCACGTCGCGCTGTTCCGGCTGGGCGCCCACCCGTTCCTCACCCTGACGCTGTTCATCGCCATGTTCGAGCGGGACAACACCGAGCCGCTGGAGTACCAGAAGGCGTACGCCGCCCGGCTGGCCCACTTCGACCTGCCGTACCCGGACATCGCGACCTGACCGGTGGGCGCGGCGGCCGGGAAGCCGCGATGTGCGCGCTCACACCGGCCGGCCCCACCCATTCGGGTACGTCGACCAGTGGCGCGTCGTGGCGGTGGCCCGGCCGGGCCACCGCCACGCGCGGGTCAGCTCAGCAGGAAGGTCGTCCGGTTCCCGGCCGCCGGCCCGACGATCAGCCGGCCCCGGTCGTGCCGCAGGTACGCGGTGGCGTCGCCGGCGAGCTGGAGGGAGATCCCGCCACCGTCGCGGGGCACCCGGCGGAAGCTCGCCGAGGTCGCCTCGGGGCTGCCGGCCACCACCGGGACGATCTGGACGGTCCCGTCGACGACCCGGACGTGCCGGTCGGGGAAGTTGACCGACCGCAGCGACTCGGTGCCCGCGCCGGCCAGCCCCGGCACGAACCGGAACTGGGTGTCGGCCAGCTCGCGCACGCCGGAGTCGACCCGCAGCACGTACTCCCAGTGCCGCACGAACGCGCCGCGGGCGTCGGCGGGGGACAGGCGCACGATCGGGCCGCCCTCGCCCACGGGCACCCCGAACAGCGGCGAGCCGTCGCCGTGCCAGTACAGCCGCTGCACGCGCGTGTGCCGGTTGGGGTCGTAGAGCGGGTCGCCGGTGATGTCGCGGTAGTCGCGGGCGTGGTAGACGAGCACGTCGGTCACCCCGTCCTCGGCGACGGTGAACGAGTTGTGCCCCGGGCCGTACCGCCGGGTCTGCTCCCAGGTGGCGAAGACCGGGTCGGGGGTCTTCACCCACGACCGGTTGTCCAGCAGGTTCGCGCCCGCGTCGGCGGTCAGCAGGCCCATGCAGTAGCGGGCGTCCGTGGCGCTGGCGGAGAAGGTCAGGAACACCCGCCCGTTGCGCACCAGCACCGCCGGGCCCTCGTTGACCGCGAAGCCCTGCGTCTCCCACGCCCGCGTCGGGGTGGCGATGCGCACCGGCTTGGTGCGGATGGACCACGGCGTGTTCATCTCGGCGATGTACAGGCTGGTGTTGACCGCGATCTCTGGCTCGGCCTGCGCCCACACCAGGTAGCGCCGCCCGGCGTGCGCGAAGGTGGTCGCGTCGAGGGAGAAGTCGTCCCACTCCGTGGCGATCTGGCCGCGCAGCGTCCACCCGGCGGGGTCGCGCGGGTCGGCCAGCCCCGACTCCAGCACGTACATCCGGATGCGGAACACGTTGTCGGAGTCCCCGGCGGCGAAGTAGACGTACCACCGCCCGTCGATGCGGTGCAGCTCCGGCGCCCAGATGTGCCCGGCCATCTTCCCGCTGGCGGGCCGCCGCCAGATCACGGACTCGGCCGCGGTGGCCAGACCGGCGATGGTGGACGCGCCCCGCACGACGATCCGGTCGTACTCCGGCACGGAGCCGGTGAAGTAGTACGTCCCGGCGACCGGCCGGGTGATGAACGGGTCGGCGCGCTGGGTGATCAGTGGGTCGACGGTGGTGACGCCGTAGACCTCGGCGTCGGTGCGGGCCACGCCGGGCCGGGGGCCGGCGGTGGCCGCGGAGGACAGCCCGGCGACCATGCCGGTCGCCGCCACCCCCAGCCCGCCGCGCAGCAGGACACGTCGGCTCATCGGGTACGTCATCGTGGCTACCTCACTTGGTCCGGATGCGCAGGAAGGTGACGGAGTTGGGCGCGAAGGTGCGGGTGAAGGTGCCGGCGATGCCGCCGACGGTCCGGGTGGCCGGCTGGATCGGCTCGGCCGAGCGGGTGTTCTGCTCGCCCGGGTCGCCGGTGATCACGGTCATCCGGGCCCGGTCGCGCACCCGCAGCCCGCCCAGGTCCACCCGGGTCACGGCGGGCCGGTCCTGGGCGTTGACCACCTTGACGATCAGCTCGCCGGTGGCGTCGTCGCGGGTGACGACCTGGGTGAACGTGCGGGTCACCCGGTCGTCGGTGAAGCTGGCCCACTCCTGGCCGTCGAGGAACAGGGTGACCCTGGTGCCGCGCACCTGCACCTTGACGTCGTAGGTGGCGCCGGTGGTGATCCGGTTCGGCTTGGCGAGCAGGGTCTCCTTGGCCCCGTTGGTGGCCTTCTCCACCGCGCCCTGGGTGTTGTTCCAGCCGCCGAGGTTCCACCAGTAGAAGTTGCCGGAGTCCTGCACCCCGAACGCGACGAGGAAGCCCTCCGCGCCGGCGTTCTTGCGGGCCTTGAGCGTCAGGTCGTAGTCGCTGGCCGTGACGTCGGCGGCCCTGACCAGCGTGTCCTGCGCGCCGGTGTCCGACTGGGTGTACGCGCCGTCGACCACCGACCAGGAGCCCCGGTTCGCCAGCGGCGTCCAGGCGTCGGCCCCGGCGGAGAAGTCGTCGGCGAACAGCACCGTGCCGTCGGGGGTGGTCACCCGCACGTCGTCGTACGTCGCCGAGGTGGCCCAGGTCGACAGGCCGATCCCGCCGGTGATCGGCGTCGGCGCGGTGGACGGGCCGGTGACCCGGCTCGGCACGGTCCGGTCGCCGACGTTGTTCATGAACAGCTTCTGCACCTGGTAGCTGGTGGAGCCCCACGACTCGTCGTTGTCGAACCAGATCAGGTCCGGGCGCCACTGGACGTTGTCCACGTTGGCCAGCAGCGGCGCGTACGAGGCCATCCGCACCACGTCGGCGTTGCGCTCCAGGCCGGTCAGGTACGCCGCCTCGGCCAGCGAGTTGGCCAGCTTGTTGCCCTGTGAGGCGTACTCGCCGAGGAAGACCTTCGGGCCGGCGCGGTCGTAGGAGTCGTAGCGGGTGGTGTTCTGCAGGAACCACGCCGGGCTGTTGTAGTAGTGCTCGTCGACCATGTCGACGCCGGCGTCGCGGTTGAGCTGCCAGAGCCGGTCGAAGGTCGCGCCGGCGTCGTCGGGGCCGGAGTTGCCGATGACGGTGATCCCCGGGTGCGCCGCCTCGATCGCGGCGCGGAACCTCTGGAAGTTGGCGAAGTAGGCGTCGGGCAGGTTCTCCTCGTTGCCGACGGCGAGGTGGGTCAGGCCGAACGGCCGGGGGTGCCCCATCGAGGCGCGCAGGCGGCCCCAGGTGGAGCTGGCCGGCCCGTTGGCGAACTCGATCAGGTCGAGGGTGTCGGCGATGTGGCGTTGCAGCAGGGCCTCGTCGGCGGTGGCCTGGTTCTGGCCGCAGCCGGTGACCAGGGCGGGCACGACGGGCAGCGGCATCGCGCCGATGTCCTCGGCGAACTGGAAGTACTCGTAGTAGCCCAGGCCGTAGGACTGGTTGTAGCCCCAGAAGTTGGCGTTGGTGGCACGGGTCTCGACCGGGCCGACGGTGTCCTTCCACTGGTAGGAGCGGGCCCGGGGCCAGTTCGAGGCGGCGTCGTAGCCGTACATGCTGCCGGTGTTGACCAGGCAGCCGCCGGGGAAGCGGACGAAGCCGGGCTTCAGCGCCGCGATCTTCTCGGCGAGGTCGCGGCGCAGGCCGTTGGGGCGCTTGCGGAAGGTGTCGCGGGGGAACAGCGAGACCATGTCCAGCCGCAGGACGCCGGTGCCGCCCGCGCGCACGGACAGTCGGCCCGCGTCGGTGCTGCGGGTCGCCTTCAGCGTTCCGGTGTACTTCGTCCAGCGGTCGCCGCGCACGGCGCGGGTCAGGGGCACGGCGAGCGGCTGGCCGGCGGCGTCGTGCAGGGTGACGGTCAGGGGGGTCCCGGCGGCGGCGTCGGTGCGGGCCCAGACCGAGAAGTCGTACGCGCCGCCGGCGCGCAGCGCGATCCCGGTGGTGAAGCCGGCGTTCGTCACGCCGTACCGGCCGCCGCCGGGGTTGTCGAGGTCGAGGCGCAGGTAGGTGCGGTTGCGCTCGTGCAGCCGGGCGGCGTCGTCCGCCGTGGACGCGACGCCGACGCCGCCGGCGTCGGCGGTGGGTGTCCAGCCGGTCAGCGGGCTGTAGGACGGGTTGTCGGCCGGGCCGAACTCGAAGGAGCGGTTGCGGACCAGCTCGGCGTAGAGCCCGCCGTCGGCGGCGAAGTTGATGTCCTCGAAGAACACCCCGTACAGGGAGTGGCTGATCGGGGTGCCGGCGGCGGCCGGGTCGACGGTGATGGTGTATTCGGGCTGCGGGGCCGGCGTCCTGGCCAGGCCGGGCGCGGCGGTGGCGACGGTGGTGGCCACCAGCGCGGCCGCCGCGAGGCCGAGCAGTGGGTGCGGTCGGAACATGTGTGCCTCCTGGACATCGGCACCGCCCCGGGCGCGCCGGGGCCGGGGCCCGACGCGCCGCGCCCCGGCCGGCCGGACGGACCTGGATGTGAGCGCTAACACGGGGGAGTATTGCCGGCCGATGAAAACCGGTCAATAGCCGGGTTACCGGGAAGTGCCTCCGGAGCGCCTCTTCCTGCGGCCGGCGTACCCCCGGTGGCGCTGCGCGACCGGGCGGTCACCCTGGCCACCTGCCCGCCGGGCCGCCCCGGCGCGACGGCTCCGGCCCGGCGGGGTGACCGCGCTCACGGCCGCGATCGGTCCGCGTGAAAACGGCGTCAAGAAACGGCCCGTCGCCGTCACGGTCGCGTTATGGCCCCTGTCCGCGCGCCGCGCGGCGGGATGTGATGGCCCGGCGCGGCCGGCCCGGTCGCGGCGACCGCGTCCGGTAGGAGGAAACGACCGTGTCCGACCTGGGGTACGTGCTGGTGACGGTGGCGCTGTTCGCGGCGCTCGCCCTCCTGGTGAGGGGCGTGGAGAAGCTGTGAACGCCGTCAACGCCGTCGGCCTGGTGCTGGCGATCGGCCTGGGCGTGTTCCTGGTGATCGCCCTGCTGTTTCCGGAGCGGTTCTGATGACCACGACGACAGCCGGCGTGCTGTCCGCGCTCTCGCTCGTGGCGGCCCTGGCCGTCGCCTACCGGCCGTTCGGCGACCACCTGTACCGCGTGGTGGCGGGCACCCGGCACGCCCGCGTCGAGCGGGTCGTCTACCGCCTGGTCGGGGTCGACCCGGCCGCCGGGCAGACCTGGGGCGTGTACGCCCGCGCGGTGCTGGCCTTCTCCGCCGTCTCGATCCTGTTCCTGTACGCGTTCCAGCGCGTGCAGGACCACCTGTGGCTGTCCCTGGGCTTCGCCCCGGTGGTGCCGCACGGGGCGTGGAACACCGCCGTGTCGTTCGTGACCAACACGAACTGGCAGTGGTATTCGGGCGAGTCGACCATGGGCCACCTGGTGCAGATGGCCGGGCTGGCGGTGCAGAACTTCGTCTCCGCCGCCGTCGGCATCGCCGTCGCGGTCGCCCTGGTCCGCGGGTTCGCCCGGGGCCGCACGGGTGAGCTGGGCAACTTCTGGGTCGACCTGACCCGGATCGTGCTGCGGGTCCTGCTGCCCGTGGCGGTGCTCGGGGCGCTCGTGCTGATGCTCGGCGGCGTGGTGCAGAACCTCTCCGCCGGCAGCGACGTCACCACGCTCACCGGCGGGACCCAGACGATCACCGGCGGGCCCGTGGCCAGCCAGGAAGTGATCAAGGAGCTGGGCACCAACGGCGGCGGCTTCTACAACGCCAACAGCGCCCATCCGTTCGAGAACCCGACGGCCTGGACGAACTGGCTGGAGATCTTCCTCCTCCTGGTGATCCCGTTCAGCCTGCCCCGGGTGTTCGGCCGGATGGTCGGCCAGCACCGGCAGGGGTACGCCATCGCCGCGGTCATGGCGGTCCTGGCGGTGGCGAGCGTCGCCCTGACCAACGTCTTCGAGCTGGCGGGCCACGGCACGGTGCCGCAGGCGGTCGGGGCGGCGCTGGAGGGCAAGGAGGTGCGCTTCGGGGTGTCGGGCTCGGCGACCTTCGCCGCGGCGACGACGCTCACCTCCACCGGCGCGGTGAATTCGTTCCACGACTCGTACACGGCCCTGGGCGGGATGATGCCGCTGGTCAACATGATGCTCGGCGAGGTGGCGCCCGGCGGGGTGGGCTCCGGCCTCTACGGCATGCTGGTCCTCGCGGTGATCACCGTCTTCGTCGCCGGCCTGATGGTGGGCCGGACCCCGGAGTACGTGGGCAAGCGGATCGGCGCGCGGGAGATCAAGCTCGCGTCGCTGTACTTCCTGGTCACCCCGGCGCTGGTGCTGACCGGCACGGCGGCTGCCTTCGCCACCGGCAACGACTCGACGGCCCTGAACACCGGCCCGCATGGCCTGTCCGAGGTGCTGTACGCGTTCACCTCGGCGAGCAACAACAACGGCTCCGCGTTCGCCGGCATCACGGTCGGCACCCCGTGGTGGAACACCGCCCTGGGCCTGTGCATGCTGCTGGGCCGGTTCCTGCCGATCATCTTCGTGCTCGCCCTGGCCGGCGCCCTGGCCCGCCAGACGCCCACCCCCGCCACCGAGGGCACCCTGCCGACCCACCGGCCGCTGTTCGTCGGGATGGTCGTCGGCGTCACGGTGCTCCTGGTGGCGCTGACCTTCCTGCCCGCCCTCGCGCTCGGCCCCCTCGCCGAGGGGCTGTGACCACCATGAGAGAGAAGGACATGACCACGTCCACGCCGGCACCGCACGGCACCGCCGGCACGCCCGCCACCCGGGGCAACCCGGCCGGCGGCGGCCTGCTCGACCCGGGGCAGCTCCTGGCCGCCCTGCCGGACGCGCTGCGCAAGCTCGACCCGCGCACCCTGTGGCGCAACCCGGTGCTGCTGATCGTGGAGCTCGGCGCGGCCTTCACCACCGTGCTCGCCGTGACCGACCCCTCGGTCTTCGCCTGGGCCATCACCGGCTGGCTCTGGCTCACCGTCGTCTTCGCCAACCTCGCCGAGGCCGTTGCAGAGGGACGCGGCAAGGCCCAGGCCGCCACCCTGCGCCGGGCCAAGCAGGAGACCATCGCCACCCGGCTGGTCGGCTGGTCTGCGGGCGCGCCCGCAGACGCGTACCGGGACGAGGCGGTGCCCGCCGCCGAGCTGCGGCAGGGCGATGTCGTGCTCGTCCGCGCCGGCGGGACCATCCCCGGCGACGGCGACGTCGTCGAGGGCATCGCCAGCGTCGACGAGTCGGCCATCACCGGCGAGTCCGCCCCCGTCATCCGGGAGTCGGGCGGCGACCGCAGCGCCGTCACCGGCGGCACGAGGGTGCTCTCCGACCGGATCGTCGTGCGGATCACCCAGCGGCCGGGGGAGAGCTTCGTCGACCGGATGATCGCCCTGGTCGAGGGCGCGAACCGGCAGAAGACGCCGAACGAGATCGCGCTCAACATCCTGCTCGCCGCGCTCACCCTCATCTTCCTGCTGGCCGTGGTCACGCTCCAGCCCCTCGCCATCTTCTCGAAGGGCTACCAGGGCGCGGCGCCCGAGACCGGCGCGATCACCGACGCCGGCGTCAGCGGCGTGGTGCTGGTGTCGTTGCTGGTCTGCCTCATTCCCACCACCATCGGCGCGCTGCTCTCGGCGATCGGCATCGCCGGCATGGACCGCCTGGTGCAGCGCAACGTGTTGGCCATGAGCGGCCGGGCCGTCGAGGCCGCCGGTGACGTGCACACCCTGCTGCTGGACAAGACCGGCACCATCACCCTCGGCAACCGGCAGGCGGCCGAGTTCCGGCCCGTCGACGGGGTCGACGCCGCCGAGCTGGCCGACGCGGCCCAACTGTCCAGCCTCGCCGACGAGACCCCCGAGGGCCGGTCCGTGATCGTCCTCGCCAGGAACGACTTCGGGCTGCGGGAGCGGGAACCGGGCCTCGTGCCGCACGCCACGTTCGTGCCGTTCACCGCCCAGACCCGGATGAGCGGCGTCGACCTCGCCCCGGACGGCGCCACCGGTCCCGCCCGGCGGGTCCGCAAGGGCGCGGCGGCAGCCGTGACGAATTGGGTCCGTGAGCACGGCGGCCACCCCACCGAGCAGGTCGGCCAGGTGGTCGACGAGATCAGCGGGCTCGGCGGCACCCCGCTCGTGGTGGCCGAGCACGTCCGGGGCGCACCGGCGCGGGCGCTCGGCGTGATCCACCTCAAGGACGTGGTCAAGCCGGGCATGCGGGAGCGCTTCGACGAGATGCGCCGGATGGGCATCCGCACCGTCATGATCACGGGCGACAATCCGCGCACCGCGCAGGCGATCGCCGACGAGGCCGGGGTGGACGACTTCCTCGCCGAGGCCACGCCGGAGGACAAGCTCGACCTGATCAGGCGCGAGCAGGCCGGCGGCCGGCTGGTCGCGATGACCGGTGACGGCACCAACGACGCCCCGGCGCTGGCCCAGGCCGACGTCGGGGTGGCCATGAACACCGGCACGTCGGCGGCGAAGGAGGCCGGCAACATGGTCGACCTCGACTCCGACCCGACCAAGCTCATCGAGATCGTCGAGATCGGCAAGCAGCTCCTCATCACCCGGGGCGCCCTGACGACCTTCTCCATCGCCAACGACGTCGCGAAGTACTTCGCGATCATCCCGGCCATGTTCGCCGGCATCTACCCGGGCCTGGACACGCTGAACGTCATGCGGCTGGCCAGCCCGGAGTCCGCGATCCTCGCGGCCGTCGTCTTCAACGCGATCGTCATCGTCGCGCTCATCCCGCTGGCCCTGCGGGGCGTGCGCTACCGGCCTGCGGCGGCGGCGACGCTGCTGCGCCGCAACCTGCTGGTCTACGGCCTCGGCGGCATTGTCGTGCCGTTCGTCGGCATCAAGCTCATCGACCTGCTCGTCCAGTTCGTCCCGGGGATCTCGTGATGCGCCCACCCACCTGGCTCGCCCAACACCTGGCCGCCCTGCGCGCCCTGCTCGTGCTCACCGCCCTGCTCGGCCTCGCGTACCCGCTCGCCCTGGTCGCCGCCGCCCGGCTGCCCGGCCTCGACGCCCGCGCCGACGGATCGCTCGTCACCGCCGGCGGCCGGACCGTCGGCAGCGCGTTCCTCGGCCAGGCGTTCACCGACGCCGCCGGCGACCCCGTCCCGCGCTACTTCCAGTCCCGCCCCTCGGCGGCCGGCGACGGCTACGATCCCACCGCCACGGCGGCGAGCAACCTCGGCCCGGAGAGCGTCGTCGACACCCTGGCCGCCGACCCCGCCGATTCGTCGACGAGCCTGCTCACCCGGGTCTGCGCCCGCAGCCGGGCCGTCGGCGCGCTGAACGGGGTGGACGGGCGGCGGCCGTACTGCACCGCCGACGGGGTCGGCGCCGTCCTCGGCGTGTTCCGTCGCGACGGGTTCACCGGCCCGGTCACCCGCGTCGTCAGCGTCAACCAGACCGCCCCCGCCACCCCGTTCGTGGCCACCTGGCAGGGCGTCGCGGTGGAGCTGGCGCGGCCCGGCGAGGACTACGTCGCCGCCGGCGCGGTGCTCGTCCCGGTGCGCGGCGACGCCCCGGCCGACCCGGCCGTGCCCGCCGACGCGGTCACCGCCAGCGGCAGCGGCCTCGACCCGCACATCAGCCCCGCGTACGCCGAACTCCAGGTCGCCCGCGTGGCCCGCGAGCGCGGCGCGGACCCGGCGGCCGTCCGGCGGCTGGTGGCCGCGCACACCACCGGCCGGGCGCTGGGCTTCCTGGGCGAGCCCGGCGTTAACGTGCTGGAGCTGAACCTCGCCCTCGACCGGCGGCTCCCCGGTCGTTGAACCCTGGCCGGGGCGGACCGCCGACGCCCGCCCCGGCCCACGTCGGCCACGTCGACCCATGGAAGGAGGAACACGGTGCCCACCGGAGAGCTGCGCGTCTACCTCGGGGCCGCGCCCGGCGTCGGCAAGACGTACGCGATGCTCGAAGAGGCCCGACGGCGGGCCGCGCGCGGCACCGACGTGGTGATCGGGCTGGTCGAGACCCACGGCCGCCCGCACACCGCCGCCATGGTCGGCGACCTCGAACAGGTGCCCCGGCGGGTCCTCACCCACCGGGGCGTGCAGCTCACCGAGCTGGACCTCGACGGCGTGCTGGCCCGCCGCCCCGAGGTCGTCGTCGTCGACGAGCTGGCCCACACCAACGTGCCCGGCTCCCGCCACGAGAAGCGCTGGCAGGACGTGCGGGAGCTGCTCGACGCCGGCATCACCGTGCTGACCACCGTCAACGTCCAGCACCTGGAGTCGCTCAACGACGTGGTCGCCCGGATCACCGGCACCACCCAGCGCGAGACCGTCCCGGACGCCGTCGTCCGCGCCGCCGAGCAGGTCGAGCTCGTCGACATGACCCCGGAGGCGCTGCGCCGGAGGATGGCCCACGGCAACGTCTACGGCCCCGACCGGATCGACGCCGCCCTCGGCAACTACTTCCGGGTCGGCAACCTCACCGCCCTGCGCGAGCTGGCCCTGCTCTGGCTCGCCGACACCGTCGACGACCAGCTCGGCGCGTACCGCGCCCAGCAGGGCATCTCCGACACCTGGGAGGCCCGCGAACGCGTCGTCGTGGCCCTGACCGGCGGGCCGGAGGGGGACACGCTGATCCGCCGCGCCGCCCGGATCGCCGCCCGGGGCCGGGGCGCGGACCTGCTGGCCGTGCACGTCGCCCGCAGCGACGGCCTGGCCGGCGCCGACCCCGCCCGGCTGGCCCGCCAGCGGGTCCTCGTCGAGGGCCTCGGCGGCACCTACCACCAGGTGCTCGGCGCGGACGTCCCGGCGGCGCTGCTCGACTTCGCCCGGGGTGTCAACGCCACCCAGCTCGTGCTCGGCGCGAGCCGCCGGGGCCGGTTCGCCCAGCTCTTCTCCCGGGGCGTCGGCGTCACCACCACCGCCCTGTCCGGGCCGATCGACGTGCACCTGGTCACCCACCCCGAGGCCGGGCGCGGCCGGCGGGCCGCCGCCACGCCGGCCGCCCTGTCGCGGCGGCGCAGGCTGCTCGGCTTCGCCCTCGCGGCGCTCGGCATGCCGGCGCTCACCCTGGGGCTGCGCACCCTGCCGGATCTCACCCTCACCAACGACATCCTGCTGTTCCTCGCCGGGGTCGTGGGGGTGGCCCTGGTCGGCGGCCTCTGGCCGGCGCTGGTCGCCGCCCTCGGCGGGTCGCTGCTGCTCAACTGGTTCTTCACCCCGCCGTACCGCACGCTGACCATCGCCGAGGCCGACAACCTGCTGGCGCTGGGCGTCTTCGTCGGCGTCGCCGTCGCCGTGAGCTGGGTCGTCGACGTTGCCGCCCGGCGCACCAGGGAGGCCGCCCGGGCCTCCGCCGACGCGCAGACCCTCGCCACCGTGGCCGGCGGCGTGCTGCGCGGCGAGCGTCCGCTGCCGGCCCTGCTGGACCGGCTGCGGGAGACGTTCGCGCTGCGCGCGGTCAGCGTCCTGGAGCTGGTCGACGAGGCGCGGGGCCGCCCCGACCGGGACCGGGACCGGGCCGCCTGGCGGGTGGTGGCCAGCGTCGGGGACGCCCCGGCCGGCAGCCCCGACGCGGGGGAGACGGCCGTGCCCGTCGACGACACGCTCACCGTCGTGCTGTCCGGCCGGCGGTTGGCGGCCGCCGACCGGCGCGTCGTCGAGGCGTTCGCCGCCCAGGCCGCCGTCGCGCTGCGGCAGGAACGCCTCGCTGTTCAGGCCGCCGCCGCCGGGCCCCTCGCGGAGGCCGACCGGATGCGCACCGCGCTGCTCGCCGCCGTCAGCCACGACCTGCGTACGCCCCTGGCGTCGGCGAAGGCGGCGGTGAGCAGCCTGCGCAGCCCCGACGTCGAGTTCGACGCCGACGACCGCGAGGAGCTGCTCGCCACCGCCGACGAGTCCCTCGACCGGTTGGGTCGGCTGGTGGCGAACCTGCTGGACATGAGCCGGTTGCAGGCCGGCGCGCTCGGCGTCACCGCCACCGCGGTCGGGCTGGAGGACGTGGTGCCCCGGGCGTTGGACGAGCTCGGCCCGGCCGCCGCCGACGTCGGCACCGACCTCCCCACGGACCTGCCCGCCGCGTGGGCCGACCC
This sequence comes from Micromonospora carbonacea, assembly GCF_014205165.1. Classification (NCBI taxonomy): domain Bacteria; kingdom Bacillati; phylum Actinomycetota; class Actinomycetes; order Micromonosporales; family Micromonosporaceae; genus Micromonospora; species Micromonospora carbonacea. Next base: position 3,481,106 of record NZ_JACHMZ010000001.1, on the reverse strand, counting down.
CGGGCTGCTGGAACGCGTGCTGGTCAACGTCGTCGCGAACGCCCTGCGGCACAGCCCGCCCGGCCGGCCGCCCACCGTCGCCGCCAGCGCCCACGCCGGCCAGGTCGAGCTGCGGGTGGTCGACACCGGCCCCGGCATCCCCGCCGACCAGTGGGAGCACGTCTTCCTGCCGTTCCAGCGCCTCGGCGACCGCGACAACCAGACCGGGGTGGGCCTCGGTCTCGCCCTGTCCCGCGGCCTCGTCGAGGCCATGGGTGGCACCATCACCCCCGAGACCACCCCCGGTGGGGGGCTGACCATGGTGCTGCGCCTGCCCGCCGCCGGTCCGCCGGTCCGCCCCGGGCCGCCGGAGGCCGGGGAACGGGGTCAGCCGCAAGCGCAGCACCAGCCGGAGGGGCCGCAGGAATGAGCCGCATCCTCGTCGTCGACGACGAGCCCCAGATCCTGCGCGCGCTGCGCATCAACCTGCGTGCCCGCGGCTATGACGTGCGGGTCGCCGAGACGGGCACGGCCGTGTTGAAGGCCGCCGCCGCCCACCCGCCGGACCTGGTGGTGCTCGACCTCGGGCTGCCCGACCTCGACGGCGTGGAGGTGATCCGGGGCCTGCGCGGGTGGACGAGCGTGCCGATCATCGTGCTGTCGGGCCGGGCCGGCAGCGAGGACAAGGTCGCCGCCCTCGACGCGGGCGCCGACGACTACGTCACCAAGCCCTTCGGCGTCGACGAACTGCTCGCCCGCATCCGCGCCGTCACCCGCCGCCTCGCCACCCCGTCGGCGGACGGCGCGACCCCGGCCCCGCGGGTGGGGCGGCACACGGTCGACCTGGTCGACCGCACGGTCACCCGCGACGACGGCGCGCCGGTGCGGCTCACCCCCACCCAGTGGGCGGTGCTCGACAAGCTGCTGCGCCACCCCGGCAAGCTGGTCAGCCAGCGGCAGCTGCTGCACGACGTGTGGGGACCGGAATACCAGAACGAAACCAACTACCTGCGGCAGTACATGGCCCAACTGCGGCGCAAGCTGGAGGACGACCCGGCCCGGCCCCGGCACCTGATCACCGAACCGGGCATGGGCTACCGCTACCGCCCCTGACCCCGACGGCGCAGGTCATTGCCGGGCCGCCGGCTCGGCGGCGTCGCGCTCCTCGGGGCCGGCCGACGATCCGGCGGCTACGGCGCGTCGACGACCTCCCGCCCCAGGGGCCAGAACGCGGCGGGGACGAGCTTGAAGTTGGCGATCCCGAACGGGATGCCGATGATCGTGACGCAGAGGGCGACGCCGGCGACGATGTGCGACAGGGCCAGCCACCAGCCCGCGAGCACCACCCACAGCACGTTGGCCAGACCGGAGCCGACGCCCGCGCCCGGCTTCGGCACCACCGTCCGGCCGAAGGGCCACAGCGAGTAGCTGGCCAGCCGCAGCGACGCGACGCCGAACGGGATCGTGACGACCAGCACGAAGCAGATCAGCGCCGCGATCCCGTACCCGAGGGCCAGGACGATCCCGCCGCCGAAGACGAGCCACAATACGTTCAACAGAAAGCGAATCACCCTTCGAGCATGACCGACGCCCGCCACCGGCGGTCGGGCGTGGACCCTCACCCCCGGGTGCGCAGGGCGCGGCGCGGTGGCCGGCCGAGCAGCGCGTCGAGGCGCGCGTCGAGCTGGTCTGGGTCGCGCAGCGGCCGGGCGAAGGGCAGTCGCACGTCGTGCGCACGCGCGGTGGACCCGGCGGGGGCCTGCACCCGCAGGACGATGCCGGCGCGGTCCAGCCGCAGCAGGTGGATCCGGGCGTCGGCCGGCCGCAGCCGCGCGGGGACCAGCCCGGTGAGCTGTTCCACGGTGCTCGCGTCGGTGGCGAGGCGACGCAGCAGCTCCGTCTCGGCGGGGGCGAGCGGGTCGGGGCGGGCCGTGGCGAACGCGTCCGGGTCGACCGGGGTGGTGCCGCCGGTGTCGGTGATCCCGGCCGTGGCGAGGTGCAGCACCGCGACGAGGTCGGGCCGCCGGCCGCGCAGCCCCTCGACGGTCAGCCAGCCGGTGAGGGTGGCCCGGCCGCGTACCCGGTCGGGCATCGGGACCGGGGCGAGGTCCGCCGCGTGCACGACGGCGGGCAGGTCCCCCTCCCGGGCCAGCTCCCGGGCCGCGCCGGAGTCGGCCGGCAGCTCGACGCGGAGCCGGCCGTCGGGGCCCACCCGGTGCCGGCCGGTGAGCTCGGCCCGGTGTGTCGGGGTCAGCAGCGTCACCGAGTCGGCGGCAACGAGCAGGGTACGCAGCCGCTCGGCCGGTGTGCCGGCGGCCACCGCGACGGTGGCCGGGGGGATGTTGCCCGACATCTGCACCTCCTATTAGGTTAGGCTTACCTTACCTGAGAGGCAGATGATGAATCAGTCCCGCCCCAAGGCCAAGCGGTCGCGCCGCCTCGGCATCGCCCTGACCCCCAAGTGCGTGCGGTACCTGGAGCGCCGCCCGTTCCCGCCCGGGGACCACGGCCGGGCCCGGACCAAGGACAGCGACTACAAGGTCCGGCTGCTGGAGAAGCAGCGCCTCAAGGCGCAGTACGACCTGCGGGAGGGGCAGCTGCGGCGGGCGTTCGACCGGGCGGCGCGCCGGCCGGGCAAGACCGGCGAGGAGCTCGTCGTCGACCTGGAGACCCGGCTCGACGCCCTCGTGCTGCGCGCGGGGTTCGCCCGCACCATCTACCAGGCCCGGCAGCTCGTCACCCACCAGCACCTGACCGTCAACGGCCGCCGGGTGGACCGTCCGTCGGCGCGGCTGCGCCCCGGCGACGAGATCGCGGTGGCCGCGCGCAGCCGGGGCAAGACGCCGTTCCTGGTCGCCGCCGGGGGAGCGCACGCGCCGCAGCGGCCCGCGCCGTACCTCGACGTCGACCTGGCGGGCCTCGCCGCCCGGCTCACCCGGCTGCCCCGGCGGGCCGAGGTGCCGGTGATCTGCGACGAGCAGCTCGTCGTCGAGCACTACTCCCGCTGACCGGGCGGGCCGGCCCCGCCGGTGCTGGTCAGCCGTTGAGCTCCAGGTGCCGGTCGATCATCGCGTTGACCTGGTCCGGCACCTCGAGCTGGACGAAGTGCCCCGAGCCGGCGGCCTGGCCGATGTTCGCCTGCGGGGCCAGCCGGGCGAGCCGGGCGTAGTCGGCGAACGGCGCGTTGCTGCCGACCAGGAGCAGCGGGCGGTCCCACCGGGTCAGGGCCGCCTCGTCGCCGCCGTCGCCGACGAACGCGGCCAGGGCGGCGATCGGCGCGTACGCGACCTCGGTGGACGGGCGCGCCATGGCCGAGACCACCCACTCCACCAGCCGGGGGTCGGACTGCGGCAGGAAGTACGACCGGACGATCGACTCCCGGACCGCGCCGGTGGTGTCGTCGCGCAGCGACCGGGCGATCTCCTCGATCGCGCCGGCGGCACCCGGCGGCCCGGCCACGGCGGAGTCGAGCATGACCAGGCCGGCGAAGCGGTCCCGGTCGCCGGCGGCGGCGGCGAGCGACCAGACCCCGCCCAGGCTGTGCCCGATCACGACCACCCGCCGCAGGTCGAGCTCGGCGGCCAGGGCCCGGAGCCGGGCGGCGAGCTGCTCCACGCCGTAGCCCTCGGGCGGCGGCGGGCTCTGCCCGTGCCCCGGCATGTCGACCGCGATCACCCGGGCGGGTCGGCCGGCCAGGTGCCGGGCGACCGGCTCCATGAACCGGTGGTCGCAGCACCAGCCGTGCACCAGCAGAAACGTGTCGCGCCGGCCGCGTCCGTACGTCCAGTAGCGCATCCCGGCGGCGGTGTGTCGGTCGGTCATCGGGCCCTCCCGGGCGGTGGGTGGATGAGCTTCTCGTTCCACTGAAGCGCGGCCGTCGCGGGCCGCCATAGCGTACTGTGGCCTTCGTGCCATTACATCCGTTTCGTCAGCTATAGCGGAAGGGGTGTGCGGGTGCGTGGTGACAGGAGCGCCCCGTGAGCGCGGAACTCGACCGGTTCTTCACCGGCCTCCCGGAGGCGTCCCGGGGCCGACTGCCCACCACGCCCACCGGGCTCATCGCGTTCCGCTTCGTCACCGACGACGGGTCGACCAGCACCTGGTTCGTCACCCTCGACGGCGGGCGGGCCCGGGTGGCCCGCCACGGCCACGACCCGGACTGCCTGGTGGAGATGCGGCCCGAGACGTTCGAACGGCTGGTCGCCGGCGCCGACCACAGCGTGGCGATGCTCTTTCGCGGCGTGGTGTCCGTCGAGGGCGACCTGCCGTTGTTCCTGGTCTTCCGCCGGCTGCTGCCCGTCCGCGCCGACAGCCGTGCCACCGGACCGGGCGCCGACGTGCTGCCCGACGTCGAGCGCGACGGCGTCGGGTCGCACGACACGACCAGCATCTTCTACGGCAACATGTTCATGATCAGCTCCCGCAACGGGGACGTCGTGGCCGAACCGGTCACCCCGCTCGGCCTCTTCTTCTTCGACACCCGCTTCCTGTCGACCTGGCGGCTGAGCCTCGACGGGGAACGACTCACCGAACTGTCGATCGACGACGTGCGCTCCTTCGAGTCGAAGTTCGCCCTGGTGCCCGGCGAGCCCACCCACTACGTCAACGCCACCACGTCGATCCTGCGGCACCGCTTCGTGGGGGAGGCCTTCGAGGAGGAGGTCACCCTGTTCAACTACGGTGCGGACCCGGTGCGGTACACCGTCCGGCTGGACGTCGGGGCGGACTTCGCGGAGGTGCAGGACATCCGCGACGGCCTGCGCCGGGCCCGCGAGGTGACCACCACGATCGACGGCAGCTCGCTGCGGCTGCACTACCGCAGACACACCCTGCACCGGGAGACGGTCGTCTCGGCCAGCGCGCCCGCCAGCGTCGACGAGCGCGGATTCTCCTTCGCGGTCTCCGTCGCCCCGCACGACACCTGGACGGTCCGGCTGCGCGTGCTGACCCTGGTGCGGGACCTGCGCCGACGGGACCTGCGGGAACGGCTGCGCAGCTCCATCCACCGGTCCCGCGCCGAGGCCGGCCGGGAGATCGACGAGATCGTCGCCGGGGTGCCCGAGCTGCGCGCCGACCACGGGCCGCTGGCCGAGGCGTACCGGCGCAGCGTGCGCGACCTGGCCGCCCTGTACTACCCGGGCCTCAACTACCGCGACCGGCTGCCCGCCACCGGCCTGCCCTGGTCGATGACCCTGCTCGGCCGGGAGAGCCTGGTCAGCAGCCTCCAGGTGCTGCCGTTCCTGCCGCACCGGGCCGTGAGCACGCTGCGGATCCTGGCGCTGAGCCAGGGCGCCCGGATGGACCCGTTCCGCGGCGAGCAGCCGGGCCGGATCGTCCAGGAGAGCCGCTACGGCGAGTCGGCCGCCTTCGCCGACACCCCCGACGCGACCGACTTCTCCGCCGCCGACACCACGCCGCTGTTCGTCATCCTGCTCGACGAGTACGAACGCTGGACCGGCGACGCCGAGCTGGTCCGCCGCTACGAGTTCGAGGTCCGCGCCGCGATCGGCTGGCTCGACGACTACGCCGACGCGGTCGGCGACGGCTACGTCTGGTCCAGCCGCCGGCAGCGCCGGGCCGGGCCGGTCAACGAGAGCTGGCGCAACTCGGCGCAGGCCATCTGCTTCCGCGACGGCCGGCTCGCCAGCTACCCGCAGGCGATCTGCGAGATCCAGGGGTACGCCTACGACGCCCGGCTGCGGGCGGCCCGGATGGCCCGGCTGTTCTGGAACGACCCGGCCTACGCCGACCGGCTCGAACGCGACGCCGTCGCCCTGCGGGAGCGGTTCGACCGGGACTTCTGGATGCCCGACCGGGGCTGCTACGCGCTGGCGTTGCAGGCCGACGGCCAGCGGGTCGACGCGCTGGCGTCCAACCTCGGGCACCTGCTGTGGAGCGGGATCGTCGCGCCGGAACGCGCCGCGGGCGTGGTGGGCCACCTCCTCGGGCCGGCCCTGTTCTCCGGCTGGGGGGTGCGCACCCTGGCCAGCACCGAGGGGCAGTTCAATCCGCTGGGCCACCACACCGGCGCGATCTGGCCGGCGGACAACTCCCTCATCGTCTGGGGGCTGCGCCGCTACGGCTTCCGCCAGGAGGCGGCCCGGATCGCGCTGGCGCTGCTGGAGGCGGGACAGCACTTCGAGGGCGCGCTGCCCCCGTACTTCGCCGGCTACGACCGGGCCGTCACCCGGGTGCCCGTGCCGCACCACTTCACCGACAACCCGTACGCGCCCTCCGCCGGGGCGCCGCTGCTGCTGCTGCGCGCGCTGCTCGGCCTCGAACCCCACAACGACCACCTGGCGGTCGACGCCGGGGTGCCGGAGGAGATGGGCCAGATCGAGCTGCTCGACATCCGGGGCCGCTGGGGGTACGCCGACGCCCTGGGCCGGGGCCGGCCCTTCCGGTGATCCGCCCCGGTGACCGTCACAGGCCGGCGCACGGGGTGTCCGCCACCGCGCACGCCTCGGGCGCCTTGACGAACGGGTCGGCGTCGCGGACGTCGAACCGGACGGTCTGCGATCCGCCCGGTGGCACCGCCGGCCCGGTGATGGTCACGGACCGGCCGTCCTGCTCCCACTCGCCGCCTTCGACGTCGTCGATCGTGCTGCCCGAGGGCAGGGTGAGCACCACCGTCCAGTCGCGGGCCGCCGCGCCGGCCGCGTTGTCGACGACCACCTCGCCGGTGTAGCCGAAGAACCGGGTGTCCACGGTCTCGTACCGGGCGGCGAGGGGCGTCGCCGGCGTCGGGGCCGCGGTGGGCGTCCGCGACGGCGTGGGCGGGGCGGAGCGGCTCGGGCGGGCGCTGGGGGTGGCCTCGCGGGTGGGCCGGGCGGTCGGGGTGGCCCGGGGCGGACCGCTGGTGGCGGCGGTGGTCGCGACGGGCGGGACGGTCGCCGGTTCCGGGGCGGCGGCGCGGTCCGGGTCCGAGGGCAGCAGCGCCCAGGTCGCGAGCCCGGTGACCAGCACGCCACCGCCGAGCGCCGCGACCAGCGGGGCCCGTCGCCGACGGCGCGCCCGGGGCGCGGGGCCGGCCGCCTCGACGACCGGCATCTCGGCCGTCGGCGGGCCCTGGTCGCGGAGCAGGTCGACCTGCTGGAACGCCAGCCAGTCGAGGATGGCGGGCAGCCGGCCGGTGAGCGCCTGCTGGTAGAACTGCTCGCGGCGCACGCGCTGCTCGACGGGCCAGGGGCCGTGGTCGAGGGCTTCGCGGACCGTCAGCCGGCAGCCCTCGGCGGTGGGGGTGACGGCGCAGCTCAGCAGGGTGCGCCGGCCGGCCTCCTGGCAGCGCAGGGCGAGCGCGTCCGGCTCCCGCCGCTCGGTCACCTCCGCGTCGACGGCGGCGTCGAAGCCGGGCAGCCCCGCCGTGTAGAGCAGCAGCCGGCCCGGCCGGCCGACGGCGGGCTCGACCTCGGTGTACCAGCGGGCCAGCAGCGTCGGGTCCGTCAACGCGCGCCAGACCCGGCCGGTGGGGTGGGGCAGGTCGACCCGTGCGCCGATCTCGATCACGGCGAGACTCTACGGGTTCCGCCGCCCGCCGGCCCGCCGGGGCGACGCCCCGGGTTCCCCCGGTGACCCTCCGGAACTGGCAGGAGTCTTGACGGAAAGATGATGCATCGACAGACTTCGCTATAGAGAGAGCGCTCTCTGCGCGCCGTCGCCGGGCGGCCGCCTCACTCTCGTCGCCGCCCGGACCGTCCACCGAGGAGACCCAGTGACCAGACTCCGATCCGTCCCCCGGGCGCTCGCCCTCGCCGCCGCCGCGCTCGTCGCCTCCACCGTGTCCCTCGTCCTGCCCGGCCACGCCGAACCCGCCGCCGCGGCCATCGGGGCGATCACCTGGCAGGACGAGTTCAACGCCCCGGCCGGCACGCCCGTCGACCAGAGCCGGTGGCGGTTCGACATCGGCGGCAGCGGCTGGGGCAACAACGAGCGGCAGTACTACACCAACAGCACCAGCAACGCCGTGCACGACGGCCAGGGCAACCTGGTCATCACCGCGCGCAAGGAGAACCCGGCGAACTACCAGTGCCACTACGGCCGGTGCGAGTACACCTCCGCCCGGCTGCTGACCGCCGCGACCTTCACCCAGGCGTACGGCCGGTTCGAGGCCCGGATCAAGATTCCCCGGGGCCAGGGCATCTGGCCGGCGTTCTGGATGCTCGGCAACGACATGGGCAGCGTCGGCTGGCCGAACGCGGGCGAGATCGACATCATGGAGAACATCGGCCGCGAGCCGAACACCGTGTACGGCACCATCCACGGCCCCGGCTACTCCGGTGGCGGCGGCATCACCAACAGCCGCACCATCGGCGCCCCGCTGGCCGACGCCTTCCACACCTACCGGGTCGACTGGGAGCCCAACTCGATCATCTGGTACCTCGACGGCGTCGAGTACCACCGGGTCGACCCGAGCCGGCTCGGCGGCAACCGCTGGGTGTTCGACCACCCGTTCTTCATGATCCTCAACGTGGCGGTGGGCGGCAACTGGCCGGGCTACCCCGACGCCACCACGCAGTTCCCGCAGCAGATGCTGGTCGACTACGTCCGGGTCTCCGGGTACACCTCCGGCGGCAACCCGCCGGCCGGCACCACCCGGCTGCGCGGCGCGCAGAGCGGCCGGTGCGTCGACATCCCCAACGCCGACCCCGTCGACGGCGCCAAGCTCCAGATCTGGGACTGCAACACCACCGCCGCCCAGGCCTGGACGTTCGCCTCCGACGGCACCGTGCGGGCGATGGGCAAGTGCATGGACCCGGCCTGGGCCGGCACCGCGAACGGCACCGAGGTCAACCTCGTCACCTGCAACGGCAACCCGGTCCAGCGGTTCACCCTCAACGGCAACGGTGACCTGGTGAACCTCAGCGCCAACCGCTGCGTCGACGTCCGCGACCAGAACCCGGCCAACGGCGGCAAGCTCCAGCTCTGGGACTGCACGGGCGCGGCCAACCAGAAGTGGTCGCGTTACTGACCGGACCCACCCGCGCCACGCCGCCGCCGGGGTGCCGGCGGCGGCGTGGCCGTCCCGCGCGGGGCGGCCGGTGGCGACGACCGGAACGCCGCGCCGGGCGTCGATCGATCCCGGCCCCGGATCCGTACTCCCCGGTGCCGCCCACCGGGAGAGAGGTCAGCGCATGTCCGTACCCGAGACGCGTCCCGCACCGTCCGACGCCGACGGTCGCCGGCCGCGCGTCGTCACGGGGGTCGTGGTGGAGCCCGATCCCCACGTCGACGTCGACGCCGCGCGCCGGGCCGACGCGTACGGCGGGTCGGGCTTCTTCGCGGGCCCGGTGATCGACGTCGAACCCGGGCGCCGCGCGGGCCCCCGCCGTCGACCGGTCCTCGGCGTCGTCGGAGTCGGGGTGATCCTGGCCCTGCTCGCCGCCGGCGCGTTCGCCCTCGCCTCGGGCCCGCCCGGCCTGCGCGCGGCGGGGACCGGGCCGGCGGTGGGCGGCGGTGGCCCGGCAGCCGGCGGTGGCCTCCCGCACACGGTCACCGCGCCCCTGGGCGGGCGGTCCCGGGCCGCGTTCGAGCTGGTCACCGGCACGACCGCCGTCGACCTGCGCCTCGCCGACCTCGGCGCGGACCTCTACCGGATCAGCACCCCGGTCGACGGCGACAGCGTCCCGCGGCCGGTGCGCACCGCCGAGGGCGTCGCGCTGCACCTGACGCCCACCGGCCGCGCCGGCCCCGGGGCGGTGCAGATCCGGCTCACCTCGCGGGTGGCCTGGCGGCTGGTGATGGGCGGCGGCGCGAGCACCCAGCTGCTCGACCTGCGCGCCGGCCGGCTGATCGGCGTGGATCTCGCCGGGGGCACCGACCGCACGGAGCTGCGGCTGCCGGCCGCGGCGGGCAGCCTGGCCGTGCGGCTGACGGCCGGGGCCAACCAGCTCACGGTGACCATGCCGGACCTGCGGCCGGTGCGGGTGCGGGCCGTCCGGGGGGCCGGCTCGGTCACCGTGCACGCCGAGCGGCGCGTCGGCGTGGCCGGCGGCGCGGTCATCGCCACCCCGGGCTGGGAGACCGCCACCGACCGCCTCGACCTGGACCTGGTCGGCGGGGCCGAGGCGGTCACCGTGCTGCGGCGCTGACCGAGCGTCCCGCCCGCGCGGCCCGCGGGCGGGACGGTCACCGGGGCGTCAGGGGCCGCAGTAGAGCATCCGGTTCGGCGAGCCGGCGCCCGCGCTGCCGACGACACCGACGGTCGCGGTCGCGGCGAGGTGCGCCGCCACCTGCGCCGGCGTCCAGGTGGGATGGTCGGAGAGCACGAGGGCGGCGCAGCCGGCGACGTGCGCGGCGGCCATCGGGCTGCCGCTGACCGTGTTGGTGGCCGTGTCGCTGGTGTTCCAGGTCGAGGTGATGCTGCCGCCGGGGGCGAAGATGTCCACGCAGACGCCGTAGTTGGCCGAGCTCATCTTCACGTCGGTGGGGAGGGTGCCGGAGACCGTCAGCGCCGTGGGCACCCGCGCGGGCGAGAAGTTGCAGGCGTCGCTGGACGAGCTGCCCGAGGGCACCGTGTACGTGACGCCGGAGCTGATGGAGGCGGTCAGCGCGGCATCCACGGTGCTGCTGGCGCTGCCGCCGAGGCCCATGGTGGCCACGGCGGGTTTCACCGCGTTGCGGGTGACCCAGTCGATGCCGGCGATGACCTGGGCCCAGGTGCCGCTGCCGGTGCAGTTGAGCACCCGCACCGGCACCAGCCGGACGTCCTTGGCCACCCCGTGCAGCTGGCCGCCGACCGTGCCGGCGAGGTGGGTGCCGTGGCCGTTGCAGTCGTCGGCCGGCAGCGCCCCGTCGACCGCGTCGTATCCGCCGGTCACCGAGCCGCCGAAGTCGACGTGGCTGGCGCGGATGCCGGTGTCCAGGACGTAGGCGCGCACGTTCGGCGCGGTGTTCGGGTAGGCGTACCGGCCGTCGAGCGGGAGCGCGCGCTGGTCGATGCGGTCCAGTCCCCACGAGGGCGGGTTGAGCTGGACGCCGGCCGCGAGCGTCGTCACGTGGTTCTGCTCGACGTACGCCACGGCCGGGTCGGCGGCGAGGCGGCGGGCGGCCCGCTCGGGCAGGCGGATCTCGAAGCCGCGTACGGCGGCGTGGTAGACGTGGCCGCGTACGCCGCCGAACCTGCCGGCGAGGCGGTCGGCGGTGGCGGCGACCGCGGCGGCCGACCCGGCGGCGGCCCGGTCGTCCAGCAGCACGAGGTAGCTGTCGGGCACGGCGGTCGCGCCGCCGGCGTGCCGGATGGGTCCGGTGGCCGCGGCGGCCGGCGACGCGGCGGCCGGGCCCGCGCCGAGCGCGAGGGCGACGCCGAGGGCGGCCGCCAGCGACCGCCGGCGTCGGGTGCCAGGAACGATCATGTCCGGTCCTTTCCTCCGACGCGCCGGCCCCGGGGTGGTCACCCCGGGGCCGGCGGCTGGTCGTCAGGTCAGCTGGTGGGGGAGAGGTAGAGCAGGCGGTTCGGCGAGCCGCTGCCGGGGCTGCCCACCGTGCCGGTGCTGGCGGTGGAGGTCAGGTACGACGCCACCTGCGCCGGGGTCCACGACGGGTTGTTCTGCAACACGCGGGCGGCGCCGCCGGCCACGTGCGGCGAGGCCATCGAGGTGCCGCTGATGGTGTTGGTGGCCGTGTCGCTGGTGTACCAGGCGGACAGCACGGCCGAGCCCGGCGCGAAGATGTCCAGGCAGGAGCCGTAGTTCGAGTACGACGCGCGGGCGCCGTCGCTCTGGGTCGCGCCGACGGTGAGGGCCGTGGGCACGGCGGCCGGGGAGGTGTTGCAGGCGTTGGCGTTGGAGTTGCCGGCGGCCACCGCGTAGGTGACGCCGTCGGCGATCGAGTTGGCCACGGCGGTGTTCAGGGAGGTGTTGAGGCCGCCGCCGAGGCTCATGTTCGCCACCGCCGGCTGGCCGGCCTGGTGGTTGGAGGTCACCCAGTTGATGCCGGCGATGACGCCCGCGGTGGTGCCGCTGCCGGAGCAGTTGAGCACCCGCACGGCCACCAGCCGGACGCTCTTGGCCACGCCGTAGGTCGACCCGCCGACGGTGCCGGCGACGTGCGTGCCGTGGCCGTTGCAGTCCGCGGCCGGCAGGGCGTTGTCGACCGCGTCGTAGCCGTCGACGGCCCGCCCGCCGAACTGGCTGTGGGTGGTCCGGATGCCGGTGTCGATGATGTACGCGGTGACGCCCGAGCCGGTGCTGACGTAGCTGTAGGTGCCCGACAGCGGGAGGGCGGCCTGGTCGATCCGGTCCAGGCCCCACGGCGGGTTGGTCTGGGTCGTGGTGGCCGTCACGGTCTGGTTCTGCTCGACGTACGCCACGGCCGGGTCGGCGGCCAGCCGCTTGGCGGCCCGCTCCGACAGCCGGACCTCGAAGCCGTTGAGCGCCTCGCCGTACACGTGGCCGACAGTGGCGCCGTACCGGCCGGCGAGGGTGCCGGCCGAGCTCGCGACGGCGGCGGCCCGGGTACCGGCCCGGCCACCGACGGCGCTGTCCTTCAGCACCACGATGTAGCTGTCCTTGACCGCCGTGGCGCTGCCGGCGGACAGGATCTCGCCGGTGGCGGGCGCCGCGCTGGCCGGCGCACCGACCGTGGCGGCGGCCAACGCGGCGGTGGTGAGGACGCCGAAGGCGGCCAACCGGCGGGGGCTCGTGCGGGGGAGTGTCATCTCCCGGTCCTCCCTTGTTCTGGCCGGCCCGGGCTTCGTGAACCCGTAGGGCCGGTCCGAGCGGTTGTGGGGAGCCTAAGGTCAATCCGCGGACATCGATATATACCGAACGGTTCATAGCGTGGCCCTATGGTCGGCGGGTCGGATCCCGGGCTCGCCCGCGCGGTCCGGCCGCGGCGCGCCGGCCCGGCGGTGCCGCCGGAAACAAATGCCCCATATGGTACGAAAGCCGCAGGGATCATCTTCGCGAAGGAGGCCTAAGCCTCCTTTCGGCGCTGTTCGGCGCGCTTCCAGGTTGCGGGAATGTTGCCGCGAAATGTCGGCGTAGCCCTTGACACCGCCCTTCGGCGATCCTTACGGTCCCCTGAGTTGTACATGGTTGTCCATGAACATGGGGTCGGGATGAAGATAGCAGTGATCGGCAGCTACGGCGCCGGGCTGACCATGCGGGTGCCCCGGGTGCCGGTGGCCGGGGAGACCCTCTCCGGCGGCAGCTTCGCCTCGGGCCACGGCGGCAAGGGCTCGAACCAGGCCGTCGCCGCCGCCCGGCTCGGCGCGCGGGTCAGCCTGCTGACCGCCGTCGGCGCCGACCAGTTCGGCGCCGCCGCCCGGGAGCTCTGGGCGCGGGAGGGGGTGGACGCGGCGGGCGTGCGCACCACCACCGCCTCCGCCACCATGGTCGGCGTCATCCTCGTCGACGCCGACGGCGAGAACCGCATCGCCATCGCCCCCGGCGCGCTCGACGAGCTGACCCCCGCCGACGTCGCGGGCTTCGCCGACCGCATCGCCGAGGCGGACCTGGTCGTGGTCTCCCTGGAGATCCCGCTGCCGGTGGCCCTCGCCGCGCTGCGCACCGCCCACGAGCGCGGCGTACGCACGCTGCTCAACCCCGCCCCCGCCGTCGCGCTGCCCGACGAGGCGTGGGCCTGGATCGACGTGGTCACGCCCAACGCCAGCGAGGCCCGGGTGCTCACCGGTCGCGACCCCGCGGACCCGGCCACCGGCGACGAGCTGGTGGACCTGCTGCGCACCCGGTACGCCGGGACGATCGTGCTCACCCTCGGCGCCGACGGCGCCCTCGTCGACCACGACGGGCGGCGCACCCGCGTCGACCCGGTCACCGTCGCCCGCGTCGTCGACACCACCGGCGCGGGTGACGCGTTCACCGGGGCGCTCGCCGTGGCCCTGGCCCGTGGCGACGCCCTCACCGACGCGGTGCGCTTCGCCGCCGCGGCCGGCGCGCACGCCGTCGGCGTCGCCGAGGTGATTCCCGCCCTGCCCTACCCGGACGACGTCGCGGCCCTGCTGAGGAGATGAGACCGATGGCCCAGACCACCACCCCCGTGGCGCCCCCGGTGGCGAAGCCCGCCGCCGCCCCGCCCGCCCGTTCCCCGCTGCGCCGCTTCCTGCACGCCCGGGAGGCCAGCACCTTCCTCGCCCTCGTCGTGCTGTTCGCCCTGGGCACCCTGATCGCCCCGGGCTTCGTGGGGACGGGCAACTTCCTCACCGTCGGTCAGCAGATCGCCCAGATCGGCATCATGGCCGTCGGCGTCACGTTCGTGATCATCAACGCCGAGATCGACCTCTCGGTGGGCTCGATCTACGGCCTCGGCGCCGTCGTCTGCGGGCTGCTCATGACCTCCGACGTCGCCTGGCCGCTGGCCGCCCTCGGCGGCATCGCCGCCGGCGCGGCCGCGGGGCTGCTCAACGGGCTGATGACGGTCGGCTTCGGCATCCCGTCGTTCATCGTCACGCTCGGCACCCTGAGCGTCTACCGGGGCGTGACGCTGCTGCTCAGCGGCGGCGCGCCGATCTCGCTGTCGGCCAAGGACCCCGCCGTGGCCGAGTTCAACCTGCTCGGCCAGGGCAAGCTGTTCGGCGTCGTGCCGATGCAGCTCGTGCTGTTCGCGCTCGTCGCCGTCGTCGGCACGATCGTGCTGTCCCGCTCCCGCTACGGCTTCAACACCTACGCCGTGGGCGGCAGCGCCGAGGCCGCCCGGCTGTGCGGCATCGACACCGGCCGGGTGAAGGTCGCCGCGTTCACCCTGTCCGGGACGCTCGCCGGCCTGGCCGGCGTGCTCGGCCTGTCGTTCCTGTCCTACGTGCAGGGCGTGACCGGCACCGGCATGGAGCTGACCGCCATCTCCGCCGTGATCATCGGCGGGGCGGCCCTGTTCGGCGGCTCCGGCACCATGCTCGGCACCGTCATCGGCGTCGCGTTCATCGGCGTCCTGCAGAACATCCTCAACCTGCGCGGCATCTCCTCGTTCTGGCAGACCGTGGCGACCGGCGCGGTGATCATCCTCGCCGTCGCCGCCGACACCTGGCTGCGCAGACGCTCCGGGCGTCGGTGACCGTCCCCGGCCCGCGCCTTCTCCCCTTCCCCCCACACCCCAAGGAGCCAACCCGATGAAGCTGTCCCTCCGGCGCCGGGTCGCGGTCGTCGCGACCCTCGGCCTGGCGCTGCTGGCGAACTCCGCCTGCGGCGCGGTCACCCCGGCCAGCACCGCCTCCGCCGAGAACGGCGGCGGGTTCAAGCTCGCCGACTACATCAAGGAAGCCGTAGAAAAGGGCGAACCGCTCAAGATCAAGCTCAGCTACCACGACCCGTCGCTGGCCTTCGCCGTCCCGATCCGGCAGGGCATGGAGCGCGGCGCCAAGGAGTTCGGCGTCGACGCCCAGATGATCGGCCCGTCCGGCGGCAACCCCGCCGACCAGGTCGCCGAGCTGCAGACCCTGATCAACCAGAAGCAGATCCACGGCCTCGCGGTCTCCTCGGCCAGCAACGACGCCCTCAAGCCGGTCATCGCCCAGGCGTACGACGCCGGCATCCCGATCATCTCGTTCAACACCAACAACCCCGAGTCCAAGCAGATGGGCTTCGTCGGCCAGGATCTCGTCGCCTCCGGCCGGTCCCTGGCCAAGGAGCTGCTGGGCGTGCTCAAGGGCAGGACCGGCAAGGTCGTCGTCGCCTCGGTCGACTCCGGCGCCGGCTGGTCCAACGACCGGTTCTCCGGCTTCCAGGAGGGGGTCAAGGACTCCGGCCTGCAGATCGTCGGCCCGGTGAACACCGGCAACGAGCCCAGCGCCGCGTACAACACCATCGAGTCGACGATGGCCGCGCAGAAGGACGCGATCGCCCTGGTCTCGCTCGACTGCTGCAGCTTCACGGCCGGGGCCAAGTGGCTCCAGCAGTCCGGCAACGTCGGCAAGATCCACTCGGTGGGCTTCGACGTGCAGCCGCAGACCGTCGAGTACCTCAAGGCCGGCGTGGTCGACCTGACCATCAGCCAGGCCCCGGCCGAGCAGGGCTACCAGGCGGTCAAGCTGCTGGCCGAGTTCCTCAAGAACGGCACCCCGATCGCCGGCGTCGACACGGGCGTCCTCGTCGTCACCCCCGCCACCGTCGACGACGTGCCGGTGGAGGGCTGACCGATGACCAGCCCGGCCACGATCGCCGCACCGCCGACGGCCGCCGTCGAGGTGACCGGCCTGTCGAGGCACTTCGGCGTCGTCCGCGCCCTGCAGGACGTCACCCTGAGCGTCCCCGCCGGCAGCCTCACCGCCGTGATGGGGGAGAACGGCGCCGGCAAGTCGACACTCATGAAGATTCTGGCCGGGCTGGACACGCCCACCACCGGTACGGTCCGGGTGGCCGGCGAGGAGGTACGCCGCTTCGACCCGGCCACCCTGCTCAGCCGCCACCGCGTCGCGCTGGTCCCGCAGGAGCTCGCCCTGGCCCAGGACCGCACCGTCGCCGAGAACATCATGCTCGGCGCCGAGCCGGGATCCCGGCCCTTCCCGCACCGGCGGCGGATGGACGAGCGCGCGGCCGAGCTGCTGGACCGGCTCGGCCTGCGGGTCGACCCCCGGCGCACCGTCCGCCACCTCGACGCCGCCGCGCAGCAACTGGTGGTGGTCGCCCGGTCCCTGGCCCGCGAGGCGCGGGTGGTCATCCTCGACGAACCGACGTCGATCCTGTCCCCGGCCGAGTCGGACCGGCTGTTCGAGGTGATCCGCTCCCTGCAGGCCGACGGCGTCACCCTGCTCTACGTCTCGCACCGGATGCCCGAGGTCTTCGCGCTGTCCCAGCACATCCACGTGCTGCGCGACGGTCGGCACGTCGCCGACTGGCCCACCGCCCGGGTCAGCCCCGACGAGGTGGTCTCGGCGATGGTCGGCCGCGAGCTGGCCGCCGAGTTCGCCCGGCACGACACCGTCGCTCCCGCGGCGACGGCCACCCCACGGCTGCGGATGCGGGCCGTGACCGGGGCCGGGTTCACCGGCGTCGACCTCGACGTCGCGCCCGGCGAGGTGCTCGGCGTGGCCGGCCTGCCCGACAGCGGCCGCGTCGAGCTGCTGCGCGGCGTCTTCGGCGCCGACCCGGTCCACGGCGGCGAGCTGCGGCTCGACGGCGAGCCGTTCGCCGCGCGTAGGCCCCGCGACGCGATCCGCGCCCGCGTCGCCTACCTGCCCGGGGAACGCCGGCAGCAGGGCATCCTGCCGACGATGAGCGTCGCCGACAACGTCAACGTCCTGACGCTCGGCCGCCGGCAGCGCCTCGGCCTGCTGCGGCGCGGGGCGCTGCGCCGCGACGCCGACACCCGGGCCCGCGAGCTCACGGTGAAGACGTCCGGCACCGCGCAGGGCATCACCCAGCTCTCCGGCGGCAACCAGCAGAAGGCCCTGCTCGCCCGCTGGCTGTCCATCGAGCCCCGGCTGATGCTGCTCGACGAACCCACCCGCGGCGTCGACGTCGGCGCCAAGGCGGAGATCTACCGGCTGTTCCGCCGCCTGACCTCCGACGGCGTGTCGATCGTCGTCTCCTCCTCGGACCTGCCCGAGCTGCTGACCGTCAGCGACCGGATCGCCGTCATGGCCGCCGGGCGTCTGGTCGGCGTGCTCCCGGCGGAGCAGGCCACCGAGGAGAAGGTCATGGCGCTGGCCACCGGCGCGCACACCATGAAGGAGAACGCATGAAACGCAGAGGCCTGCTCCACGCCGAGCTGTCCGGGGTGCTCGCCACCCTCGGCCACACCGACCTCCTGCTCGTGGTCGACGCCGGGTTCCCGATCCCCCGCACGGCGCACCGCATCGACCTCGCCGTCGCCGAGGACCTGCCTGGGCTCACCACCGTGCTCGACCTCGTCGCCGACGAGATCATCGTCGAGGGCGTCGTCGTGGCCGAGGACGTGACCACCCACAACCGTCCCCTCGCGGACTGGCTGGGGCAGCGCTTCCCCGGCGCGCCGCTGACCACCCGCCCGCACGCCGAGATGCTCGGCGAACTGGCCCACCAGGCCAAGGCGATCGTCCGCACGGGCGCGTTCAACCCGTGGGGCAACGTCGGGCTGGTCTGCGGCGTGGACGTGCCGCGCTGGTTCGACGAGCCCGGCGTCGTCGTCCCCGACTACTACCGGGACCGCATGTAGCCCGGCATCCGCCCGCACCACGACGCACCGACTTGGAGAAGAACGTGAGCACAGCCATCCTGCCCGACGCCGAGATCACCCCGGCGGCGCTGGCGCCCTACATCCAACACACGCTGATCGACGTCGGCGTCACCCGCGACCGGATGGTCGCGCACGCCGAGGAGACCCTCCGGTACGGCTTCGACGCGGCCATGGTGCCCGGCTCCTGGGTCGCCGAGGTGGCCGAGGTGCTGCGCGGCACCGACGCGGGCGTCGCCTCGGCGCTCGACTTTCCCACCGTCGGCGTGACCACCAGCGCCGGCAAGGCCGCCGAGGCGGAGAGCCTGGTCCGGGCCGGGGCCACGCAGATCGACATCGGCGTGCAGATCGGCTGGCTCAAGAGCGGCCGCTACGACGACTTCCGCGACGACATCGCCGGCGTCGTCCGGGCGGCCGGCGTGCCGATCAAGGTCATGCTGGAGCTGCCGCTGCTCACCCCGGCCGAGCGGGAGGCCGCCGTCGAGCTGTCCATCGAGGCCGGCGCCGCGTACCTGAAGAACGCCAGCAGCGGCACGGTGGAGATCGCCAACCCCGACAGCGTCGCCTACCTGGTCGCCCGCGCCCCGCAGGGGGTTCGGGTCAAGGCCTCGGGCGGCATCAAGTCCTTCGCGCAGGCCGTGTCCCTGTTGCGGGCGGGGGCGGTGCTGCTGGGCACCAGCGCCGGGGTGGCTATCGTCACCGACGAAGTCAACGAGCACACCACGAGCTACTGACCGTCCGTCGCCCCTCGACGCCGGTGGCGGCACCGGCCACCACGTCGAGGGGCGGCGGCCCCCACGGGAAGGCGCCATGTCCGACCAGTCCAGCCCGCACGAGGCGACCGAGCAGCTCGACCGCGACGCTCCGGCGCCCCTGCACGCCCAGGTGTCGGAGCAGATCCGGGCCCGGATCCTGGCGGGCGAGTGGCCGCCGCACTACCGGCTGCGCAGCGAGCCCGAGCTCGCCGCCGACCTGGGCATCTCCCGGGGCACCCTGCGCCGGGCCCTGTCCACGCTGATCCGCGACGGCCTGCTCGTGCAGGTCCGGGGGAGGGGCACCTTCGTCACCTCCACCGCCATCGAGCCGTCCATCGCCCAGAAGCTGACCACGCTGTCCGAGGACTTCGCCCGGCAGGGCGTCTCGTACACCACCCAGGTGGTGACCCAGCGGGTGATGGCGGCTCCGCCGCCGCTGGCGACGCTGCTCGACCTGAACCCCGGGCAGTCCGTGCTGCGGCTGGAGCGGCTGCGCTGCGCCGCCAGCGGGCCGGTGGCGTGGCTGGTCAACTATGTCCGCACCGACCTGGCCCCCGGTCTGGAACGGGCGGACCTGGCCGACCGGTCCCTGTTCGGCCTGCTGGAGAACGACTACGGGCTGAAGATCACCACCGGCCGGCGGACGTTCACCGCGACCGCGGCCACCGGGCGCATCGCCGAGGCCCTCGGCGTGCCGGAGCACTTCCCCCTGCTCTACCTGGAGCAGATCACCTACCTCGACGACGGTCGCGCGATCGAGTATTCCGACGTGTGGATCCACAGCGAACGGATGCGGGTCACCTCCCTGCTCAGCCGCCGCTGATCGCGGGAGCACATCGGGTCGGCCCGATTATGGGCACCCCGCGCGATGTCCGCCAGGTGGAACGTGATCCCGATCTCATTGTCTCGTCTCGATGTGTTGCGGGCGCGTTGCGATCCTGTGTGTGAGCTGTGGAAGGCTGCCGGCCGTTTCCCCGGCGGCGCGGCGTGCGAGGTCGGCGAACGGGTCGTGCCCGGGGTGGGGTGCCGCGCCGCGTCGGATACCGGAGAGTCGTCTCGCGAAATTGTCATCCGTGGGATTCGCGCGGCGCACTGCGGCCCCACGTTCCCGGGCGCCGATGGCGGTCGTCCGACCGGGGTCGGACGGTGTCACTCGGGAGTGACATGGGGATCGCGGCTGCTGGGGCGGCGGTTCGCCGGGTGTCGGGCTCCGCGCCCGCCGTCGCCCGGCTGCGCGGTGGAGCCCGCCGCGGGGTGCGCCGTCGCCGCCCGGCAGGCAAGGGGCGATTCGTCCGCGCGTTGTCGTGGGGCCTGCTGGCCGCGCCTGCCCGTCCACTGAATGGCGAATGTGATTCGGCGAGTGCCACGGACAGTTCCGCGGGCAATCGTCCACCGGTGCCCGGCCCCGCCGAACGTACGGGTTTTCGCGTCCGGGGACGACGATCCCTCCGTCATTTTCGCGGCGGCGGGGCGGAAACGAACGATCCGGGCGGGCTTCGGATCTGCCAACGGGCGGCCGGCGTGCCTTTTCCCATTACATATTCGGCCTGCCGAAATGCGATCCCGCCCCGATTCTGGTCTTCGGCTGCTCGGTCCGCCGGCCCGGCGGCGCGGCTGAGCAACCACGGTGCGGGGCAGGGGCGGGCCGGACGGGCCGAGGCCGATCGGTCCGCCTCGACGCTCTGTGGTTATCCAGGGCAAATGTTCTCCGAGGCAACCACATGATGTTGTAGAAATCGCCAGAGGAAACCGACCTGATCTCTCGGTGACCGGCGGGCGTCACGTCGGTTAATTGTCGTCGATCAACCAAGCTGGCCGCATCGCCGCAGCTCAGAGTGGTGATGACCGGAATGTAGCCTTCGGTGTGAACGGCTGGACTGGCCCCCATCTCGGCTCGTTCGCCGCCTTATGGGGCTGATCCCCACGCCTGCGGTCTTCGCCGGCAAGGATCCCTTCCGTCGGCATGAGGCGAGGTGTCCACCAGCTCAGCGCTGCGGTTTCCGGTGTTGTTACGTACTACTGATAGTGATTGCCGCTGGTCAGCGGCATTCCCAGCTTGCTTTCAGGAAACTTTATGGATGTGATACACGTCACACGTGGCCCGGGTATTTGTCGGGGTTCATGGTCAACATGCAGGGGCTTACTGCGTCGGCGGTCTTTCCGATAGGTGCCTGCGGCAACCGGGTGCCCTGCCTATCCATTGACCGACAGGAACGCCGTAACTAGCCTCTTGGCCATCCCACACCCGCATTGGACGGCTGCTTTATCTCGGGCTGACGACTGATCGGAGCAAGCCCATGTTCGATGTAATCGTTGTCGGTGCGCGCTGCGCTGGTTCGCCGGTCGCAATGCTATTGGCCAGGCGCGGCCACCGGGTCCTGATGGTCGACCGCTCCTCCTTTCCGAGCGACGCGGTGTCGACCCACTACATCCACCAGTCCGGGCTCGCCCGCCTCCAGGCATGGGGCCTGCTCGACGAGGTGATCGACGCGAAGACCCCGGCCATCCGCAAGATGAACTACGCCAACCACGGCATCCCCCTGGTGGGCTTCGCCGATCCCATCGACGGGATCGACGCGGTCTACTGCCCCCGGCGCATCGTGCTCGACGAGATCCTGGTCAACGCCGCCCGCCGCGCCGGTGTCGAGGTTCTCGAGCAGTTCACCGTGTCCGACCTGGTCTTCGCCGACGGCCGGGTGGTCGGCATCCGCGGTCGCGAGGGCGACGGGCCGGACCGGGAGTTCCGGGCCAGCGTCGTCGTGGGCGCCGACGGGTTCCACTCCACCGTGGCCAGGAAGGTCGGCGCGGAGCTCTACAACGTGCGGCCCGCCGCCGGGTTCACCTACTACTCCTACTACAGCGGGCTGGACTGGGGCCTGCACCACAAGACCGGCTTCCACGAGCAGTGGTACGGCACCTGGCCGACCAACGACGACCTGAACATGGTCGCCGTCATCTGCACCCGGCGGCAGCTCAAGGAGTTCCGCCAGGACCCCGAGGCCCGCTTCCTGGCGGTCCTCGACGACGTCGAGCCGGAGATGGCCCAGCAGCTGCGCGACCAGGGCCGGCGCGAGGAGCCGCTGCGGCCGATGCGCTACCCCGACAACTACTACCGCCAGTCGCACGGGCCGGGCTGGGCGCTCGTCGGCGACGCCGGCTACCACAAGGACCCGATCACCGGCTGGGGCATGACCGACGCCTTCCTGCACGGCGAGCTGCTCGCCGACCGCATCCACGAGGGACTGTCGGGGGCGCGGACCATGGACGACGCCCTCGCCGACTACGTCAAGGTGCGCGACGAGGAGACCGCCCCCGTCTACGACTACACGACGAGCGTCGCCGAACTCACCCTGACGCCCTACCTGGAGACGGTGCTGGGCGCGATCAGCAGCAGCCAGGAGTGGACCACCAAGATGCTCGGCATCATCGCCGGCGGGGTGGAGGGTTACGAGATCTTCGCGCCGGACAACCTGGACCGGCTCTACGACGACGCCGGCGTGCCCCAGCACAAGCGCATCTACGAACCGTCCTGACCTGACTGAGGCCGCGCCGGGCGAGCGCGGCACGACGGGGGAGGGCCGCGGCCCTCCGCCCCTCGTTCGGTGCACTTCATCCTCAAGGAGTCAAGCAGATGACGCGCGCGTCCAGCATGTTCGACCTCATCGGCCAACAGGACGACCAGCGGGCCTACTACGACACCGGCGGCCGTGGCCGGTCCCACGCGTTCTACACCGGCGAGGAGCAGTACCGCCGGGAGATGGAACGCATCTACGGCCGCCGGTGGCTGCCGGTGGACCACGTCTCCCGGTTCCCCGAGAAGGGGTCCTACGTCACCCTGACCATCGGCACCGGCTCGGTGCTGATCATCAACGGCGACGACGGCATCCAGGCGTACCACAACTACTGCCGGCACCGCGGCTACCGGCTCGTGGAGGAGGCCGCCGGCAAGCGGCAGAGCCTCGTCTGCATCTACCACTGCTGGGTCTACGACCGCAACGGCAAGCTGAAGAGCCTCAACGGCACCTACTTCGACCACTTCTTCGACAAGGAGAAGAACGGCCTGCTGCCGGTGCGCACCGAGGTCCGGTACGGCGTCGTCTTCATCACCTTCTCCGAGGACGCCCCCGACCTCGACGCCTCCCTCGGCGAGTTCGGCGAGTTCGCCCGCGTCTACGAGCTGGCCGACCTCAAGTGCGTGCAGGCCAAGGACTACCCGGTCGCCTCCAACTGGAAGCTCGTGGCGCACAACGTCAACGAGAGCCTGCACTTCCCGACGGCCCACAAGGACCTGCACCGGATCACCGACTTCGACGACGCGGGCACCTACGAGCTCAAGGGCGACATCGTCGGCGCCTGGCAGGTCATCCGGGACAGCTACAACTCGGTCTCCATGACCGGGCGCAGCCAGCGCGCCCCCATGCCGCTGGTCCCCGAGGCCGACCTCAAGAAGATCAACTGGATCACGATCCTGCCGAACCTGCTCTTCGGCTTCACCGCCGACTACGTGATGATGCAGTGGGTCTGGCCCGAGAGCCCCAGCACCTGCATCGTCCGGCACTTCTGGCTGTTCCACCCCGCCGAGACGGCCAAGAGCGACTTCTCGCACGAGGCCGTCTTCGCCCTCTGGGACAAGGCCAACTACGAGGACTGGGAGCTGTGCGAGCGCACCCACCGCGGCCTGTCCAACCCGCTGTGGTCGCCCGGCCAGCTCTCCCTCGACGAGGAGGTCGTCTCCCAGATCGACGCCTGGGTGGCCCGGGAGACCGCTGACCCCGTCGAGAACGAGGGATGACTGCCGTGGTCAACTGCTTCCTCATCGGCGGCACCCGGGTCCTCGCCCGCTGCGCCGACCAGCTCGTCGCGGCCGGCGTACGCGTCGAGGGCGTCTTCACCGACGATCCGGCCGCCGCCTGGGCGGCCGAGCACGGCGTGCCCGTGCTCGACCCGCGCGCCGACCTCGTCGCCGCCCTGACCGACACCCCCGTCGACTACCTGTTCAGCATCGTCAACTTCCGCATCCTGCCCGGCGCCGTGCTGGAGCTGCCCCGGGTGGCCGCCGTCAACTTCCACGACGGCCCGCTGCCCCGCTACGGCGGCAGCAACGTCGCCGCCTGGGCGCTCTACGAGGGCGCCTCCCGGCACGCCGCGACGTGGCACCGGATGACCGAACGCGTCGACGCGGGCTCCGTCCTGCTCGAACGGTGGTTCCCGATCCGGACCCACTCCACCGCCCTGTCGCTGACCTACGAGACGGCCGAGGTCGGCATCGCCCTCTTCGCCGACCTCGTCCCGCACGTCGCGGCGGGGACGCTGCCCGAACCCGTCGACACCAGCGGGCGGGAGCGCCGCTTCTACCTCCAGTCCGACCGCATCGCCGCCGGTGGCCTCATCCACGCCGGCACCACGGCCGCCGAGGCCGAACGCATCTCCAAGGCCCTCGACTACGGCACCTTCCCCAACCCGCTCGGCGTGCCGACCCTCGTCACCGCCCAGGGCGCGGTCTTCACCCGCCAGGTCCGCCGCATCCCCCGCGAGGACCCGCTGCCCGAGACCGTCGCCACGGCCGTCACCGACTCGGCCCTGACGCTGTCCGCCCCCGACGCCGACCTGCTGCTGAGCGACTTCGTGGCCGTCGACGGCAGCGCGCTGTCCGCGCGGGCCGCCGCCCAGCGCCTCGGCATCGCCCCGGGTCGGCCGCTGCCCGCCGCGCCGCCCGAGCGGCTCGCCGCGATCGCCGGGGCGCAGGCCCCGCTGCGCCGGCACGAGCCCTGGTGGAAGGCGCGCCTGGCCGACCTGCGTCCCGCGCCGCTGCCCGCCGCCGACTTCTCCGCCGCCGCCGCGCACTACGGCCGCTACGAGCTGGCCTACCTGCCCCGGACCCGGGCCGAGACCGTCAGCGTCGTCCGCGCGTTCCTCGCCGTGCTCGCCGAGCGCATGGAGGCCCCCACCTTCGACTTCGCCTGGTCGCCGCCGTCGGCCCGCGCGCTGGCCGAGGCGACCTGCGGGCTCGCCGCCGCGCGCGTGCCGGTCCGGTTCGACGCCGCCGACGCCGAGGCCCTCGCCGACCGGCTCGACGAGGCCGCCGCCCGCCACGGGTACGCCACCGACCTGGAGGTCCGCCTCGGGCTGGCGTACCGCCCGCCCGGCTCCGACGGGCCGACCTTCACCCGCGTCATGGTGCTGGAGCGCGACCCCGACGAGGAGGCCGCCACCGACCCGGACACCGAGATCGCCCTGCTCTGCCTGCACGACGGGCCGCCGATCGTGTTCGTCCGCGAGACCGCGATGGCCGCCGACGACGCCCTCGACTTCGCCGAGCGGGTCGAGGACATCGCCCTCGGCGCGATGCTCCCCGGCGCGGCCGGTCCGGCCGCGCCGCGCGCCGCCGCGCCGGTGTCGCCGGCCCCCGAACCGGCCGCCGGAGCGACCCCCGCGCCGGCCGCCCCCGCGCCGGCCGCGGCGTCCGGCAGCGCCGCGGTCGACAACGTGGCGTCCGACGCCGCCGGGGCGGAGCCGACGTCGACCGGCCCCACCGTGCTCGACCTGGTCGCGGCCACCGTGGCCGCCCGGCCGCACGCCGTCGCCGTGCGCGCCGGCGACCGCAGCATCGACTACGCCACCCTGGACGCCTGGGCCGACGCCGTCGCCGCCCACCTGTACGACCAGGGCATCGAGGCCGGCAGCGTCGTCGGCCTGCTCACCGAGCGCGGCCCCGACCTCGTCCCCGCGATGCTGGGCATCCTGCGCGCCGGGGCCGCGTTCCTGCCGCTGGACCCCAACTACCCGGTGGAGCGGCTGCGCCGCTACGTGGAGGTCGCCCAGTGCGACCTGATCCTGGCCGACGCGCCCAGCCGCGCCTTCGGCGAGACCGTCGGGACCGTCCTGCCCATCCCCGGCCCGGACGCCTCCGCGCTGGCCGTGCCGCCCACCGTCACCGGCGCGGACCTCGCCTACGTGCTGTTCACCAGCGGCTCCACCGGCGAGCCGAAGGGCGTGGAGATCGGGCACGCCGCGCTGGCGAACTTCCTCACCGGCATCGGCGGGCGACTCGGCTCCTCCGCCGCCGACGTGATGCTCGCGCACACCACCGTCGCCTTCGACATCTCCCTGCTGGAGCTGCTGCTGCCGCTGACCGTCGGCGGCACGGTCGCGCTCGCGTCCCGGGCCGTGGCCCGCGACCCGCACCGCCTGGCCGACCTCATCGGCGAGGTCACCGTCGCCCAGGCGACCCCCAGCATGTGGCGGCTGCTGCTGGAGACCGGCTGGACGCCCGGCCCGGGGCTCACCGTCCTCTCCGGCGGCGAGGCCCTCGCGCCGGCCGTCGCCGAGCGGCTGCACGCCACCTCCCGCGCCCTGTGGAACCTGTACGGCCCCACCGAGGCGACGATCTGGGCGTCCGCCCACCGGGTCGACGCCGTCGGGTCGTACCTGCCGCTCGGCGAGCCGCTGCCCAACCTGGACCTGCACGTCCTCGACGCCGAGCTGAACCCGGTCGCCCCCGGCGGCGCCGGCGAACTCCACCTCTCCGGCGTCGGCCTGGCCCGTGGCTACGCCAACCGCCCCGACCGCACCGCCGAGGTCTTCCTCACCCACCCGGCCACCGGCCTGCGCCTCTACCGCACCGGCGACACGGTGCGGCTGCACACCGACGGCACGATCGAGTGGCTGGGCCGCGCCGACTCGCAGGTCAAGGTCCGGGGCAACCGGATCGAGCCGGCCGAGATCGAACGCGTCCTCGGCGGCTACGACGGCGTCACCGCCGCCGCCGTGATCGCCGTCCCGTTCGAGGGCCGCGGCGAGCCGCGGCTCACCGCGTACCTGGTCGCCGACCGCACCCTCGTCAAGGCCGACCTCGACGAGTTCGTCGGGCAGCGCCTGCCGGAGTACATGGTGCCCGACGCCTACGTGCGCCTCGACGCCATGCCGCTGACCGACAACGGCAAGATCGCCCGGTCGCGGCTGCCCCAGCCGTCCCGGGACACGATCATCCGCACCGGCGTGCCCTCCGTCGCCGCCGTCGAGCAGCCGACGGCCGAGTCGACCGAGCCGCCGGCGCAGCGCATCGCCCGGATCTTCGCCACCGTCCTCGGCCACGACGTCTTCCTGGCCACGGACAACTTCTTCGACCTCGGCGGCGACTCGGCCAACGTCACGATCGCGGCGGCGGCCCTCACCGAGGAGTTCGGCGTCGAGGTGACCCCGCCGGCCGTCTTCGCCACCGGCACCCCGCAGCGGCTCGCCGAACTGCTCCAGCCCGGCGCGGCCCCGGCCGACCGGCCCCGCACCGGGACCGGCACGGTGCGCAGCGGCGCCGGCAAGACCCCCGAGCAGGCCGTCGTCGCCGCCGCGGAGGCGGTCGTCGCCGCCGAGGCGGGGGCCGCGACCGACCCGGCGGAACAGCCCGCGACCGGCGCCCCGGCCGCCGACCGGCCGGAACCGGCCCGCCCCCGGCCGCCGGCCGCGCCCCCGGCCGCCCCGGCCGCGGGCGACACCCGCGCCGACCAGGGCCGGGCCCGCGCCGGCCACGACACGGCCCGCGCCGGCCACGGCGACGTTCCCGCCGACGCCCCCGCCGACCACGGCGACGCCCTCGCCGTCATCGGCATGGCCTGCCGCTTCCCCGGCGCGGCCACCCCCGACGAGTTCTGGGTCAACCTCGCCGGCGGCGTCACCAGCGTCGGCGACGCGCCGGCCGGCCACCGGGGCTGGGCGCACCTGTGGACCGACGCCGACGAGGTGCCGACCGGCTGGGTCGACCGCGTCGAGTACTTCGACGCGGCCCGCTTCCACCTCACCGACCGGGAAGCCCGGCGGCTGGACCCGTTGCAGCGCATCCTGCTCAGCGTCACCGACGAGGCGCTGGAGAGCTGCGGTCACGACGCCGCCTCCCTCGGCACCGCCACCGGCGTCTTCGTCGGCACCATCGCCAGCGACTTCCCCGAGCTGGTGGCCGGCAGCATCGGCCCCGGCGACCCGCACGTGGCCACCGGCACCGCCGTGTCCATGGTCGCCAACCGGCTGTCGCACGCGTTCAACTGGACCGGGCCGAGCTTCGCCGTCGACACGGCCTGCTCGTCGTCGCTGGTCGCCCTGCACCAGGCGGCCATGTACCTGCGTACCGGCGAGATCGACGCCGCCGTCGTCGGCGCGGCCAACCTGGTCCTCACCCCGACCAAGACCCGGTCCTTCCTGCGCAACGGCATGCTCTCGCCCAACGGGGTCTGCCGCACCTTCGACGACGACGCCGACGGCTACGTCCGCGGCGAGGGCGCCGGGGTGCTCGTCCTCAAGCGGCTCGCCGACGCCCAGCGCGACGGCGACCCGGTCCTCGCCCTCGTGCGGGGCGCCGCGGTCAACCACACCGGCGCCGCCGGGTTCCTCACCGCGCCCAGCAGCACCGCCCAGGAGGCGGTCATCCGCACCGCGATGCGGCGGGCCGGCGTCGACGCCGACGGCGTCGGCTACGTCGAGGCGCACGGCACCGGCACCCAGCTCGGCGACCTCATCGAGCTGGAGGCGCTGCGCGCCGCCCTCGGCGGGTCCGGCCGCGCCACCGTGGCCGTCGGGTCGGTGAAGACGAACATCGGCCACCTCGAACCGGCGGCCGGCATCGCCGGGCTGATCAAGACGATCCTGGCGTTGCAGGCCGAGCGCATCCCGCCCTCGGCCAACCTCACCTTCCCCAACCGCGGCTTCCGCTTCGAGGACTCGCCGCTGTTCGTCCCCGACCGGCTCGTGCCCTGGACGGGGCCCCGGGTCGCCGGGGTCAGCAGCTTCGGCTTCGGCGGCGTCAACGCCCACGCCGTGCTCGCGGCCGCGCCGCGACCCGCCCCGGCCCCCGTCGACGCCGGCCCCGGCCTGCTCACCCTGTCGGCGGACTCCGCCGAAGGGCTGCGGACCCTCGCCGGCCGACTGGTCCTGCTGCTGCGCTCGCCGTACTGCCCGCCGCTGGCCTGGCTCTGCGTGGCCAGCCGCCAGCGCCCCGCGGCGACCCACCGGCTCGCCTGCGTCGTCGACACCGTCGAGCAGCTCGACGACAAGCTCATGCTGTTCCTCGCCCGCGCCGAGGGCACCCGCAACCTGCACGTCGGCGTCGTCGACCCGGCGGCGACCGGCGGCACCATCGCGCCGCCGGGCGTCGACCGCGACGCCCTCGACGCGGCGGCCCGCCGCTTCGTCGCCGGCGACACCCTCCCGGCCACCGAACGCGCCCCCGTGCGCTTCCCCACCGCGCCCCACGAGGAGAAGCACCTCTGGCTCGAACCCGTCCCCGCGCAGCTCACGGCGGCTCCGCCGCGCCCGCGTGGCTGGACGTGGAGCGAGCACCCCGAGGCCGGCGAGCACGTCGTCCTGGGCAACCCCACGCTGCCCGGCTCCGGCTACCCCGGCAAGGTCGCCGAGGTCGTCGGCCGCGCCGCGTACGCCCTGCGGGACCTCACCTTCCGGGCGACCGTGCAGCCCCCGGCCACGCTCACCGCCGAGCGCACCGGCGACCGGATCACCTTCCGGGACGGCACCTCCGGCGTCGTGGCCGACCTGGAGCTGACCGAGCCGACGCCCGCCGACCCGGCGCTCACGCCCCCGGCGAGCGCGGTCGGCTTCACCCCGGTCGGCCTCGACGAGATGTACCGCGACTTCGACCGCAACGGCCTGCGCTACGGCCCCGGCTTCCGCTGCGTGCGGTCGCTGTCCACGGCGTACGGGCAGGCGCTCGGCGCCCTGCGCGCCGACGGCGACCCCACCGGCGCGGTCGACGCCCGGCTGCTCGACGGCGCCTTCCAGGTGGCCCTCGCCGCCTGCGGGGCCCAGGGCCTGTACGTGCCCTTCACCATCGCGCGGCTGACCGTGCACGCCCCGCTCCCCGCCGCCGTGCGCGTCTACGCCCGCCGCGACCGCGGCAGCGCGCCCGACGCGGGCCTGCTCACCGCCAGCCTCGTCGTCCTCGACGGCGACCGGCCCGTGCTCACGGCCGAGGGCATCACCTGGCGGCGGATCTCCCCGGCCCCGCCGCCCGGCCAGCCCGGCTCCGCCGGCGCGCAGGACCGGGCCCGGCACGACGGCGCGGCCACCGCGACGACCGCCGCCGGCAACGGCCGCGCCCCGGCCGCGCCCGCGCACCCCGCCGTGCCGAGCGGCCACCACCGCGCCAACGGCTCCGCCGCCTCCGCCTCCCTCGGGCCGGCGCTGGCCCGGTGGATCGCCGAAGGGCTGGAGACCGACGTCGAGTCCCTCGAACTGGACCGCCCGCTGGAGGCCCAGGGCCTCGACTCGATGCTCGCCGTGTCCCTGGCCCAGGACATCCGCGCCCGGCTCGGCGTCGACATCCCGGTGACGCTGCTGCTCGAAGTGGGGACCGTGGAGAACCTCGTCACCGAGCTGCGCGACACGTACGGGGTCACCGCCGTGCCCGGGGCCGAGGCCGCCCCGGCCGCGCCGCCGACCGTCGCGCCCCCGGCCGAAGCGCCGGCCGGCGGGTCACCGACGCCCGCGCCCACCCCGGCGGCCGCGCCGCCGCCTGCCGTCGCGGCCGCCCCCGCCGCCCCCGTGGCCCCGGCGGCGGTGGCCCCGGCGGCGCGGCAGGCGACCGACCGGCACGACATGGCGATCGTCGGCTTCGACGGGGTCTTCCCGAACGCCGGCAGCCCGGACGAGCTGTGGGAGGTCGTCACCAGGGGCGAGGACTGCCTGCGCGAGGTGCCCAAGTCCCGCTGGGACATCGACGACTACTACTCCGAGGACGCCGAGCCCGGCACCGTCTACCTGCGCCGCGCGGGCTTCGTCGACGAGCTGACCGGCTTCGACGCGGCGTTCTTCCGGATCTCGCCCGCCGAGGCACAGTGGATCGACCCCCAGCAGCGCCACCTCATCCAGTCCGCCTGGCGGGCCCTGGAGGACGCCGGGCTCTCCGGCCGCGCCGCCGACCGGTCGACGGGCGTGTTCGTCGGCGCCAGCTACCAGCACTACCGCGACATGGTCGTCGGCGACGTCGTGCAGACCGCCGCCGGCCTCGGCAACCACAACGCGATCCTGGCGAACCGGGTGAGTTATTTCCTGGATCTGTCGGGTCCGAGCATGACGATCGACACGTTGTGTTCGTCGTCGTTGGTGGCGTTGCACACGGCGGTGCGCAGCATCCGCAGCGGCGAGTGCGACCAGGCCATCGTCGCCGGCGTGCACCTCGCGATGTCCCCGCAGTACTTCCAGCTCGGCTCCCGGCTGCGGTCGTTCTCCCCGACGGGTGCGTCGCGGGCGTTCGACGCGGCGGCGGACGGGTTCGTGCCGGGGGAGGGTGTGGTCACGGTGGTGATCAAGCCTCTGGCCGACGCGGTGCGTGACGGGGACCGGATCCGTGGGGTGATCCGGGGAACGGCGGTGAACCACGGTGGCCGGACGAGCGGGTTGACGGTGCCGAGCAGCTCGGCGCAGCGGGACGTGATCCTGGCGGCGTTGCGGGATGCGGGGGTGGGTCCGGACGGGATCGGTCTGGTGGAGGCCCACGGCACGGGTACGTCTTTGGGTGATCCGATCGAGGTGGAGGGTTTGACGCGGGCGTGGCGGGAGTTCACGTCGCGGACGCAGTTCTGTGCGATTGGTTCGGTGAAGTCGAACATTGGTCATTTGGAGCCGGCTGCGGGTTTGGCTGGTGTGGTGAAGGTGTTGTTGGCGTTTGAGCGGGAGCTGATTCCGCCGACGTTGCACGTCAACCGGCCGAATGATCATATCCGGTTCGAGGAGTCGCCGTTCTTTGTGGCCGATCAGGCTCTCCCGTGGCCTTGGGTGGCGGGTTCGCCGCGGCGGGGTGCGGTGTCGGCGTTCGGGATGGGTGGGGTGAACGCTCACGTGATTCTGGAGGAGCCGCCGGTTGTCGCTCTGCGGGAGGCGATTGCTCAGGAGTCGTTTGTGGTGCGGGTGTCGGCGTCGGGTGAGGAGGGTGTGCGGCGGTTGGCGGGTGATTATGCGCGGGCGTTGTCGTCGGTGTCGGATGTGGGTGGGTTGGGGGATTTCGGGTTTACGGCGAATGTGGGTCGGGCGTCGCATCGGTTCCGGGTGGCGGTGTCGGGTGTGGATGGTGTGGGTGTGGTGGAGGGGTTGTCGGCGGTGGCGGCGGGTGGTCGGCCGGTGGGTCGGTTGGTGAATGCGGCGCCGGTGTCGGTGTTCATGTTTTCGGGTCAGGGTTCGCAGTATGCGGGGATGGCTCGGGGTTTGTATGGGGTGGAGCCGGTGTTCCGGTCGGCGTTGGATGAGTGTGCGGAGTTGGTGTCGTCGTTGGGTGTGCCGTTGTTGGATTTGTTGTTCGGTGGTCGGGGTGAGGAGTTGGTGGAGACGCGGTTTGCGCAGGTGGGGATTGTGGCGGTGCAGGTGGGGTTGGTGCGGTTGTTGGAGTCGTGGGGGATCCGGCCGGGGTTGGTGGTGGGTCATTCGGTGGGTGAGTTGTCGGCGGCGTGGGCGGCGGGGGTGTTCGGGTTGGGGGATGTGTTGGGTTTGGCGGTGGTGCGGGGCTCGTTGATGCAGGGGCAGCGGTCGGGTGGGGCGATGGCGGCGGTGTTCGCCGAGGCGGCCGAGGTGGTGGGGTCGGTGGTGGGTTCTTATCCGGGGTTGGAGGTGGCGGCGTCCAATGGGCCGCGGAGTGTGACGGTGTCGGGTCCGGCCGAGGTGGTGGACGCGTTCTGCGTGAACTCTGGTTTGCGGTGTCAGCGGCTGGTGGTGAGTCATGCGTTTCATTCGGAGGCGATGGCGGGTGCGGTCGAGCCGTTTGCGGAGGCGGTGTCGCGGGTGGCGGTGTCGGCGCCGCGGGTTGGTTTCGCGTCGTCGATCACTGGCGGGTGGCATGACGCGGAATCGGTGGCCGATGCCGGGTTGTGGGGTGTGGGGATTCGTCGGCCGGTGTTGTTCGGTGAGGCGTTGGGGTTGGTGGGTGCGGCTGGTGGTGGGGTGTTCTGGGATATCGGTGCTCATCCGGTGTTGGCGGGTCTGGGGAAGCAGGTGTTGCCGGATCCGGGGTTGGTGTGGTTGTCGACGTTGCGGCGCGACCGTTCGGATCAGGCGCAGTTGCATGCGGCGGTGGCGGAGTTCTACAGCCGGGGCCTGGGTGAGGTGGACTGGGCGGGGGTGCACACCGGCAAGGGACACCGCACGACCACCATTCCCACCTACCCGTTCGAACGCCGCGAGCTGAGCGCGCCCCGCGTCCACGAGACCGCCGCCGCGCACCGCCGTCGCCCCGAAGCACAGGTTTCCGTACCCACCGCAGGTGACGAGGCCGGCGGCCATCCGCTGTTCGACCGTCACTACGAGCACTGAGCGAGGGAACGTGACGTACCGGGTTGAGACCTACGAGAAGACCTTCGCGGGGCACGAGCCGTTCATCGCCCAGCACCGTTCCTCCGGCTTCGGCATCCTGCCCGCGTCCGTACAACTGGAGATGGCCCTGCTCGGGGTCGCCCAGCGCCGGGCCTTCGCCCCGCTCGAACTCGTCGACGTCGCCTTCGTCCGGCCGTTCACCGTCGCCGACGGCGAGCGGGTCACCGGCCGACTCGACGTGACCTTCGCCGAGCGGACCCGCTTCGAGCTGAGCGCGGTCACCCCCGACGGCCGCAAGGCCGTCTCGACCGGTACCGGCGGGCCGCTGCCGGCCGACGCCCGGCCGCCGGCCGCGTGGGAGGTGACCTGCCCGGTGCCGGTCCCGCCCGAGCGGATCTACCGCGGCTGGGCCGAGGCCGGCCTGACCTACGGGCCGGACTTCCACACCGTGCGCCGGCTCTCCGTCGGCGCCGGCGCCGCCGAGGCGAGCCTCGCCACGGTGGCCCAGCCGGTGCCCTGGTACTCCCACCCCCTGCTCGTCGACGGCGTCTTCCAGGTGGTCAGCTGCGCCCTTCAGGATCTCGCCGACGGCGACGCGCCCGGCCCGATGCTGCCCATCGGCGTCGCGCGGTTCACCCTGTACGCGAACCTGTCCGCGCTCACCACCGGGGTGACCGTCCGGGTGCGCCGCACCGCCGTGCAGGACGCCTGGTCCGTCGCGGACGCCGTGCTGCTGGACCCCGCCGGCCAGGTCGTCGCCGAGCTGACCGGGGTACGCATGCGCCGGCTGCCGGCGCACCGGTCCGCCACGGCTCCCGGGCTGCTCACCCGCATCGAATGGACCGCCGCCGACGCCCCCGCGCCCCGCCGCCCGGCGACCGGCACCTGGGTCGTCCTGCGCCACGGCGGCGCCGACGCCGCGGGCGCGGCCACGGTGCGCGCGCTGCGCGCCGACGGCGCCCGGGTCGTCGAGGTGCTGCCCGAGGGGCCCACCCCGGCGGCCGGGGCCGACCTGCGGGTCGTGCCCCAGCCCGACGAGGCCGCGTTCCGGCAGCTCTGGGAGGAACTCGCCACGCCCGTCGAGGGCGTCGTGCACCTGTGGAACACCGGCCCGGCCCGACCGGAGCAGGCCGAGCTGGGCGGCGGCCTCTACGCCTGCCTCGCCGCCCTGAAGACCCTCGGTCAGCGGCAGCGCACGGGCCGCTTCCTCGTCGTCACCGAACGGGCCCAGCCGGTCGCCGCCGGGGACGCCCCCGAGCCGGCGCGCGCCGCCCTGTGGGGCCTGGTCCGCACCGCCGCCATCGAGTACCCGGGGCTGCGGCCCCGCCTGGTCGACCTCGACCTGGACCCCGCCTCCGCCGACGCGCTCGCGGCCGAGCTGGGCGGCGACGGGCCGGTCGAGGTCGGCTACCGCGCCGGCCGGCGGCACGTGCCGGTCCGCGCCCCGCTGCGCGCGTCCGACGGCGGTCGGCCGCCCGTGCGGCGCGACGGCCGGTACCTGATCCTCGGTGGGCACGGCGGGCTGGGCCTCGCCGTCGCCCGCCGCCTCGCCGGCGACGGGGCCGGCCTCGTCGCCCTGGTCAGCCGCTCCGGCGGGACCGGAGCCGACGCCGACGCCCTGGCCGGGATCGAGTCGTACGGCTGCCGCACCGCCTCGTTCGCCGCCGACGTCGCCGCGCCCGGCGCGCTGACGGCGGTGGTGGCGGAGATCCGGCAGCGCTTCGGCGACCTGCACGGCGTGGTGCACGCCGCCGGCGCCCTCCGCGACGGCCTGCTGCGCGGCACCACCGCCGAGGACGTGGCGCAGGTGCTGCGCCCCAAGGTCGACGGGCTGCACGAGCTGACCGCCGCCGTCGCCGGCACCGACCTGGACTTCGCGGTGCTGTTCGCCTCGGTCTCCGGGACGTTCGGCAACCTCGGCCAGGGCGGGTACGCCGCCGCCAACGCCTACCTCGACGCGTACGCGCACGCGCGGGGCGCCCCCTGGACCAGCGTCGACTGGGGACTGTGGGGCGAGGTGGGCATGGGCACCGGCGTCGCCGAGCAGCTTCGCCGTCGCGGCGTCCGGCCGCTGGGCACCGTCGAGGCGCTCGACGCCCTGATGACCGTGCTGCGCGACGACGTCCGGCAGGTCGTCATCGCCCACCCCGACGCCCCGGCCGGCACCCGGGCCGAGGCGGCGACCGGCACGGCGTCGGCCACGCCGCCGACACCGGTGGTGCCGGCGGCCCCGGTCCCCGCGCCCGCCACGGCGACCGGCCCGGCCCCGGCCGGTGACGTCGACGCCGGGCGCACCGAGGACGGGCTCGCCGAGTTCCTCGCCGAGCGGCTCGGCGTCGACGGCTTCGACCGGACCGCGCCGCTCACCGACTACGGCATCAACTCGATCATGAGCGTCGAGCTGGCCGAGGAGCTGTCCCGCCGCTGGCGGGTCACCCTCCCGGCGACCCTCTTCCTCGAGTACGGCGACTTCGCCGAGCTCGCCGCCGCCCTCGCCACCCGCTACGCGGCCGGACCCCCCGCCGCCCCCGAGTCAGCTCCCGCCGCCCCCGAGCCGCCGGTCGCCGCCCCGGCCACCCCCACGCCCGCGCCGGCCGCCTCCACGCCGACCACTCCCGAGCCGGAGCCCGCGTCGGTGTCCACACCCGCGCCGGTGTCCATGCCCGCGTCGGTGTCCACACCCGCGTCGGTGTCCATGCCCGCGTCGGTGTCCACACCCGCCCCCGAGCCGGCCGCCCGGCCCGCTGCGCGCGGCGGCGACATCGCGGTGGTGGCCGTGTCCGGCGACCTGCCGGGCGCCCGCGACCTGACCGACCTGTGGCCGATGCTCCGCTCCGGCGCGGACGCCTTCACCGAGATCCCGGCCCACCGGTGGAACATCGACGAGCACTTCCAGCGGCGCGGCCCCGAGATGACCGGCACCTACTGCCGCACCGGCGCGTTCGTGACCGCGATCGACCGCCTCGACCCGAGGTTCTTCGGCATCGCCGTGCGCGAGGCACAGGAGATGGACCCGCAGCAGAAGCTGCTGCTGGAGCACGCCTGGTCCGTCGTCGACGACAGCGGCTGCGCCGGGCGGCGGGACGTCGGCGTCTTCGTCGGCGCCACCTACACCCACCACCGCGACGCCACCGGCCTCGACGCCGTCGGGCCGCACACCGCCCTCGGCTCGATGAACGCCGTCCTGGCCAACCGCATCTCCTACGCGCTGGACCTGACCGGCCCCTCGCAGACCGTCGACACCCTCTGCTCGTCGTCCCTGGTCGCCCTGCACCAGGCGGTGGTGAGCCTGCGCACCGGGCAGTGCGGGGCGGCCATCGTCGCCGCCTGCCACGTCGGACTGACCCCCTGGTACTACCGCAGCCTCAGCCAGCTCGGCGCGCTGTCGCCCACCCGCCCCCGGCCGTTCGACGACCGGGCCGACGGGTTCGTGCCCGGCGAGGGCGCGGTCGCGGTCATGCTCAAGCGGCTCGACGACGCCGAACGCGACGGCGACCGGATCCACGCGGTGATCCGGGGCGCGGCGGTCAACCACGGCGGCCGGGGCAGCGCCCTGCCGGTGCCGCGCAGCGAGGCGCAGGTGGCGGTGATCCGGGCCGCGCTGGCCGACGCCGGCCTCGCCCCGGCCGACATCTCCCTGGTCGAGACCCACGGCACCGCGACCCGGCTGGGCGACCCGATCGAGATCGCCGCCCTGGCCGAGGTCTTCGCCGGCGACCGGACCGAGCCGGTGCACGTCGGCTCGGTCAAGGCGAACATCGGCCACTTGGAGCCCGCCAGCGGCCTGGCCGGCCTGGTGAAGGTCCTGCTCTGCCTGCGGCACGGCGAGATCCCGCCGCTGGCCGGGTTCGAGACGCTCGGCGCGCACATCGCGCTGCCCGCCGGCCGGCTGGCCATCCCCACCGAGCCCCGGCCGTGGCGCTCCGTCGGCCCCCGCCGGGCCGGCATCAGCGCCTTCGGCATGGGCGGCACCAACGCCCACGTCGTCGTCGAGGAGTACGTCCCGGACCCCACCGGCGTCGCCGCCCGCCCCGACGAGCCCGTCCGCGAACACCTGCTCGTCCTCTCGGCGCACACCCCGCAGCTGCTCGTCCGGCGGATCGCCGACGTGGAGCGGCTGATCGGGCGGGACCGGTCGGTCGACGCCGGGGCGCTGTGCTTCTCCGCGTCGGTCGGGCGCGCCCACCTGCCGTACCGGATCGCCGTGCTCGGCGCGACCGCCGACGAGCTGGGCGCGGGCCTGCGCCAGGCCCTGCGTCTCGGGCCGGACCCGTCGGCGACGGTGCTGCGCGGCGCGACCGTCCTGGCGGGCGACCCGGTCCCCTGCGGCCCCGACCTCGCCGGCCGGCTCGCCGCGTACGTGCCGCTGACCGCCGAGCGGATCGCCGCCGGGCTGCGCACCCCCGACGGCTCGCCGACCGCCGCCCTGGCCCACCTGTACGTCGCCGGGCGCGACGTCGACTGGCGGCGGTTCCACGCGGGCGGCGGGCAGCGCCGGGTGCCGCTGCCGTCCTACCCCTTCCGCGACCTCGCCGGCCCCGCCCGGCCGGGCCCCGCCGGCCCGTCCCGCCCGGCCAGCCCCGCCGCGCCCGACGACCGCGTCCTGGACCGGCTGCTGGGCGCGCACCGGGTCTTCGGCGAGGAGACGCTGCCGGCCGCGTTCCTCGTCGCCAGCGGCTTCGCCCGCGCCGCTGTCCTGCGCCGGCTCGCGTTCACCGCGCGGGGCACCGGCCGGCACCGGCTCACCGGCGACGCCTCCGGCGACACGACGATCTTCTCCTACGGCGGGCGGCCCGTCGGCCACCTCACCGTCGGCCCGGCCGAACCCGCCGACCCCGCCCCCGAGCCGGTGGCGCTGGACGCGCTGCGCGCCGGCTACCCCCGCACGCTCGACCCCGCCGGCCTGTACGCGTGGTTCGCCGCCAAGCACGTCGACTTCGGGGCCCCGCTGCGCGTCATCGGGCACGTCGCGTACGGCGCCACCGGCGTACTCACCCAGGTCGACCTCGCCGACGCGGACCCGGGCGTGCGGGCGGTGGCCGCCCTCGACGCGGCGTTGCAGACCATGGCGGTGCTGACCCTGGCCGACCCGGCCGCGTCCACGCTGACCTACCTGCCGGTCTCGATCGGCCGGGCGGTGCGTTGGGGCGACCCGGCCGGCACCCGCCACGTCCACCTGCGCCTCGCCGGGCAGGACGCCGACGGCAGCCGGCGGGCCGCCGCCACCCTCCTGGACGCCGCCGGCCGGGCCCTGGTCCTCCTCGACGACGTCGTGTACCGGCCCGTCGCGGCGGGCGCGCCCGATCCGGGCCGGGTCACCCCGCCGGCCGCCGCCCCCATGCCCGACCGGGTCCCGCCGGCCAGCGGCCCCGCCGCCGGCCAGCCGCCGGCCGGTGCCGTTCCGGCCCCGTCCCGCCCCCGGGTGACGGAGGAGACGGTGGTCGACCTGGTCCGCGCGGTGCTGCGGGACCCGCAGGTCAGCGCGACGAGCCCGCTCGCCGCCGCCGGCATCGACTCCATGCTGGCCACCATGGTCGCCGCCGAGGTGCAGGACCGGCTCGGGGCGACGCTGAGCCCGGTCGACGTGCTCCAGGCGCGCGACTGCCGGGCCCTCACCGCCGTGGTGGCGTCCCTCGTGCCCGACGAGCCCGCTGCGCCGGCCGCCCCCGACGCGCCGCCCACCCCCGACGCCGCCCCCACCGGGTCGGACGCGGCGACCGGCGGGGACGCCCGCGACATGGCGATCGTCGGCATCGCCTGCGCGCTGCCCGGCGCGACGGACCCCGAGGGGTTCTGGTCCCTCCTCGCGGGCGGGGGCAGCGGCGTCGGCCCGGCGCCCGCGTTCCGCTGGCCCGCCGACGGCGACCCCGACGGCACGCCGGTGGGCGGCTTCCTCGCGCAGGTCGACGAGTTCGACGCCCGGTTCTTCGACTTCTTCGCCAAGCAGGCGGAGGTGCTCGACCCGCAGGTCCGCTGGCTGCTGCGCACCGCGTGGGAGGCGCTGGAGTCCGCCGGGACCGCGCCGCTGTCCACGCCCGCCTCGACCGGCGTCTTCGTCGGCGCCAGCTACCAGCACTACAAGGACTACAACATCCCGCCGGAGCTGGACGCCGCCGCCGGCCTCGGCAACCACAACGCCTTCCTGGCGAACCGGGTGAGTTACTTCCTGGATCTGTCGGGTCCGAGCATGACGATCGACACGTTGTGTTCGTCGTCGTTGGTGGCGTTGCACACGGCGGTGCGCAGCATCCGCAGCGGCGAGTGCGACCAGGCCATCGTCGCCGGCGTACGCCTCGCCATGTCGCCCCTGCACTACACCGCGATGCGGAACCTGCGCGCGCTGTCCCCGACGGGTGCGTCGCGGGCGTTCGACGCGGCGGCGGACGGGTTCGTGCCGGGGGAGGGTGTGGTCACGGTGGTGGTCAAGCCCTTGGCCGACGCGGTGCGTGACGGGGACCGGATCCGTGGGGTGATCCGGGGAACGGCGGTGAACCACGGTGGCCGGACGAGCGGGTTGACGGTGCCGAGCAGTTCGGCGCAGCGGGACGTGATTCTGGCGGCGTTGCGGGATGCGGGGGTGGGTCCGGAAGGGATCGGTCTGGTGGAGGCGCATGGGACGGGTACGTCTTTGGGTGATCCGATCGAGGTGGAGGGTTTGACGCGGGCGTGGCGGGAGTTCACGTCGCGGACGCAGTTCTGTGCGATTGGTTCGGTGAAGTCGAACATTGGTCATTTGGAGCCGGCTGCGGGTTTGGCTGGTGTGGTGAAGGTGTTGTTGGCGTTTGAGCGGGAGCTGATTCCGCCGACGTTGCACGTCAACCGGCCGAATGATCATATCCGGTTCGAGGAGTCGCCGTTCTTTGTGGCCGATCAGGTCGTGCCGTGGCCTCGGGTGGTGGGTGTGCCGCGGCGGGGTGCGGTGTCGGCGTTCGGGATGGGTGGGGTGAACGCCCACGTGATCCTGGAGGAGCCGCCCGTCGCCGCCCCGCGCCAGCCGGTGCCGCCGCGATCGCACCTGGTCCGGGTCTCCGCCGCCAGCGAGGAGGCGGTCCGCCGGCTCGCCGCCGCGTACGCCGAGGTGTTCGCCGCCTCCGACGACGACCGGCGGACCGCCGACCTCTGCCACACTGCGAACGTCGGCCGCTCCCCCCTCGGCTACCAGAGCGCGGTCACCGGCCCCACCGGCCCGGCCCTCGCCGAGCAGCTCCGGGCCGTCGCCGACGGCCACCTCCCGGTGGCCCGCGTCGACGCCGCCCTGGCCGCCGCCGCGCCGCCGGCCACTCCCGACGGGCCGCCGGACGTCTGGCACGAGGCGCTGGCCGACCTGGCCCGGCGCGGCCACCCCGGCATCGACTGGGCGGCGCTGTCCGCGCCGGGCTCCCGGATCGTCGCGCTGCCCACCTACCCGTTCGCCCGGGGCCACTACTGGCACACCCGCAGCGCCCCGGCGACCGTGGCGACGACGGCGGCGGCCGCACCGTCGTCCACCGCGCCGCAGCCCGCCGCGTCGGCCGGCGCTCCTACAGCCACCGCCGCCGCGCCCGAGGCGCTGTGCACGCGGTGGCGGGCCACCGCGCCCCGCACCGGTGGATCGGCCTACGGCGTCACCGTCCGGGTGGTCGCCGCCGACCGGGCCACCGAGGGCGTCGTCTCCGCCGCGCTGTCCGCCCAGGGCGCCGACATCGCCGCCCCGGGCGCGCCCGCCCGCGCCCTCGTCGTGGTCGCCGACCCGGCCGCGCCCACCGACGCCGAACCGGACCTGAGCGGCTTCTGGGAGCAGCTCCGCGAGGTCACGGCGACCCTCCCGGCGCAGGCGAGGGTGGTCTGGGTCGAGCACCGGTCGGCCCCGGTCGACGAGGCCGACCGGGCCCTGCTCGACCCGGCGGCCGCCGCGCGGGCGTTCACCGTCCGCGCCGCCGCCGCCGAGCACCGGTTCGCCGTCGCGGCCCTCGACCTCGACGCCGGCGACCCGGCCGAGACCCGCGCCCGGCAGATCGCCGCCGAGTTCGCCGCGCTGCGCCCCGGCGTCAACACCGCCGTCGCCTACCGGCGGGGCATCCGGTACGCCCCGGAGCAGGTCGCGGCCCGGCCCGGCCCGGCGACCCCGCTGGACGGCGACGGGTACCACCTCGTCACCGGCGGTCTCGGCGCGATCGGCCGGCGGCTCGTCGCGCACCTGGTGCGCGGCGGCGCGCGACGCGTCGGCATCGTCGGCCGGTCCCCGGTCGACCCCGGCGCCGAGGCGTTCCT
Organism: Micromonospora carbonacea; assembly: GCF_014205165.1. NCBI lineage: Bacteria > Bacillati > Actinomycetota > Actinomycetes > Micromonosporales > Micromonosporaceae > Micromonospora > Micromonospora carbonacea. The sequence goes on along the minus strand of NZ_JACHMZ010000001.1, from coordinate 3,439,716 downwards.
GGCGCAGCTGCGGCCGCACGCCGAGGTCGACTACCTCCGGTGCGACGTCGCCGACGCCGCCGCGCTCGCCGACGCCGCCGCGTCCTTCGGTAGCCGGTGGGGCCGGCTGCTCGGCGTGGTGCACTGCTCCGGCGGGGTCAACCCGTTCGGGTCGCTGCGTCGCCGGCCCTGGTCGGAGGCGGCCCGGGTGGCCGCGCCGAAGGTCGCCGGCTCCCGCAACGTGACGCGGCTCGCCCGCGCCCAGGGCGCGGGCTACGTCGCCCTGGTCTCCTCGATCGCCGGCGCGCTGCCGCCCGCCGGCCGGGGACTGGTGGACTACGCCCTGGCCAACGCCTACCAGCTGGCGCTGGCCGAGGCCGCCGGCGACGACGGCACGACGGTGACCGCGCACGCCTGGCCGAACTGGGTCGGCATCGGCATGGAGGCCGACGAGTCCGTGGCCGCCGGGCACTCGATCACCCTCGACCAGGCGCTGACCGGATTCACCACGCACCTGCGCACGGGCGGGGGCGTCGTGTTCCCTGGCGCCGCCGCGCCGGACAGCGCGCCGCCGACCGCGCCCCCGACGGCATCCGCCCAGCCGGCCCCGACAGCACCGGCCATGGCGGCCCCGGCCCCGACAGCACCGGGCCCGGCGGCACCGCGACCGGCGTCGGCCGCGCGACCCGCCGCCGAGCCCGCGCCGGCGACGGCCGCCGCGCCCGGCCCCACGTACACGCTGGTGCGCGACGCTTTCGTCGACGTGCTCGGCGAGGACCCCGGCGACTGCCCCCTGCCGGACCTCGGCCTGGACTCGCTGGTCATCGTCGACCTCACCAACGCCATCGAACGGCTCGGCGGGATCACCGTCGACCCGTCCCTGGTGATGCGGGCCCGCACCATGGCCGACCTCGCGGCCCGGCTGCCCGGCGTCGCCGGCGCGCAGCCCGCCGCCCCGCAGGAGGCGGCCGGGTCCGGCACGCCGACGCCCGACGCGGACGGACCGGCCCCCGCGCCGGCCCCGGACCTCGGCGCGCTGCTGCGGCCCCTGCTCGTCCACGGCCAGCAGCAGGGCCACTGACATGCCCACCGAGCGGGACGGAAGGAGCGACGCGACCATGACGGACGATCGGATCGCGGTGATCGGCATGGCCGTACGGCTTCCCGGCGCCGAGGACGTGACCGACCTGCGGTGGATGCTGACCCACGACTCGGTCGAGGTCGACGAGGTCCCGCCCAGCCGCTGGGCCCGCGACCTCTACCTCGGCGACGGCGACCACCAGGGCACCCACCACCGGGGGGCCTTCCTCCAGGACCCGTTCTCCTTCGACCACGAGGCGTTCGGGCTCACCGCGGCCGACGCCGTCCTGCTCGACCCGCAGCAGCGGGTCATGCTGGAGGTCGGGGCCCGCGCCCTGGAGGACGCCGGATACCTGGCCGCCCGGCGGCGGCTCGACGCGGGCGTCTTCGTCGGCGCGCGGATGAACTCCTACGGCTTCGACCACGGCCGCGGCGTCGCCCCCGCCGGCCGGGCCGGTGCCCCGGCCGCCGGCCCGCCGGTCCCGGCGGCCCTCTGGGGGCGCTCGCAGAACTTCGTCGCGGCCTGGCTGTCCGACCGGCTCGACCTCGCCGGCCCCAGCCTGGTCGTCGACACCGCCTGCTCGTCGTCGCTGACGGCGGTCTGGCTGGCCTGCCAGAGCCTCGCCGCCGGCAGCTGCGAGATCGCCGTGGTCGGCGCGGTGGACCTGCTGGTCGACCCGCTGACCTTCGTGCTGCTGTCCCGCACCGGCGCGCTCTCCCCGGACGGGCTGTGCCAGACCTTCGACGAGAAGGCCAACGGGTACGTCCCCGGGGAGGGCGCGGTCGCCCTGGTGCTCAAGCCGATGGCGGCGGCCGTCGCCGACGGCGACGTGATCCTCGGGGCGATCACCGGCACCGGCGTCAACAACGACGGCCGCACCATGGGGGTGACCACCCCCAACCTGGAGGCCCAGGTCGAGCTCCTCACCCGCGTCTACGACCGGGTCGACCCCGCGACCGTCCAGTACGTCGAGACCCACGGCACCGGCACCGCCATCGGCGACCCGATCGAGGTGCGGGCGCTCACCGAGGTCTTCGGTCGGCACGGCGTCGCCCGGGGCAGCGTCGCGCTGGGCTCCCTGAAGCGGCGCATCGGGCACCTGCACTCGGCGTCCGGCCTGGCCGGGCTCGCCAAGATCGTCCTCTGCCTGCGGGACGGGACGGTGCCGGGGGCGCCGGTGCCCGCCGTCAACCCGCGCCTGCGGCTGGACGCCAGCCCGTTCCACCTGCCGCCGCGCGCCGCGCCCTGGCCGGCGGCGTCGACCCGGCGGGCCGCGGTGAGCGGCTTCGGCTTCGGCGGCACCAACGCGCACGTCGTCGCCGAGGCGGCCGGCCCGCCCGCCGTACCGGCCGGCGTCGGGCGCGCCGCCGAGGTGCTGCTCCTGTCCGCCGACAGCCCGGACGGCCTGCGCGAGCTGGCCGCGCAGTGGCTGGAGTTCCTCCCGACGGTCGCCGACGACCTGCCCGACGTGCTGGCCACCGCCCGGCTCGGGCGGCCCCACCGCGCCGTGCGGTGCGCCGTCACCGGCACCGACGCCGCCGGCCTCGCCGCCGCCCTGCGGGCCCGCCTGCTCGCCGCCGACGCCCCGCTCGGCGAGACCCCCCGGCGGCGGCCCGCCGTCACCGTGCGCCCGGCCGCCGCGCCGGCCCCGCCGGCCTGGCTGCTCGCGCTCACCGGGGCCGTGCCGGCGGTGCGGGAGATCGTCGCCCGGTTCGAGGCCGCCGTCGGCAGCCCCGTGACGACGTTCTCCGGGCCGCTGCTGCGGATCTGCGCCGGGGTCGTGCTGACCGTGGCGCTGCGCGACACCGGCGTGCCCGAGCAGGCGGTGGACCTGCCGGCCGGCTGGGCGCCGATCGCCGACTTCGCGCACGGGCGTACCACGCTGGAGCAGGCGCTGAGCGCGGTCCTGACCGGCCCGGCGGCGACCGACGTCGAGCCGGCCGCCGGCCCCGACGCCGACGCCGGCCCGGAGCTGTGCGCCCGGCTGGCCGACGCCACGGACGAACGCGACGTCGCCGCGCTGCTCGCCGCCGTCGCGGCGGAGTTGCACGAGGCCGGCGCGGACGTCGACTGGGCCGCCTTCCAGGGGCCGGGCGGGTGGCGCAAGCGGCTGCTGCCCGCCGCCCAGGCCCGCGGGCCCGCGCTGGACCTGCGGGAACCCCTGCGTTCCGCCGAGCCCGGCGGCCCGACCACCCTGGACGCCGACGAGGGCCCGGCCGGGTACGCCTTCTCCCGGGTGTTCGGGGCGGGCGAGACGCCCATCGCCCAGCACTCCGTGTACCGCCGGATCATGCTCCCCGGCGTCGCCTGGTTCGACTTCCTGCGCCAGGGCGCGCTGCTGCGCGGCGACGCGTTCCACGGGGTGCGGGACGTGCTGTTCCACCGGCCGCTGATCCCCACCGGCGCGCACCGCGTGCTGTGCCGGGTCGACGGGCAGGGCCGGTTCACGGTCGCCGACGCCGACGGCACCCCCTTCGTCACCGGCCGGTACGCCCCGCAGCCCGACCCGGCCCCGACCACCGAGCCGCTGCCGGAGCTGCTCGCCGCCTGCTCGCGGCTGCACGCCGGCTCCACGGTCTACCGGTGGCTGCGCCGCATCGGCTACCACCACGGCCGGTACTACCGCAACATCTCCTGGGTGGCCGGCCTCGCGGGCGGGGGCACGCTCGCCCGCATCGAGGGCGGCCGGCAGCGCGGGCTGAACCCGGCGGACGTCCAGCTCTTCCCGGGCCTGCTGGACAGCGTCACCATCGCCGCCATCGACCCGGACAACCCCGTCTTCGGCACCGAGCACGCGTCCGCGTTCATCCCGCTGTCGGCGGACCGGGTGAGCGTGCACGGCCCGCTCGACGACGCCGCCTACGTCCGCACCGAGGTCTCCTTCTGGAACGAGGAGGCGTGCCGGGTCACCCAGGTCGTCCTCGACGCGCGGGGCGTACCCCTGCTGACCTTCGGCGACATCTCGTCGAAGCGGGTGCCCCTGCTCGCCTTCAGCGACCAGCCGCCGGCCCCCGCCGCGCCCCGCCCGGCCCCGGCGGCCGTCGCGTCCGCCCCGGCCCCGGTCGCGGCGGCCCGGCCTCCGGCGCCCCCGGCCCCGGCCGTCCCGGCCGGGCAGCCCACTCCGGCCGGGGCCGCGCAGCCCACCCCCACCGCGGCCCCGCCCGCTCCGGCCGCCACGCCTGCACCGCCCCCGGCGGCGCGTGCCGGCGGTGTCGCGTCGGCGTCGCCCGTCGCGCGGGCGCTCGCCTGGTTCCTGGCCCTGTCCGGCACGGACGCCGAGCACGCCGACACCGAGTTTCTCTCGGCCGGCTTCGACTCCGTCGGCCTGGTCGGGCTGAGCGACCGGCTGTCCCGGGAACACGGCCTGGCGCTCTACCCGACCGTCTTCTTCGAGTATCCGACGCCCCGCAGCTTCGCCCAGCACCTCGTCGACGAGGCCCCCGACTTCGTCGCCTCGCTGGCGGCACCGCCGGCCGAGCCGGCGGGCCCGGCCACCGCCGACCCGACCCGGGACCGGCCCGCCGACCCGACCCCGGCCGCCGGGCCCGCCGTGCCGGCTGCCCCTGCCGGGCCGACCGCGTCCGGGCACGCCGTGGCTCCCGAACCGGTCGAGGTGGTGCCGTCGGCCGCGACCGCCGGGCCGCCGCCGGTGGTCACCGCGCCCCCGACCGTCGACGACGCGCCAGCCGCCGGGCGTACGGACACCGGGCGCGACATCGCCGTCGTCGGCGCCGCGATCCGGGTGCCCACCGCCGACGACCTCGACGGGTACTGGTCCCTGCTGGCCGAGGGGCGCGACACCGTCCGCGCCCTGCCCGAGGGCCGCTGGCAGCGCGCCGAGGAGGGCCCGGTCCCGCAGGCGTCCTTCCTGGACCGGGTCGACGAGTTCGACCCCGTGCCGTTCCGGATCTCCGCCCGGGAGGCGCCGCTGATCGACCCGCAGGCCCGCATCGTGTACGAGACCATCTGGGCGGCCCTGGAGGACGCCGGCCGGATGGGGCGGGGCGACCGGGAGAACCGGATCGGCCTGTGGATCGCCTACAGCCACGACCACTACCACGAGGAGCGGTCCCGGCACGGGGTGCCCGACGGGCGTGGCCTCGGCCTAGAGGCGATGATCCCGAACCGGCTGTCGTACCTGATGGACTGGCACGGACCGAGCGTCGTGGTCAACACGCTGTGCTCGTCGTCGCTGGTGGCCCTGCACACGGCCCTCCAGCACCTGCGCGCCGGCGACATCGACACGGCGGTCATCGGTGGCGTGCACGCCGCGATCAGTCCCGAGTACTTCCGGTCCATGCAGGACCTCCGGGCCCTGTCGCCCACCTTCCGGTGCCGCGCGTTCGACGTCGACGCCGACGGCTTCGTGCCCGGGGAGGGCGCGGTCGCGGTCGTGCTGCGCCGCCGTGCCGACGCCGAGCGGGACGCCGACCGGATCCGGGGCCTGATCAAGGGCGCGGCGGTCAACCACGGCGGCCGGACCACCCGCTACTCCGCCCCGAGCCCCGCCGGACAGCGGGACGTGATTCTGGCGGCGTTGCGGGATGCGGGGGTGGGTCCGGAAGGGATCGGTCTGGTGGAGGCGCATGGGACGGGTACGTCTTTGGGTGATCCGATCGAGGTGGAGGGTTTGACGCGGGCGTGGCGGGAGTTCACGTCGCGGACGCAGTTCTGTGCGATTGGTTCGGTGAAGTCGAACATTGGTCATTTGGAGCCGGCTGCGGGTTTGGCTGGTGTGGTGAAGGTGTTGTTGGCGTTTGAGCGGGAGCTGATTCCGCCGACGTTGCACGTCAACCGGCCGAATGATCATATCCGGTTCGAGGAGTCGCCGTTCTTTGTGGCCGATCAGGTCGTGCCGTGGCCTCGGGTGGTGGGTGTGCCGCGGCGGGGTGCGGTGTCGGCGTTCGGGATGGGTGGGGTGAATGCTCACGTGATCCTGGAGGAGCCGCCGGTTGTCGCTCGGCGGGAGGCGATTGCTCAGGAGTCGTTTGTGGTGCGGGTGTCGGCGTCGGGTGAGGAGGGTGTGCGGCGGTTGGCGGCTGATTATGCGCGGGCGTTGTCGTCGGTGTCGGATGTGGGTGGGTTGGGGGATTTCGGGTTTACGGCGAATGTGGGTCGGGCGTCGCATCGGTTCCGGGTGGCGGTGTCGGGTGTGGATGGTGTGGGTGTGGTGGAGGGGTTGTCGGCGGTGGCGGATGGGTCTCGGTCGGTGGGTCGGTTGGTGAATGCGGCGCCGGTGTCGGTGTTCATGTTTTCGGGTCAGGGTTCGCAGTATGCGGGGATGGCTCGGGGTTTGTATGGGGTGGAGCCGGTGTTCCGGTCGGCGTTGGATGAGTGTGCGGGGTTGGTGTCGTCGTTGGGTGTGCCGTTGTTGGATTTGTTGTTCGGTGGTCGGGGTGAGGAGTTGGTGGAGACGCGGTTTGCGCAGGTGGGGATTGTGGCGGTGCAGGTGGGGTTGGTGCGGTTGTTGGAGTCGTGGGGGGTTCGGCCGGGGTTGGTGGTGGGTCATTCGGTGGGTGAGTTGTCGGCGGCGTGGGCGGCGGGGGTGTTCGGGTTGGGGGATGTGTTGGGTTTGGCGGTGGTGCGGGGCTCGTTGATGCAGGGGCAGCGGTCGGGTGGGGCGATGGCGGCGGTGTTCGCTGATGCCGAGGTGGTGGGGTCGGTGGTGGGGTCTTATCCGGGGTTGGAGGTGGCGGCGTCCAATGGGCCGCGGAGTGTGACGGTGTCGGGTCCGGCCGAGGTGGTGGAGGCGTTCTGCGTGAACTCTGGTTTGCGGTGTCAGCGGCTGGTGGTGAGTCATGCGTTTCATTCGGTGGCGATGGCGGGTGCGGTCGAGCCGTTTGCGGAGGCGGTGTCGCGGGTGGTGGTGTCGGCGCCGCGGGTTGGTTTCGCGTCGTCGATCACTGGCGGGTGGCATGACGCGGAATCGGTGGCCGATGCCGGGTTGTGGGGTGTGGGGATTCGCCGGCCGGTGTTGTTCGGTGAGGCGTTGGGGTTGGTGGGTGCGGCTGGTGGTGGGGTGTTCTGGGATATCGGTGCTCATCCGGTGTTGGCGGGTCTGGGGAAGCAGGTGTTGCCGGATCCGGGGTTGGTGTGGTTGTCGACGTTGCGGCGCGACCGTTCGGATCAGGCGCAGTTGCATGCGGCGGTGGCGGAGTTCTACAGCCGGGGCCTGGGTGAGGTGGACTGGGCGGGGGTGCACACCGGCAAGGGACACCGCACGACCACCATTCCCACCTACCCATTCGAACGCCGGACGTACTGGGTCCCCAGTGGACGAGGCGAGTCGATGATCGCCGCGACGAGCCGTCCCGCTTCCTTGAGGGAGGAAACACGCAAACCTAAGATCCACCTCTACCCGCCCGCTGAGGGAATCTCTGTCGTGAAGGACCGGATGCAATGACTGGCGAATACGGACTCAAGCGCCACTTCAACGGTGACGCCGCCCGCCTCATCGGTGGGAAGATCCGCGAGGTCCACCCGGAGTTCGATGTCGAGGACTACGCCGTCGAGGTCGAACGGCGGATCCCCGGAAAGGAGCTGAAGGACCGCGTCCTCGTCCTGGCGGAGGGGCTGCGCAGCCGGCTCCCGCAGGACTACCCCGAGAGCGTGCGCATCCTCGTGTCGATCCTCGGCGACGAGCTCGCCGAGGGGGAGGGGATGTTCAACGTCAGCTGGTACCTCATGCCGGTGGCCCGGTTCGTCGAGGAGTACGGCCTGGACCACCCGGAGGTGTCCCTCGACGCCCTCGTCGAGATCACCAAGCGGCACACCGCCGAGTACGCCATCCGCCCGTACATCGAGCAGCACTACGACCTGACGATGAAGCGGATGGCCGACTGGGCGCGCGACCCCAGCCACAACGTGCGCCGGATGGCCAGCGAGGGCACCCGCCCCCGGCTGCCCTGGGCGCGCACGCTCACCATGTTCGTCAGGGACCCGCAGCCCGTCCTGGAGATCCTCGAACCGCTGCGCAGCGACCCCTCGGAGTACGTCCGCAAGTCCGTGGCGAACAACCTCAACGACATCTCCAAGGACGCCCCCGACGTCGCGTTGACCACGGCGCTGCGCTGGCGGCAGGAGAGCCCGACGCCGGAGACCGCCTGGATCGTCCGGCACGCGCTGCGCACCCTGGTCAAGAAGGGCAACCAGGAGGCCCTCGCGATCGTCGGCGTCACCGGCGGCGAGCACATCCGGGTGCCGTCGATGCGGCTGTCGCCCCGGTCGCTGACCCTCGGCGAGTCGACCCTCATCCGCCTCGACGTCGAGAACACCGACAGCCGTCGGCACACCGTCGCCGTCGACTACGTCGTGCACCACGTGCGCAAGAACGGCCAGAGCATCCCGAAGGTCTTCAAGCTCACCACCCTCGAACTGGCCCCCGGCGAGCGCCGGACGGTGGAGAAGTCCCACCCGGTGCGGGAGGTCTCCACCCGGCGCTACTACCCCGGCGAGCACCTCGTCGACATCCAGGTCAACGGCCAGGTCCTGGCCACCGACAGATTCGACCTGCGGCTGTGAGCGGCCACCGCATCCCGCTGGCCGCCGACGACCCGGTGCTGCGCGACCACCGGATCGGCGGGACGCCCGTGCTGGCCGGGGCCGCGCAGGTCGACGCCGTGCTCACCGCGTGCGACGCGGCGCGGCCCGGCGGGAGTTGGTCCCTGGACCAGGTCGCGTTCCTCGCGCCGCTGCGGGTGCCGCCCGGCACGACCGTCGAGGTCGAGACCACCCTGACCGACGACGGGGAGTGCCTGCTCGTCTCCTGGGCGCCGGGCGCGTCCACCCCGACGCCGCACAGCCGGGCCCGGGCCACCCGCAGCGCGCTGCCGCCCCCGCACTACCTGGACGTGGCCGAACTGCGCGCCGGCTGCGTCGACGAGGTGCCGCTGGCCGCCGTCGCCGACTGGCGGCGGGGCAGCGGCATCGAGTACGGCCCGACCTTCCACGCCATTCGCGCCGCCCACCGGGGGCCGGGCCGGATGCTGGCGCTGCTCCGCGCGTCCGGCGGGCTGACCGACCCGCACCTCGTCCCGCCGGCGCTGCTGGACAGCGTCTTCCAGTGCCTCGGGATGCTCGACGACGGCACCGCCGGCCCCTGCCTGCCCTGGTACGTGGGGCGGGTCACCGTGCGGCGGCGGGTCACCGGCACGGTCCTGGCGCTGGTCGAGCGCACCGACCCGCCGGGCGGGTCCGGCGGCTCGGTGCGCGGGCGGGCCACCGTCTGCAACCAGCAGGGCGAGGTGCTGCTCGAACTCGACCGGATCGTCCTGAAGGCCCCGGGGCGGGCCGGCGGATCCGACCACCCGGCGGGGGCGCCGGCCCGGCACCGGCCGGTCCCCGCCGGGTCGGTCACCGCCGTGACCTGGCAGCCCGTCGCCCCGACGCCAGAGCCGGAGCCGACGGGCGGCCACACCTGGCTGGTGTCCCGGGAGCTGTCCGCCGGATCGCCCGACGATGGGCCCGTGCTGCTCGACCCGACGGACCTGCACGACGAGCGCGTCGACCGGGCGCGCGCGCAGACCCCGCCGGCCGAGGTGGTCTACGTCGCGCCGCGCGGGGTGCGCGACGCCGACGAGGCCGCCGCCGTCCTCCAAGGCGTGTTCACCCTCGTCCGGCGGCTCGCCGCGCAGCCGCCGATGCCGGCGCTCACGATCGTCACCAACGCCGCCCACCAGGTCACCGGCGGCGAGCCGGTCGAGCCCGTGCAGACCGCGCTGTGGGGGCTGGCGCGCACCCTGCGCATCGAGCACCCGCAGGTCCGCGTACGCCTGGTCGACCTCGGCCTCGGCGGTGCCACGCCCCCGCCGACGCTCGACGAGGTGCGCCACGGCGAGGCGGAGCTGGCCTGGCGCGACGGCACCTGGTACGCCCCGGCGCACCCGGCGGTCGACGCCGCCCCCGGCGAGCCGGCGGGCCGGGCGGTCGGCGGCCGGTTCCTGATCACCGGCGGCCTGGGCGGCATCGGCCTGCACGTGGCGGAGTCCCTGGCCGGCGCGGGCTGCGCCCACCTCACGCTGGTGGGCCGGACGGTGCCGACGCAGGGGCCGGCGCGGGACCGGCTGGACAAGCTCGCCGCCGCCTGCGACCTGCGGCTCCTCGCCGCCGACGTGCGCGACCTGCCCGAGGCGCTGGCCGACGCGGAGCCCTTCGACGGGGTCTTCCACGCCGCCGGCGTCCTGCGCGACGGGCTGGCGCGCAGCCTGTCGCCCGAACGCGTCGACGAGGTGTTCGCCCCGAAGATCGGCGGCGTGCACGCGCTCGACGCGGCGTTCGGCGCGCGGGCGCGCCCCGGGTACGTGGTGCTGTTCTCCTCGATCTCGGCCACGCACGGCAACCTCGGCCAGAGCTCCTACGCCTGCGCCAACGCCTACCTCGACGGCTACGCCGCGCGCCGCCGGGCCGAGGGGGAGGCCTGGTACAGCCTCGGCTGGGGCCTGTGGGCCGTCGGCATGGGGGAGCGGGTCGCCGACGCGGCGGCGGCGCGCGGCATCCCGGCGCTCGCCGCCGACGACGGCGTCGCGCTCCTGCGGCACACCCTCGGGCTGCCGCCCGGCAACTACGTCCTGTCCGCAGTCGACACCCCGAAGGACGACGAGATGACGACCCCTGTGACCTCTCCCGACAGCCGGCTGTGGCCGGAGCTGTCGGCGATCCTGAAGCGGACCCTGCACGTCGCCCAGGTGTCGCCGGAGGACAACCTGCTGGACCTGGGGCTGGACTCGATGATGGCGGTCGAGGTCTCCGCCGCGCTGGCCGGCGCGGGCGTCGAGATCGACCCGGCCACCTTCTTCGACCACCCCGGCGTCGGCGCGCTGCTGCGGCATCTGGAGGGGCTCCCGCGCCCCGCCACCCCGGCCGCGCCCGCCCCGCCCACCGCGCCTCCGGCGACCGGGCCCGCCGGGCCGCCCGCGCCCGTCGCCGTACCCCCGGTGGCGGCCGCGTCGCACCCGGCCGTCGGGTCGGGCGGGCCGGCGGGCCGCCCGTTCGTCCCGGACTGGGACCGGTTCCGCGACGCCGACGCCGTCGTGCGCCGCCCGGCCGGGCGCGCCGCCGAGCCGGCGGCGCTCGACGGACGGCCCCCGGCGGCGAACGGGCGGCCCGCCGCCGCGCAGCCCCCGGCGGCGGCGAACGGGCGGCCCGCGCCCGCCCCCGCCGCCGGCCACCGCCCGGCGCCGGCCGGGCCGCCGCCGGCCGCGCCCCGGCCCGCCGGGCCGCCCGGTGTCGCCGCAACCCCCGGCGGGTCGGTTCCCCGCCGCACCCTGCCCGGCCGGCTCGCCGACCGCCCCGACGGCACGTTCCTCGACCGGCGCATCGACGCGCTGTCGGTGGACGACCGGCTCGTCATCGCGCGGGACGACTACTTCTACGAGCCGGTCATCGAGGAGTCCAAGGGCGCCTGGATCAAGTTCGACGGCCGCTGGTTCCTCAACTTCGCCTCCTACAGCTACCTGGGGCTCATCGGCCACGACTACATCAACCACCAGGCGCAGCGTGCCCTGGAGCGGCACGGCACCGGCGCGCACGGCGTCCGGCTGCTCGCCGGCACCCTGCACCTGCACCGCGAGCTGGAGCTGGCGATCGCGCGGTTCGTCGGCGCCGAGGACGCCATCGTCTACACCAGCGGCTACATGGCCAACGTGGCGACGGTCGGCGCCCTGGTCGGCCCGGGCGACGTGGTCATCGGCGACGTCTACAACCACGCGAGCATCCTCGACGGCTACCGGCTGTCCGGCGCGACGGTCATCACCTACGCCCACAACGACCTGGCCGACCTGGAACGCGCCCTGCGCCGGGCGGGCGACGCCGGCAAGCTGGTCGTCACCGACGCGGTGTTCAGCATGGACGGCGACGTCGCCGACCTGCCCGGCATCCTGGAGCTCTGCGAGCGCCACGACGCGCCGCTGATGGTCGACGAGGCGCACAGCCTCGGCGTCCTGGGCGCCACCGGCCGGGGCATCACCGAGCACTTCGGCATCGACCCGGCCCGGATCGCGGTGAAGATGGGCACGCTGTCCAAGACGGTGCCGAGCACCGGCGGCTACGTGGCGGGCTCCAGCGACCTGATCTTCGCCCTGAAGAACAACGCCCGGGGCTGGATGTTCTCCGCCGCCGGCACCCCGATGCAGGTGGCCGCCGCGCGGGCGGCCGTCGAGGTCATGGAGGCGGCCCCGCACCTCACCGGCGAGCTGCGGGAGCGCACCGACCGGTACCGCGCGCAGCTGCGCGGCCTCGGCTTCGACACCCTCGGCAGCGTGACGCCGGTGGTGCCGATCATCTGCGCCAGCGCCGGCCAGGCCCAGGAGATGGCCCGGCTCTGCCAGCGCGAGGGCATCTTCGTCCAGCCCATCGTCTATCCCACCGTGCCCAAGGCGCTGCCGCGCCTGCGGACCATCGTCAACCTCAGCCACTCCGTCGACGACCTCGACCACGCCGTCACCGTCTTCGCCGACGCCGGCCGGCGGGTCGGGCTCATCGCCTGAGAGCAGCCGGGAGCGTTCCGGTCGCGACACCACCCGTGTAGCCGGCCGCCCGCAGCGGGCGCGCCGGCGGAAGAAACCCCGTCGAGAGGAGACCACAGTGAGCGACATCGACAGCAGGGCCTTCTTCGGTGCCGTCCTGAAGGCCATCGCCTGCACCCGCAACCACAACCCGGACGAGTCCGGCTACGCCGAGGGCGTGCTCGCGCCCACGGCCCGCATCCGCGAGTTCGAGAAGGAGCTGGGCGACCGGCCGCTCGGCCCCGCCGAGGTGGACCAGGTCCTCGCCTGGCTCGACTCCACGTTCCGGACCAAGCACACCCCGGCCGAGGAGCGGGAGCACTACCTGCGTCGCGTCGCCGAGGTGACCGGGCAGGCCCGGGCCCGGGCGGCCGTCGCCGCGTAACCGGTCGCCCCCCGAGCGGGCCGCGGCGTCGACACCCCCCCGTCGGCGTCGCGGCCGGCGACCACCCGCCCCCTCCGACCCGAGCGCCAAGGACGTCGCACATGTCGAATCTCGCCTGGTACAGCCACGAGGTCTGCTTCTGGCACGACCCCGGCCAGGGGTCGGGCTACCTGCCGGTCGGCCCGGGCATCGAACCCCTGCGCCAGTTCGCCGTCGACCCCGACCTGCGCCGCGCCGAGGGGCTGGTGCGGATGGCCGGGGTGCTGGACCACTTCACCCAGGTCACCCCCGACCCGGCCGGCGACGACGACCTGCTGCTCGTGCACACCCGGGAGCACGTCGACCGCGTCGAGGCGGCCTCCGCGCTCGGCGCGGGCGACGCCGGGGTGTACGCGCACGTCAACCACCACAGCGCCCACGCCGCCCGGGTGGCCGTGGGCGCCTGCGTGCAGGCCACCACCGCCGTGCTCGACGGGCGGCACGACCGGGCGTACTGCCTCGTCCGGCCGCCCGGGCACCACGCCGAGCCCGACCGGGCGATGGCCCTCTGCCTCTACAACAACGTGGCGATCGCCGCGCGGGCGGCCCAGCGCCACGGCGCACGCCGGGTGCTGGTGCTCGACTGGGACGTGCACCACGGCAACGGCATCCAGCGCGCCTTCTACACCGACCCGGACGTCCTCTACGTCTCGATCCACCAGGAGGGGCTCTTCCCGCCCGCCTCGGGCCTGGTCACCGAGACGGGGGAGGGCGCCGGGGCGGGCCGCACCCTCAACGTGCCGCTGCCGGCGGGCTCGGGGCACGAGGCGTACCTGGCGGCGCTGACCCGGCTGGTCGAGCCGGCGGCCCGCGCCTTCGGCCCGGAGCTGATCCTCGTCGCGGCGGGCCTCGACGCGGGTGGCCACGACCCGATGGGCCGGATGATGTGCACCAGCCGGACGTTCCACGCCATGACGGCCCGGATGTGCGCCCTCGCCGACGAGCTGACCGGCGGGCGGATCGTCCTGGCCCACGAGGGCGGCTACTCGGCGTGGTACCAGCCGACGCTGGTGCTGGCCGTCGCGTCCGCGCTCGCGGGCCTGCCCGAGCCGCCGGATCCCTTCCTGCACTCGCTGGAGCACCTGCCGGGGCAGCGCCTGCGACCGCACCAGAACCGCGTGCTGGCCCACCTCGAAGCCCACCATCCGTTGCTGGCGTGAGGACGACGATGAACCCCTGGTTGCTGAAGGTGGGCGGCGGCGCACGACCGGCCGGCGCCGCAGCCGGGCCGGACGCCCCGTGGGCGCGGCTGGTGGCGCTGCCGCACGCCGGCGGCTGGCCCTCGGCGTTCCGGTCCTGGACGCGGGTCGTCCCCGCCGGGGTCGAGTTCCTGGTCGCCCAGTTGCCCGGCCGAGGCCTGCGCGCCGCCGAGCCGCCGCTGCGGCGGGTTGGGGCGCTCGTCGACGGCCTCGCCGGTGCCCTCGCCGAGCGGGCGCCCCTGCCGTACGTGATCGTCGGGCACAGCTTCGGCAGCGTGCTCGGCTACGAGCTGACCCGGGCGATGGAGCGGGCGGGACTGCCGCCGCGGCACCTCGTCGTGTCGGCCCGGCAGCCGCCCTGCTTCCCCAGCGAGCCGCCGTACGGGCACCGGCGCACCGACGCCGAGCTGCTGGAACACCTGGTGGACATCGGCGGCATCGCCCCCGACCTGCTGCACCGGGCGGACCTGGTGCGACCGGCGCTGGCCGCGATCCGCGCCGACCTGGAGGCCATGGAGACCTACGAGCGGCCGGCCACCGGCACCGGCGTGCCGATCCTGTCGTTGGGCGCGGCGGACGACCCGATCGTCGTCGCCGACCGGCTGCACCTGTGGTCGCTGGAGACGACGGGGCCGTTCGCCCGCCGGATGTTCACCGGCGGCCACTTCTACCTGTACGAGTCGCACGTCGCCGAGGCGGTGGTCACGCAGCTGACGACCCACTGCCTCCCCCGCCCGGCGGCACATCCAGAAAGGATCCACATTGCCCACCACGATCGAACCGCAGCACCGGGCGGGCCCCCGGGAATGGCTCGGCCTGGCAGTGCTGGCGCTGCCGACGCTCCTGCTCTCCATCGACATGAGCGTCCTGCACCTCGCGGTGCCGCACATCAGCGAGAGCCTGCTGCCCAGCGCCCCGCAGATGCTGTGGATCATCGACATCTACGGCTTCATGATCGCCGGGTTCCTGGTCACCATGGGAACCCTCGGTGACCGGATCGGCCGGCGGCGGCTGCTGCTGATCGGCGCCGCCGCGTTCGGCGTCGCCTCCGTGGTCGCCGCGTACGCCGACACGCCGGCCATGCTGATCGCCTCGCGGGCCGCGCTGGGCGTCGCCGGGGCCACCCTGATGCCCTCCACCCTCGCGCTGATCAGCAACATGTTCCAGGACGCGCGGCAGCGGGGCGTCGCCATCGCGGTCTGGGTCACCATGTTCTCGGTCGGCGTCGCGCTCGGCCCCGTCGTCGGCGGCGCGCTGCTGGAGTTCTTCTGGTGGGGCTCGGTGTTCCTGCTCAACGTGCCGATCATGGCCGTGCTGCTGGTGGCGGGGCCGCGGCTGCTGCCGGAATACCGGCACGCCGACGCCGGCCGGCTCGACCTGGCCAGCGTGGCGCTGTCCCTGGCCGCGATCCTGCCGATCATCTTCGGGCTGAAGGAGTTGGCCAAGGACGACGCGGGCCCGCTGCCGCTGCTCGCCGTCGTCGTCGGCCTGGTCGTCGGCGTGTTCTTCGTCCGCCGGCAGCGCGCCCTGGCCAGCCCGCTGATCGACCTGCGGCTGTTCCGCAACCGTCCGCTGGCCACGGCGCTGGTGGCGATGCTGTTCAGCATGCTCATCGCTGGCGGCACCTACCTGTTCGTGACGCAGTACCTGCAACTCGTCGTCGGGCTCTCCCCGCTGCGGGCCGGGCTCTGGCTGCTGCCGGCGGCGCTCGCGTTGATCGTCACGTCCATGCTGTCGCCGGTGCTGGCGGCGAAGATCGCGCCGGCCCGGGTGGTGGCGGCCGGCCTGGCGGTCTCGGCGGTCGGGCACCTGATGCTCGCCCTGCTCGACAGCCAGGGCGGCCTCACCCAGCTGGTCGTCGGCTTCCTGCTCGTCTACGCCGGTGGCGGCCCGCTCATCGCGCTGGGCACCGACATCGTCGTCGGGTCGGCGCCCCCCGAGCAGGCGGGCTCCGCCTCCGCCGTGTCGGAGACCAGCACCGAGCTGGGCATGGCGCTCGGCGTCGCCATCCTGGGCAGCGTCGGCGCGATCGTCTACCGCAGCCAGTTCACCGCGCCCGAAGGCTCGGCCGCGGGCGACACCCTCGCCGCGGCCGTCGCCGCGGCGCAGGAGCTGCCCGGCGACGCGGGCGCGGCGCTGCTGGCCGGCGCCCGGGACGCCTTCACCGGCGGGCTCAACCTCGTCGGGGCGATCAGCACCGTGATCACCGTCCTGCTCGCGGTGGCGGTCCTGGCCATGGTCCGCGACCGCCCGGCCGGCGACGTCGAGGCCGACGCGGACGACGCCGTGCCGGCGCGGACGGCCTCCTGAGGCCCGGCCGTCCCGGCGGGTCACCGCCCGCCGGGACGGCTACCGCCCGCCGGCAGCCGTCCCGGCGGGCGACGGGCCGGCCTCCGGGAGGTGGAACGGCACGGGGTCGGTGAGCTCGCCGACGAACACGCCGTCGACCCGGTCCAGGAAACCGATGAGCGCCCATCCCCGGTCGCCGTCGGGCACCAGGCGGGGCGCGTACAGGTGGGGGTGCGGGACCGGCCGCGCGGCGGCGACGTCCCAGGGGCCGCGCACGCCCGGCGCGTCCGCCACCCAGATCCGGTGGTCGGGCAGGCGCGGGTCCGCGACGGCGTTGGTGCAGAACAGCAGGAGGGGCCGGCCGTCGACGACGGCCACCTGCGGCACCTCGAGGTGGCCGAACCCGGCGGGCGTGGACAGCGGCGGCCGGACGGTCCAGGTGACCAGGTCGGGCGAGGTGGCGTGCCCGACGACGCCCCGCCCGCCCGCCGGGCCCCGGTTGGCGCGGGCGGTGACGAGCATGTGCCAGCCGTCGCCGTCGGGGTCGGCGAAGACCCAGGGGTCACGCCAGGCCTGCTCGTACCACGCGTCCCGGTCGAGCAGCTCGTACCACGTCGGGTCGGCCTCGACGAGGGGGCCGTCGCCGTGCCGGTGCCATGTGGTCAGGTCGTCGGAGACGGCCAGGCCGATGCGCTGGACGAGGCCGTCCTCGGCGCGACCGACCCCGGTGTAGAACAGGCGCCACCGCCCGTCGGGTCCGCGGACGGTGCAGCCGGTCCAGGTGGCCAGGTCGTCCCAGGCGGGCCCGTCGGCGGGCACGAGCGCGTCGGGGAGCAGGGTCCAGGAGCGCAGGTCGGTGGAGACGGCGTGGCCGATCGACGCCCGGTGGTGGCGACGGTCGGGGTCGTGCAGGGCCCGGGAGGCGCGCAGGAAGAACACGTGCCACCGGCCGTCGTCGTCCTGGACGTACCAGCTGTCCCACACCCAGTGGTCCGGCAATCGCAGCATGGCCGGCAACCTACCAGTGAATCGGTTTAGCAACCACCTCGGCCGGCGGTGTGGCGGCGCTCATCGGCCTACGCCGGGGCTCGCCGGGGCGCCGGGACGCCGGTTGTCGGCGCGGCGACGGACCGGCGGCGACGCAGCGGCATGGGGACGTACGACGGCCCGGCGTCGCCCCCGTCGAGCACGAGCTCCACGGCGCGGCGGCCCATCCGCTCGTGCGGCAGGGCGGCGGTGGTCAGGCCGGGGCGCAGCCAGGCGGCGATGGGATCGTCGTCGAACGAGACGACGGAGATGTCGTCGGGGATGGCCAGGCCGGCCTCGCCGAGCGCCTGGTACGCCCCGAACGCCAGCCGGTCGTTCATGCAGACGACGGCCGTCGGCCGGGGCGACCGGGACAGCAGGGCGCGCATGGCGGCGTACCCGTGCTCCGGCAGCCACTCCGTGCAGAAGCACTCGGCGAGCAGGCCGACGTCGGCCGCGGCGAGGGCGGCGCGGACCCCGCGCAGGCGGGCCGGCGCGGCGATGGAGACCTCCGGGTCGCCCTCCTTGAGGCGGTTGCGGCCGATCAGCGCGATGCGGTCGCGGTGGCCGTGCGCGAGCAGGGCCTCGACGAGGGCGACGGCCGCCTGCTCGTCGTCGGGCAGCACGCAGGGCAGCTCCTCCGGGCTGACGGCGTTGAGCAGCACCACCGGGCCGCCGAGGATGGCGGGGGGCACCGTGAGCCGGCGGGTGGCCATCGCCGCGTAGACGACGCCGTCGACCTGGCGGTCGAGCATCGCCTCGATGGCGTACCGCTCGAACGCGGCGTCGCCCTGGGTCTCGGTGATCAGCAGCACGTGGTCCCGTTCCCGGGCGGCGTCCAGCGCGCCCCGGATCAGGTCGCCCGCGAACCGCGTGGTGGCGACGATGTCGGAGACGAACGCGATGGTGGCGGTCTTGCGGGTGCGCAGGCTGCGCGCGGCCATGTTGGGCCGGTAGCCGAGCTCCTCGGCGGCGGCGAAGACGCGTTGGTGGGCCTCCGCGGACAGCCGGGTCCCCTCCCGCCCGTTGAGCACCATCGAGGCGGCAGTCTTCGACAGTCCGGCCAGCCGCGCGACATCGGCCAGGGTTGCTCTGTTGCGGCCCATGACTCCTCCGAATCACCGTGACGCGTCCCGCGTCGCCCCGTCACATCATCATGCGCGAGTCACGAGGGCCACCCCCGGCGGGTGGGTGACGGGCCGCGGGACGTGTGAACCGGTCGTTTCCGAGTCGTTGCGAACTCGTCCTTGACAGGTCCGGAGCGCCGCGCGCATGCTCTGCTAAATCATTTTAGCTACGCCGTTTGGCCGTGCGGAAGGGCACCTCGACCCTCCCCGTGATCATGTCGACCGGCTCGGTCGCGACCCGCAGAGTCGGGCCGCGCGGGCCGGACACGACACGGTCGGGCCGGTGCGCGCCGGCCCGCCGGGCGGCGTGACGCGGCGTGAAATCAAGGAGTGGTTGACGTGCCGGATTTCTCGACCAGGTTCTCGCGGCGCGGCCTGGCACTACTGGTGCCGGCCCTGGCCGCGGGCCTGGTGATGAGCGCGTGTAGCGCGCCAGGATCGGACCAGCCGTCGTCGACCGGGTCCGACGCACCCGTCAGCACCGAGCTCGGCACCGGGCCGATCACCCTGGAGCTGTACGCGGAGACCGGCTTCCCGCTGGTCAAGGCGCTGGCCGACGAGTTCACCAAGCAGCACCCGAACGTGAAGTTCAACATCCGTGAGGACCAGTTCACGGTGATCACGGAGAACGCGCCCCGGGTGCTCGCCTCGGACAACGCGCCCGACATCATCCGCCTGCCCACCATGGTCGACCTGGTCAAGGACGACCTGCTGAAGAACCTCGACCCCTACGTCGCGGCCTACGGCTGGGACAAGTTCCCCGCCTCGCAGCTCGTCCAGCTCCGGCTGGCCGACGGGGGCAAGGTGCGCGGCTCGGGCTCGCTGTACGGGCTGGGCCTCGGCTACAGCGTGACCGGGGTGTTCTACAACAAGAAGCTGGCCCAGCAGGTCGGCATGACCGAGCCCCCGGCCACCGTCGCCGAGTTCGAGGAACTGCTGGCCAAGGCCAAGGCCGCCGGCGTGCAGCCGATCGTGCAGTTCAACAAGAACACCGCGGGCATCAACTTCCCGCACCAGGCGTTGCAGAACCAGTTCGGCGACCCCGCCCAGATCGCGGACTGGATCTTCCAGAAGCCCGGCGCCACCTTCGACACCCCCGCCGCGCTGAAGGCCACCGAGACCATCCAGCGGTGGGCCAAGGCGGGCTACTTCACCAAGGACGCCAACGCCCTGGACTACGCCACCATGGTCGGCGACTTCGCCAAGGGCGGCGGCCTGTTCATGTTCAACGGCGACTGGGAGTCGGGCAACCTGGACAAGAACATGGCCGGCAACGCCGGCTTCTTCCTGTTCCCGACCGAGGCCGCCGGCGGCAAGCACGTGGCGATGTCCGCGCCGAACACCTTCGGCGTCGGCGCCCGGGCCAAGAACCCGGACGCCGCCGCGTACTTCCTGAACTGGGCGCACACCGACGCCAAGGCCCGGGAGATCTCCGTGAAGGTCGGCGGCTCCAGCCCCGGCGGCCCCGCCGAGCTGCCCCTGCCGCCCGTCGCCGAGGGCACTGTGCTGGCCGAGACGCTCAAGGCGTCGCAGCAGCTCGGCGCGGAGAACGGCGCGGTCGACTTCACCGCGAACGCCACCGGCGGCATCTTCGCCGCGGCGATCACCCCGGAGTTGCAGAAGCTGATCGCCGGGCAGCAGACCCCCGAGGGGTACGTGAAGGCGGTCCAGGCCGAGTACGAGAAGGAACTGTCCCGATGACCGCTGCCGTCGGCGGCACCGCCGGTGCCCCGGCCGGCGGCGCACACCAGCAGTCACCCGTGCGGCCCCACCGGAGGCGGTGGGGCCGCACGGCCGGGTGGCTCGGCTGGCTGTGGGTCCTGCCGGCCCTGCTCATGTACGCGATCTTCGTGCTGCGCCCGCTGCTGCTCACGATGCAGTACTCGCTGTACCGCTGGAACGGCATCGGCCAGGCCGAGTGGGTCGGGCTGACCAACTACCTGACCGTGTTCACCGACAGCGACCTGCTGAAGATCATCGGAAACGCGTTCGTCCTGATCATCTTCTTCAGCTTCGTCCCGGTCGCCCTCGGTCTGCTGGTCGCCAGCCTCGTGCGTCGGATGAGCGGCGGCGCGTTCGGCACCGTCGTGCGTACCGTGCTGTTCCTGCCGCAGGTGATCCCCCTGGTCGCGGCCGGCATCGCGTGGAGCTGGCTGCTGTCCACCGACGGCCTGGTCAACCAGGTGCTGCGGGCGGTCGGCCTGGGCGGGGTCACCCGGGCCTGGCTCGGCGAGTTCGACACCGCGCTGCCGTCGGTGGGCGTGATCGGCACCTGGGTCATGCTCGGCCTGTGCACGATCCTGCTCGTCACCGGCATGAGCAAGATCGACCCGGCGCTCTACGAGGCGGCCCGCATCGACGGCGCCGGGCCGGTACGGGAGTTCTTCGCCGTCACCCTGCCGAGCCTGCGCCAGGAGGTCGGCGTCTGCCTGACCGTGACCATCATCGCCGCCCTCGCCAGCTTCGACATCGTCTACATCTCCACCAGCGGCGGCCCCGGCATCCAGACCACCGTGCCCGGGCTGGAGATCTACCGGCTCGCCTTCTCCCAGCGGCAGGTCGGGCTGGCCTCGGCGCTGGCGGTGGTGCTCATGGTGCTGGTGCTGGCCTGCGTGCTGCCGATCCAGCGGCTGACCCGGGAGGACAAGGCATGAACCTCACCAGCCGCAGCGAGCGACTGACCGGCCGGATCTTCCTGATCGCGCTGGTCGTCGTCACCCTGCTGCCGTTCCTGAGCATGCTGTCGGCGGCGTTGCAGCCGCGCGGCACCGTCCCCACCGGGCTGGCCTGGCCGACGGACCCGCAGTGGGGCAACTTCGCCGACGCGTTCACCGCCGCCAACATGGGGGCGCTGCTGCG
Source organism: Micromonospora carbonacea (assembly GCF_014205165.1). Classification (NCBI taxonomy): domain Bacteria; kingdom Bacillati; phylum Actinomycetota; class Actinomycetes; order Micromonosporales; family Micromonosporaceae; genus Micromonospora; species Micromonospora carbonacea. The sequence goes on along the minus strand of NZ_JACHMZ010000001.1, from coordinate 3,418,231 downwards.
CTCCAGCCTGCTGATCGTGGTCGGGGTCGTGCCGATCGGCGTGGTCATCGCCACGATGGCCGGCTTCGGGCTGGGCCACCTGCGGGTGCCCGGCGGCCGGATCGCCTTCGGCCTGCTCCTGCTCGGCCTGACCCTGCCGTTCGAGGCCGTGGTCACCCCGCTGTACTACCAGATGCGCGACCTCGGCCTGCTCAACACCCGGTGGGCGATCATCCTGCCGCTGATCGGCCTGTACATGCCGTTCTCGGTGTTCTGGATGCGGGCGCACTTCGCCACCGTGCCCAAGGAGCTCTCCGAGGCGGCGCGGGTCGACGGCAGCAACACCTGGCAGCTGTTCTGGCGCGTCCAGGTGCCGCTGGCCCGACCGGCCATCGCGTCGCTGACCATCCTGCTGTTCCTGTGGACCTGGAACCAGTTCCTGCTCGCCATCGTGCTCGTCGACGACGCCACGAAACGCACCATGGCCGGCGCGCTCGGGGCGTTCCAGGGGCAGTGGGGGACGGACCTGGTGCTGCTGTGCGCCGGCTCCCTGCTCATCCTCACCCCCACCCTCATCGTGTTCCTGATCTTCCAACGCCAGTTCATCAAGGCCCTCATCCAGGGATCGCTGAAGGGATAGCGCGTGACGACGCCTGCACCGGTCCACGGCGACGCCGACGAGGGCTTCGGCCCGGTCGTCGACGTCTTCCGGGACAACTTCACCGCGCGCGGCGACGTGGGCGCCGCGGTCGCCCTCTACGTGCGGGGCCGCAAGGTCGTCGACCTGCACGGCGGGCTCGCCGACCCGCGTTCCGGCCGCCGGTGGGTCGCCGACACCCCGGCGGTCGTCTTCTCCTGCACCAAAGGGATCCTGGCGGTCTGCGCGTACCTGTTGGTCCAGCAGGGCCGCCTCGACCTGGACGCCCCCGTCACCCGGTACTGGCCCGAGTTCGGCCAGCACGGCAAGGACGGGATCCCGGTGCGCTGGCTGCTCACCCACCAGGCCGGCCTGCCGGCCCTGGACCGGCCGCTGACCCGCGCGGACGTGGTCGCCTGGACGCCGGTGGTCGAGGCGATCGAGGCGCAGCCGCCGCTCTGGCCCCCGGGCACCGCGCACAGCTACCACGCGATGACCTACGGCTGGCTGGTCGGCGAGGTGATCCGCCGGGTCACCGGGCAACTGCCCGGCGCGTTCTTCCGCGCGGCGCTCGCCGAGCCGCTCGGCCTGCGTACCTGGATCGGCCTTCCCGAGGCCGAGCGCCCGGCGGTGGCCTGGATGCTGGCGCCGCCGGCCGGCGCGCTGCCCGCCCTGGATCCGGTCGCCGAGCGGGGACTGACCATGAACGGGGCCTACGCCTTCCCGGCCGACGACGACGGCCTGGTCAGCTTCAACGACCCGGTCATCCAGGCCGCCGGGATCCCCGGCGCCGGCGCGGTCAGCACCGCCGAGGGCCTCGCCCGGCTCTACGCCGCCGCCGTCTCCGCCGTCGACGGCGCCGGGCGGCTGCTCACCGTGGCGTCGGTCGACGACGCGACCACGCCCCGGGTCTGGGGCCGGCAGCGCTACGGGCCGCCGGACGAGGGGCAGCGTTGGGGGACCGGCTTCCTGCTGGACTCCCCGCCGGCCCGGCCGCTGCTGGGGGCGCGCAGCTTCGGCCACGACGGCGCGGGCGGTCACGTGGCCTTCGGCGACGACGCCCACCAGGTCGGCTTCGCGTACGTGGTCAACCAGATGGGCGGGGTGGGCGACGAGCGGGGCGACCGGCTGGTCGCCGCCGTGCGTCGGTGCCTGGAGAGCTGACCCGCCGGCGGCCGCGATTGTTTCCACCGGATTTCCATTGTGTCTTGACAGGGGTGCGGCGGGGCGCGTTAGCTCCAGCTAAATCATTTTAGCGTCGATGGATGGCGGCGGGCGGGCCACGCCCGCCGCCACCGGAGACCGCGGGAGGGACGAAACCGCATGACCCCTCGCCTGAGGACCGTCGCGCTGCTGACCGCCGCCATCCTGTCGACATCGGCCGGCGCGGCGTACGGCGCGGACCGCACCGGCCACGGCGGCGACACCGCCACGGGCATCCGGAGCATCACCCCCATCACCCAGGTCCACCCGTACGGCCAGCAGGTCTCGGCCGTCGCCGTCGAGTACGGCGCGACCGTCGATCCCCGGACCCTCGACCCGGGCACGTTCTCCGTCGCCGACACCGTCTACAACTTCCGCTTCAACCCCATCGAGGACCTGCCCAAACTGGCGGACCGGAGCATCACCCACGTCTACACCAACAGCCGCCCCGCCACCCGGGGCGACCACCGGGCCGTCACCGGCCGCTACGTGATCGTCGAACTCGACCCGGCCGACGGCAAGGGCTCGACGGTGATCGTCTCGAAGTGCCCCACGTTCCTGTGCACCGTCAAGGTGAACCCGGACCTGCCCACGCGGGTGGTGCAGCGTGAAGACGTGCGCGGCGTGCCGGGTCGCGGCCGGGGCAAGGGACCGGTGCTGGCCAAGGGGGCGCCGCACCGGTCGCACCCGATGACCGAGGAGCCCGTCGACCTCCTGGTCGACGACTTCACCTACGGCTCGTACCTCAGCGGCGGGATGGTCCTGCCCTACCACTACCACCTGCCGAAGAACTACCAGCCGGGCCGCAGGTACCCGCTGATGGTGGTGCTGCCCGGTCACGGCATGGGCTGGGACGGCGACAACACCGGCGTGCAACTCGCCGCGGACATCCCGGCGACGGCGTGGCTGCAACGCGAATGGACCGGCACCGACGAGGACGTCATCGTGCTGGCCCCCCAGCACCAGCGCGTGGGGGCCGCCGCCGAGGCCGACCTGCTCGTCAAGCTGGTCGAGCGGTTCGTCGCCGACCACCCCGTCAACGCCGACCGCGTCTACGCGACCACCGTCTCCTACGGCTCGCAACTGGCCTGGCAGGCGTTCGCCAAGCGCCCGGACCTCTTCGCCGCCGGCCTGATCACCGGCGGCTTCCAGGTCGGCGCCGACCAGGCGGCGGCCATCGCCGCCGCCGAGATCCCGGTCTGGATCACCCACGGCGTCAACGACCACCTGCTCAACGTCTCCCTCGCCCGCAACTCCCGCGCCGCCCTCCAGGCGGCCTACGCGGCCGACGGCAAGACCCCCCAGCAGATCGACGCCCTGCTGCGCTACACCGAGTACGGCAACGACGCCTTCACCCAGCCGGACTACCACGCCGCCTTCGGGCCGACCTACGCCGACCAGGGCATCCTGCGCTGGCTGCTCGCCCAGCGCAGGTAGCGGACGCCGTCCGGCCCGATCCGTCGGCCCGCGCCCGATCCCGTCGGGTGCCGGGCGGCGGGTCGGCCCGGACGGGGCGGCCGTGTGGTCCACAATGGCGCGATGAGCGTGGGGGAGGGCGGGGCGACCGGCCGTTGGCCCGGTGGCGGGGCGGCCGGGTGGAATGTGCCGGCCGCCCCGGCTCGCGATGCGATCACCGCGCCGGCCACCCTGGACTACTACCTGGTCCATCCGGGCCCGGCCGGCGGTGAGCCGCGCGGGCGGGCGGAGGGTCTGGTCGTCGAGGAGTTCGAGTATGCGGCGGACCACTCGGCGGCGTGTCTGCACAGCGCCGCGTGGACCCCGCAGGACGGCGGCTGGTGGAGCTCGGCGGACTTCAGCCGGACCATGCGCCTCGACGCCGCCCTGCGCCGCCGGGTGGTGGCCGTCGCCCGGCCGGACGCCGCAGCCGCCTACCACGAGCTCGGCGGCGGCGACCTGCCCGACGAGGGGACGCTGCGCGGCCACTTCCACGACGCCGCGCCGCTGGCCACGGCACCGCTGCGGCTGACGCCCGGACACCCTGCGGCCGGGCCGGGCGAGACCCGGGTCTACCGGGTGCTGTTCGCCGACGCCCTGGGGCCGGACGGCCTGGCGCACCTGCGCGCCACGTGGCGGATGACCGTCGCGGGCGACGCGGGCGACCCCGGGGCCCGGGTGCTCGGCGTCGCCCGGCGGCGGGTCGGTGACGACGCGTTCACCTGGCACCTGCGCCGCATCGGCGCGGGCGGGCCGTGGTGCCTGGACCTGACCGTCGACCTGGCCGGCGGTCGGGACGACACGATCCGGCCGATGCTGCGGGAGCTGACCACGACGCTGCGGATGCGAGGACTGCTGCCCGTCACCGTCGAACGCTTCTCCTGACCGCCCGGCGGGTGCGCGCCGGGCGGCCAGGAGGGCGGGCGGCGGCGGCTCAGGACGCCGGCGACGGGCTGACCGCCGCGCACGCGGCCAGCGCCTCGGTCGTCTTCGGGTCGCCGGAGTCGATGTCGGCGGGGTCGACGCCCCGGTTGCTCAGGCAGGTGCGGTAGGCGGCGCGGCGACCGTCGTCCTGCCCGCCCCCCGGCGCGCCGGAGCCACCCGGCCGGGCGCCCGGGCCGCCACTGGGCCGCACCGAGGCGCACGCCTGCTGCGCCTTCTCCCACGTGGCCTCGTCGACGCCGTCGGGGCGTCCCAGGCCCGGTCCGCCGCGTCCCGCGCCCGCCGAGGCGTCCGGCCGGGCCGAGGGACGCGCGCTGCGCAGGCCGGACGGCCGGGCCGTCGGGAAGCCGGACGGTCGCGCCGTCGGGAAGCCGGACGGCCGCGCGCCGCCCGAGGGCAGGGTGACGCCGTTGTCCTGGAGGCAGTCCCGGTAGGCGGCGAAGGCGTTCTGGCCGCCCTGCCCGTTGTCGCCGGCCGGATCCGCCGCGTCGTCGGTGCCGGCGCAGGCGGTCGACAGCGCCAACGCGGCGACGGTCAGCGCGGCCGCGAGCAGGCGGCCTCTTCCAGACAACGACATGCGAAACTCCTCAACCTTCTCCGGGGCCCGTCCAGGTAACCGGGCCCACCTCACCGGCCGCTCGGTCCCGGCTCGGAGTTGCCTCGGAGTCCGCGCCGCACCACGGCGACGGCCCGTCGGCGCGGCAACCCGCCGGGGGGGCGTTCCCAGGCAACTCCGAGCTGAGGCCGAGCCGGTGCCGAGCCGTGGTGGGCAGACTGGCCGCCCATGGGAGACGGCCTGAACCGACGGTGGCGCACCCGGCGTGCGCGTCGGGTCGTGGCGGGCGGCGTCGCCCTGCTCCTGATCGTGGCCGGCGGCGTGTGGCTGCTGGCCACGAACGCCGATCCGACGCCCGCCCGCCCGTCGACCGTGGCCGTCGACCGGGGCCCCGTCGCCGTCGAGGTGGCCACCTCGGGCACCGTGGCGCCGGCGACCACCCGCGCCCTGGGCTTCTCCGTCGTCGGCACGGTGCAGACCATCTCGGTGCGGCCCGGCGACGTGGTGCGGGCGGGACAGCCGTTGGCCGCCGTCGCCGACGACGACGCCGCCGTGGCCGCCGAGGCGGTGGACGAGGCCGAGGACGACCTGACCGAGGCGCGGGACGCGCTCGACCGGGCCCGCGAGGACACGGCCGACGGGGCGACCGGCTGCCCGACCGGTGCCGGCGTACGACCGGTCGCCCTGCGCTCGGCCACCGCCACCGCCACCGCGACCGCGCCGACTCCCGGTGCCTCCGCCAGCTCCGCGACCGCCTCCCCGACGCCGACGGCCACCAGGTCGACGCCCGCACCGACGGCCACCGGCGGCCGGTCGGCCCGCCCGTCCGCGTCCGGCCCGTCCGCGTCCGGCCCGACCGCGCCCGCGCCGGGCGGCACCTGCGCCGGCGGCGGCGCGGCCGGCGCCGCCGACCCGATCCTGCAGGCCCAGCGCCGGGTCAACCAGGCCGAGGCGAGCCTCGCCGAGGCGCGGGAGACGCTGGCCGGCACCACGATCACCGCGCCGATCGCCGGCACGGTCCTGTCCGTCGCCGGGAAGGTGGGCAGCGAGGTCGGCCGGGGCAGCACCTTCATCACCCTCGCCGACACGTTCGCGATGCAGGTCGAGGCCAGGTTCCCCGAGGCCGACGCCGTGGCCCTGGCGGTCGGGCAGCAGGCGACGCTCACCCTCCCCGACCGGCCCGACCGCACCTTCGCGGCGACCGTCGTCCAGGTCGACCCGGTCGGCGTCAGCGACGGCAGCCTGGTCCGCTACGGCGTCGTGCTCTCCTTCACCGAGGCGCCGCAGGACCTGCTCGTCGGGCAGAGCGCCGCGGTGACCGTCGAGACCGCGGCCGTGGCGGACGCGGTGCGGGTGCCGTCCACGGCCGTCCACGACGTCGCCGACCGGACCGGCACCGTCCGCGTCGGCGTCGAGGGCACGCCGCGCACCGTCACCGTCGGGCTGCGGGGCGGCCGGTTCACCGAGGTGACCTCCGGTCTCACCGTCGGTGAGCTGGTGCTCCGCTCCTGGTGACAGCGGGGACACAGCTTCCGCACAGGGCGCGTGGAGCAGCCTCCGGTAGGCAGTGGTGGTGCGAACCGACATTCTCCGGCCACCTACCGGACGGACCGCCACGGCCGTCGACGGCGCCTGCGCCGCGCGGGTCCTCGTGGTCGACGACGAACCGAACATCTCCACGCTGCTCGCGGTCACCCTGGGGCTCGTCTCGTACGAGACCCGGGTGGCCGCCAGCGGCCGGGCGGCGCTGGCCCTGGTGGAGGAGTTCGACCCGCACCTGGTGGTCCTCGACGTGATGCTGCCCGACGTGGACGGTTTCGAGGTCGCCCGCCGGCTGCGCGCGGCCGGCCGGCCGGTGCCGGTGCTCTTCCTCACCGCGCGGGACACCGTGGAGGACCGGGTGACCGGGCTGGTCGTCGGCGGGGACGACTACGTGGCCAAGCCGTTCAGCCTCGAGGAGGTGGTGCTGCGCATCCGGGCCATCCTGCGGCGCAGCCACCCGGAGCAGCCGGCGGCCGCGCCGCCCGCACCCCCGCCGCCGGCCGTCCTGCGCTACGCCGACCTGGAACTCGACGACGACGCGCACGAGGTGCGCCGGGCCGGTCGTCCGGTCGACCTGTCGCCGACGGAGTTCCGGCTGCTGCGCTACCTGCTCACCAACGCCGGGCGGGTGGTCAGCAAGGCGCAGATCCTCGACCGGGTCTGGAACTACGACTTCGGCGGGGACGGGCGCATCGTCGAGTCCTACGTCTACTACCTGCGTCGCAAGATCGACAAGCTCGGGCCGCCGCTGATCCACACCGTGCGCGGCGTGGGGTACACGCTGCGGCTGCCGCGCGGCGACGAGTGAGCCGGCGGCCGATCCGCCCCTGGGCGCACTGGACGCTGCGGTCCCGGCTGGTGCTCCTCGTCGGAATCCTCGCCACCCTGGCCCTGCTGGGGGCGAACGCCGCCGGGCTGGTGCTGCTGCGCGGCTACCTGGTGCAGCGGGTCGACCAGCAGCTCACCGGGCTGGCCCGCCCCTTCACCGACGCCCCGCGCGCCACCTCCGGGTTCCCGGCCGGGGGCGCGACCACCGGCGGGCCGCGCAACCCCGGCCGGTTCGCGCGCCTCGGGCCGGACCAACTGGTCGTCCACTACCGGGCCGACGGCGCCCGGGACCCCGAGCGCAGCAGCACGCCGTCGGCCGCCGCGCCCGATCCCGGCCCGCTGGCCGAGGTGGCGGCGCGGGCCCGGGCCGGCCGCCCGTACACCGTCGCCGGCGACGGGGACGCGTGGCGGCTGCTGGCGGTCCCGGTCGGCGACGGCGGGGAGGTCGTGGTGCTCGGCGCGTCCCTGGCCGAGGCGGAGCGGACCGTCGACCGGCTCGTGGTGATCGACGCCGCGGTGACCGGCAGCGTCCTGATCGTGCTGGGCCTGCTCGCCGCCTTCGTGGTCCGCCTCGGGCTGAGCCCCCTGACCAGGATGGAACGCGTCGTCGCGGGCATCACCGGCGGCGACCTGGCCCGCCGGCTGCACGACACCGACCCGCACACCGAGCCCGGCCGCCTCGGCGCGGCGGTGAACCTCATGCTGGACCGGATCGGCACGGAGATGACCGCCCGCGCCGCGGCCGACCGCCGGCTGCGCCAGTTCGTCGCCGACGCCTCGCACGAGCTGCGCACCCCGCTGACCTCGATCCGGGGCTTCGCCGAGCTGTACCGCCGCGGCGGCGCCCCGCCCGGACCGGCCCTGGACGAGGCGATGGGCCGGATCGAGGCCGAGGCCGCCCGGATGGGGGTGCTCGTCGAGGATCTGCTGCTGCTCGCCCGGCTGGACCGCCACCGCGCCCCGGTGCTGCGCCCGGTCGACGTGTTGGAGGTCGCCGCCGACACCATCCGCGACGCGCACGCCCGCGCCCCGGGGCGGCGGGTCCGGCTGACCACGCTCACCGAGGACGACGAGACGTTCGAGCCGCCGACCGTGCTCGGCGACGAGCACCGGCTGCGCCAGGTCGCGGCGAACCTGGTCGGCAACGCCATGCAGCACACCGGGCCGGGGGCGCGGGTGACCGTCCGCATCGGCCGGCTGCCCGCCGCCGTGGCCGGCCCGCCGCCCGCGCCGGCCCGGGGCGGCGTGGTGGTCCGGTCCGGGCCGACGCCCGCACCGCCCGCCGGCGGGCTGGCCGTGCTGGAGGTGCACGACGACGGCCCGGGCATCCCCGCCGAGCACGCCACCCGGGTCTTCGAGCGGCTCTACCGCGCCGATGCGAGCCGGGGCCGGGGCGACGGCGGCGGCTCCGGGCTCGGCCTGTCCATCGCGGCGTCGATCGTGCACGCCCACGGCGGCTGGATCGAGCTGCACAGCGGCCCCGGGGCGGGCACAGCCTTCCGCGTGCTGCTGCCCGTCGCCGGTTCCCCGGCGGAGGGCGACCGGCCGGCGCGGCCGGTCCGCGACGCGCCGCCGCCGACTCCGAGCCAGCTATGAGGTGACGTCGAAGATCCTCCGAGGCGGGGCCGCCAGGATCCCCTCCATGCGTGCACGCCTGCCGGCGGCCCTGCGCCGGCCCACCGTGGCGGTCAACGCCGTCCTGACCCTGTTGCTGGTCGGCGGCGGCACCTGGGCCTGGCTGTCCGTGCGCGGCGACGCGTCGGCGCGGGCCGGGACGACCGGCGGCACCCGGACGGTCCAGGTCTCCCGGGGCACGGTGACCGCGACGGTCACGGCGGACGGTTCGCTGGAGAGCGCCGCCACCGCCACCGCCACCTTCGCCACGGCCGGGACGGTCACCTCGGTCGCGGTGACCGTCGGCCAGAAGGTACGCAAGGGGCAGCTGCTCGCCGAGGTCGACCCGGCCGACGCCCGGCGCGACCTGAAGATGGCGCAGGCGAACCTGGACGCGGCGGAGGACGCGCTGGACCGGGCGCGGGACGCCGGCTCCGACACCGCCACGGCGGAGAACGAGGTGACCCAGGCCGAGTTGGCCGTCGACGAGGCCGAGGCCGCGGTGGAGGGCACCCGGCTCACCGCGCCGATGGCCGGCACCGTCGTCGCCGTCAACGGCACCGTCGGCGGCCCGTCCGGCGGCTCGTCGGGTTCCGGCTCCTCGGGTTCCGGGTCACCGGGCTCCGGCTCGTCCGGGGCCGCCTCCGGCGGGTCGTCCGGCGCCTCGTCCGGCTTCGTCGACCTCGCCGACCTGTCGAAGCTCCAGGTCACCGCCGCGGTCGCCGAGGCCGACGCCACCCGGCTCAAGGCCGGCCAGCCGGCCACCGTCACCTGGAACGCCCTGGACGGGGCCACCGCCACCGGTGCGGTGCGGGCGATCGACCCGCAGGCCACCACCGCCAACGGCGTGGTCACCTACGGGGTCACCCTCGGCGTCGCCGACCTGCCCACCGGGGCCAGGCCGGGGCAGACCGTGCGGGTGGCCGTCGTGACCGGCACGGCCGAGAACGTGCTGCAGGTCAACTCGGCCGCGGTGAGCGGCAGCGGCGACCGGCGGATCGTCACCGTCCTCACCGACACCGGCCAGGAGACCCGGCGGGTGCAGGTCGGCCTGGCCGGCGACCGGGCCTACGAGATCACCTCCGGGCTCACCGAGGGGGAGCGGGTCGTGCTGCCCGAGACCAGCACCTCCGGCACCAGCGGCGGCCTGACCGGCGGCGGGGGCCGCTTCCCCGGCGGCGGAGGCTTCCCCGGCGGCGGTTTCCCCGCCGGGGGACAGGGCGGCCCCCGGGCCGGCACCGGGACCCGCTGATGGAGCCCCGGACCACGCCGCGCCGTCCGGTCCTGGACGTCCGCGCGCTGACCAAGGTGTACGGCGAGGGCCCCGCCGCCGTCCACGCGTTGCGCGGGGTGTCGCTGACGGTGGACGCCGGCGACTACGTGGCGATCATGGGCTCCTCCGGGTCCGGCAAGTCCACCCTGATGAACATCATCGGCTGCCTCGACGCGCCCTCCGGCGGCAGTTACCTGCTCGACGGCGTCGACGTCGGTCGCCTGGCGGACCGCCAGCTCGCCCTCGTGCGCAACCGGCTCATCGGGTTCGTCTTCCAGGCGTTCAACCTCATTCCCCGCACCAGCGCGGTGGCCAACGTCGAGCTGCCGCTGGCGTACGCGGGCGTGCGGGCGGGGCAGCGGCGGCGACGGGCGCTCGCCGCGCTGGACGCGGTGGGGCTGGCCGACCGCGCCGACCACCACCCCAATCAGCTCTCCGGCGGGCAGCAGCAACGCGTCGCGGTGGCCCGCGCGCTGGTCACCGAGCCCGCGCTGGTGCTCGCCGACGAGCCCACCGGCAACCTGGACAGCCGCTCCACCGAGGACATCCTGGCCGTGTTCGACCAGCTCAACGCCGCCGGCAGGACGATCGTGCTGATCACCCACGAGCCGGAGGTCGGCGACCGCGCCCGGCGGCTGATCCGGCTTCTCGACGGCCGGGTCCGCTCCGACGAGCGCCAGGACCGCACGGGCCGGCACGCGGCGGTGGCCGGCCGATGACCGTCACCGAGACGATCCGGTTCGCCCTGCGCGGCGTGGCCGCCAACAAGCTGCGCTCGGCGCTGACCATGCTGGGCATCCTCATCGGCGTCGCCGCGGTGATCCTGCTGGTGGCCGTCGGCAACGGGTCGGCGCAGGCCGTGACCAGCCGGATCGAGGCGCTGGGCACCAACACCCTCACCGTGACCGGCGCCAGCCGCGGCTCGGGACCGGGCGGCCTGACCGTCGAGGTCGCCGACGCGCTCGCCGACCCGGTGCTCGCCCCCGGCGTCCGTTCGGTGTCCCCGCTGGCGACCACCTCCACGACGGTGACCTACGAGGGCGCCGACCACGAGGTCGCCCAGTTCGTGGGCACCCGGCCGGGCTGGTTCGCCGCGTCCAACTCGCCGGTGGCCGCGGGGGCCGCGTTCACGGCCGACGACGAGGCGCAGGGCCGCCGGGTGGTCGTCATCGGGCAGACCGTCGCCGACGAGCTGTTCGCCGGCCTCGACCCGGTCGGCCGGCAGGTCACCGCCGGTGGGGCCCTGTTCACGGTGGTCGGGGTGCTCGCGCCGAAGTCCTCGACCGGCTTCCAGGACGCCAACGACACCGCCGTCGCGCCGCTGAGCGCCGTGCGGGAGGTGCTCACCGGGTACGGGCCGATCAGCTCGATCCTCGTCGAGGCGGCCGACCCGGGCGAGGTGGACGCCGTGCAGGCCCAGATCTCCACGGTGCTCGCCCAGCGGCTGCCCGCCACCGGTTCGGCCAGCGCGCCGTACCGGATCCAGAACGCCGCGCAGCTGTTGCAGACCCAGACCGAGACGGCCGACACCTTCACCACCCTGCTCGGCGCGGTCGCCGCGATCAGCCTCCTGGTCGGCGGCATCGGGATCACCAACATCATGCTCGTGACCGTCACCGAACGGACGCGGGAGATCGGCATCCGCAAGGCGCTCGGTGCCCGGCGCCGGACGGTGCTGACCCAGTTCCTGATCGAGGCGACCTTGCTGAGCCTCCTCGGCGGGGCGCTCGGGGTGGCCGCCGCGCTGCTCGGGTCCCGGTTCACCATCGTCGGTGTCCGACCCGTGATCGTGCCCAGCTCCGTCGCGCTGGCCCTCGGCGTCTCCATCGCGATCGGCCTCTTCTTCGGCGGCCTGCCGGCGGCGCGGGCGGCCCGGCTGCGCCCCATCGACGCCCTGCGCTACGAGTAGGCCAGCGTGCCCGACAGGCAAGGATCGAACATGGACAACAGCGACACCGTCGTCTTCGCCCGGGTCGGCGGCGCCGCCACGGACCCGACCGGCCCGGCGGAGCCGGACGACGACCGCGCCCCCGCGTCGCCGGCCGCCGCGGGACCCGACGGCGACCTCACCGCCGCGCTGGCCGCGGCGGCTCCCCGCCGGTGGTGGAACCGGGGCACGCTGGTTCTCGGCGCGCTCGTGCTCGTCGTCGCCGGCTTCCTCGGCGGGGTGCAGGTGCAGCAGCGGTGGGGCGAGCCGGCGGGGGGCTCGGCGCGGGCCGGGGCGTTCCCGGGGGGCCTGCCCGGCGGGGCGGCCGGGCCGGGGCGCGGCCAGGGCGGCACCGGGCCGGGCGGGCAGCCGGGCGTCGCTGCGAGCGCGGCCGCGGGCAGCGCCACCGGCACGGTGACGCTCGTCGACGGGGACACCCTCTACGTCGAGACCGCAGACGGCACCGTGGTCACGGTCCGCACCACCGACGGCACGGCCGTGCGGACCACCCGGGCCAGCAAGCTGACCGCGATCAAGCGCGGCCAGACCGTCACCGTGCAGGGCGGCGCGCTCACGGACAACGCCATGACCGCCAGCTCCGTCACGGCCGGCGACTGACCCTGCCCGATAGGTCCGTTTTCCCCTCCTGTCCGCGCCCGCCGTAGAACCATGTGGGGGCGGGCAGGCGCCTCCGACGCCGTACGGCCGCACCGGACGTACGACGCGGAGGGGTCGACGTGGAGGGGCTCGTCCTGATCGTGGTGCTGGCGGCCACCGTGCTCGTCGGCACCACCATCGGCGGGCGCTACCGGGTCGCCCCGCCGGTCCTGCTCATCGGGATGGGCGCGCTGCTGGCGCTCGCCCCGCCGCTGTCGGACGTGGTCCTCGAACCGGACGTGGTGCTGCTGCTGTTCCTGCCCGCGATCCTCTACCGGGAGAGCCTCACCATCAGCCTGCGGGAGATCCGCGCCAACCTGACCGTCATCGCCCTGCTCGCCGTGGGTCTGGTCGCGGTCACGATGGTGACGGTGGCGCTGGTCGCCCAGGCGGCCGGCGTCGAGGGGCCGGCGGCGTGGGTGCTCGGTGCGGTGCTGGCCCCGACCGACGCCGCCGCGGTCGCCGGCCTGGCCAAGCGGATGCCCCGTCGCTTCCTCACCGTCCTGCGCGCGGAGAGCCTGATCAACGACGGCACCGCGCTCGTCCTCTTCGCCGTCGCGCTCGGCCTGATCACCGGCAGCGCGCCGCCGGGGGCGCTGCCGCTCGTCGTACGCGTCGGCGGGTCGTTCCTCGGCGGTGTCGCGGCCGGGCTGGTGACCGGGGTGGTGGTCGTGCTGATCCGCCGCCGCCTCGACGACCCGCTGCGCGAGGGCGCGCTCAGCGTGCTCACGCCGTTCGTCGCGTTCCTGGCCGCCGAGGAACTGCACTCCAGCGGGGTGCTCGCGGTGGTGGTCGCCGGTCTGGTGCTCTCCTTCGCCGGTCCCCGGGTGATCCGGGCGCCCTCCCGGGTGCTGGCCTACGCCTTCTGGGACCTCACCACGTTCCTGATCAACGGGGGCCTGTTCGTCCTGCTCGGCATGCAGATCCCCCGTGCGGTGCGCGGGGTCACCAGCACGTCGGCGAGGCAGGCGCTGCTCATCGCGGTGCTGGTCGCCGGCACCGTGCTGGCGACCCGGATGGCCTGGCTGCACCTGTCGGCGTACCTGTTGCCGCTGGTCGACCGCCGCAAGTCGCAGCGGGCCCTGCGGGTCGGCTGGCGGATTCGCACGGCCGCCGGGTGGGCCGGCTTCCGCGGCGCGGTGTCCCTGGCCGCGGCCCTCGCGGTGCCGCTGTCCACGCCGGCGGGGGAGCCCGTCCACGAACGGGACCTGATCATCTTCTGCACGGCGCTGGTGATCGTCATGATCATGCTGGTGCAGGGCACCACCCTCCCGCTCGTGGTCCGCTGGGCGGGCCTCGTCGGCGACCAGCAGCGCGCCGACGAGGTGCGGATGGCCCGGCTGCGGGCCACCGAGGCCGGGCTGGCGGCGCTGCCGGAGGCGGCCGACCGGCTGGGCGTGCACCGGGACGTCGCCGACCGGATCCGCAGCGACTACCAGGACCACCTCGACGACATCCGCGCCGCCGAGCAGGGCGAGGCCGCCGAGGCGGCCCGCGACCTGGAGCGCCGGCTGCGGCTGGCGGTCCTGGACCGCAAGCGGCGCGAGGTCACCCGGCTGCGCAACGCCAACGAGATCGACGACACGGTGCTGCGCGAGTTGCAGGCCGCGCTCGACATCGAGGAGATCCGCCTGCTGGGCCCGCCCACGCCCGAGTGAGCACCGGCCGGGCCGGGACGCGGCGTCAGGCCCCGTCCAGATCGGTCCGGACCGGCGTGGCGACGCCGAGCGGCCCGGGCGCGGCGCGCAGCCGACCCGGAACGGCCCACCACTGATCGGGCCGGTCGACGACCGGAGCGTCGAACCCGTCCCCGGTCACCCGGGCCAGCCGCAGCAGGAAGGCGGCGATGCCCGCGGCGCCCTGCATCCATCCCGTCCCGGGTGGCAGCAGCGGCGGGTCCTGGCGGTGCTCCACGAACCGCCAGCGGGCCCCGTCGTCGTCGCGGATCGCCCGCTCGACGAGCGCGTCGCCCATCATGCAGGCGGCGTCGCGCAACGGCCCCCGCACGGCCGGCTGGTCCTGTGCGACGTCCAGCAGCGCGTCGCCGACCCCGGCGGTGCCGCAGCAGCGGCCGTCGTTGTCCCAGAAGCCGGGGCGCAGCCGGCGCGGAACGCCGGCGGCGAGCACGGCGTGCAGGCAGCGCCGTCGCAGCTCACCCGTCCCGACGCCGCCGACCTGCGCCACCCCGGTGTGGGCCAGGGCGGCGAACAGGTACGAGGTCCCGGTCGGACCATGGCACCAGCCGTACGTGACCGGTTCGACGTCCCGTCGCGAGAACGGCAGGGTGTGCGGCACGACGAACCCGTCATCGTCGAGGGAGCCCACGGCGAGCAGGTGCCCGGCGCCTCGGCGGGCGGCGTCGAGGAAGTCGCCCCGGCCGAGTGCCCGCCCGGCGACCGCCAGTGCCGTGGCCACACCGGCCGTGCCGTGCGAGTAGTTCGGCGTGCTCGACGGGTGGCCCGGGCGGATGCGCCAGGCCAGTCCGCCGCCGGCCGGTTCGGCTGCCCGTAGCAGCGCCTCCCCGCCGGCGGACATGATCCCGTCGGCGAGGTCGCCGCCCGCCCAGGCGGCAGCCAGCACCACCCCGGCCGTGCCCATGATCAGGTCGGTGAGCGGACCGTCGTGTCCCGCCCCGACCGTCAGGGTCGTGTCCCACCCCGCTGGGGTACGCAGTTCGGCGAGCCGCTCCAGCGCGATCCGTTCCCGTCCCGGGGCGAGCAGCCGCAGCGCCACCACGTCCCCGGCCAGTCCGTCGCAGAACGACGGCTCGACGCGGACGGCCGCCATGGTCGACAGCCGGTCCGTGACGCCGGCCGCGAGGGATCGCTCCACGTCCGTCAGCGGGCGGTGCTGCCCGATCTCCGCCAGTACCGGGGCGAGTCCGGCGATCCCCGCGTACAGCGAGTCCCGGTCATCGGCGGGCCCGGCCGGCGACCCGTCATCAGGCACCGACACGGGAAGCCACGGCCCGTCGTCGTCCCGGATCTGCCCGAGCACCCACGTCCAGGCCGCCTCGCCCCACTCCCGGTACACCCCCGTGTCGGCCACGGCGTCACGCTAGCCCGTGCCGCGGACGACCGCTGACCCGATCCACCCGCCGACTCCCAGCATGGCGCGAGGGCGTCAGGCCCGGACCGGCACGCCGCCCGCGCCCTCCCGCAGCGCCAGGTCCGAGAGGTGGCAGGCGACCTCGCGGTCGGCGTCGCCCGGCGTCGGGCCGAGCACGGGCTGCACCTGCCCGCACTGCTCGCGGGCCAGCCGGCAGCGGGTGTGGAACCGGCAGCCAGGCGGCGGGTCGGACGGGCTGGGCGGGTCGCCGGCGAGCACGATGCGCCGGCTGCCGCCGCGCCGGCCCGTGGGGTCGACCACGGGGGAGGCGGACAACAGCGCCTGGGTGTACGGGTGGGCCGGCCGGGTGTAGACGGTCTCGGTGTCGCCGATCTCGGCGAGCCGCCCGAGGTACATGACCGCCGTGCGGTCGGCGACGTGCCGCACCACGGACAGGTCGTGGGCGATGAACACCAGGGCGATGTCCATCCGGCGTTGCAGGTCCCGCAGCAGGTTGACCACCTGCGCCTGGACGCTGACGTCGAGGGCGGAGACGGGCTCGTCGCAGACGAGGATCTCCGGCTCCAGGGCGAGGGCGCGGGCGATGCCGATGCGCTGGCGCTGCCCGCCGGAGAACTGGTGCGGATAGCGGTGCATCAGCTCCGGCGCCAGCCCGACGAGGCCGAGCAGCTCGGCGACCCGGTCGGCGCGGGCGCGGCGGTCGCCGCGGCCGTGCACCACGAGGGGCTCGGCGATCAGGTCGCGCACGCACATGCGCGGGTCCAGCGAGGTGTACGGGTCCTGGAAGACCATCTGCACCTGGCGGCGCAGCAGCCGCCGGTCCCGCCCCCGCACGCCGGTGATGTCGCGGCCCCGCACCACGATGCTGCCCGCGTCGGGGCGTTCGAGGCCGACCAGCAGCCGGGCCAGGGTGGACTTGCCGCAGCCCGACTCGCCGACGATGCCGAGGGACTCCCCGGCGTGCAGCCGCAGGCTCACCCCGTCGACGGCGCTGACCCGGGTGCGGCCGAGCCCGGCCCGGCCGGTGGTGAACGTCTTGCGCAGGTCCGTGGCGACCAGGACGGGTTCAGCCGGTGATGGCATGCGACAACTCCTCGGTGCGGTGGCAGGCGGCGGCGCGGCCGCCGGTGACCCTCAGCGCGGGGCGTTCGGTGCGGCACCGCTCGACGACCCGGTCGCAGCGGGGGTGGAACGCGCAGCCGGGCGGCTTGCGGGCCGGGTTGGGCGGGGTGCCGGGGATGGCGTACAGGTCGTCGCCGCGCTGGTGGGCCTGGGGCACGGAGCGCAGCAGGGCGTCGGTGTACGGGTGGGCGGGCGCGCCGAGGACCTCGGCGGTGGCGCCCGTCTCCACGACCCGCCCGGCGTACATGACCACCACCCGGTCGGCGACCTCGGAGACGACGCCGAGGTCGTGGGTGATCAGCAGGATGCCGACGCCGAGGTCCCGGCGCAGCCCGTTGAGCAGCTCCAGGATCTGCGCCTGGACGGTGACGTCGAGGGCGGTGGTCGGCTCGTCGGCGATGATCAGCTCGGGGCGCAGGGCGATGGCCATCGCGATGAGGATGCGCTGGCGCATCCCGCCGGAGAACTGGTGCGGATACTCGTCGACCCGGCGGGCCGGGGCGGGGATGCCGACCTGGGCGAGCAGGTCGACGGCGGCGGCGCGGGCCTGCTTGCGGGAGGCGCCGCGATGGGTGCGGAACAGCTCGCCGAGCTGGTCACCGATGCTGAGCACCGGGTTCAGGGCGGACAGGGCGTCCTGGAAGACCATGCTCATCCGGTTGCCGCGCACGGCCCGGCGGCCAGCCTCGGTGAGCGTGGTGAGGTCGGTGCCGCCGAGCGCGATCCGGTCGGCCTCGACGCGCACGGTCGGCGGGTGCAGCCCCATGATCGCCTTCGCGGTGACCGACTTGCCGGAGCCCGACTCGCCGAGCAGCGCGACCAGTTCGCCGGCGGCGACGTCGAGGTCGACGTCCACGGCGGCGGGCACGTCGCCGCGCCGGGTGGCGAAGGTCACGGACAGCCCGCGTACCGACAGGGCCTGTCCTCCTCCGTCCGGTGGGGCGGTGGTTGGGGCGTCTGGCTGATTCACCGCGGGCCTCCAGCTACGCATAACGGACGCCCGTGCCGGTAATCCCCGCTGTGACGGTCATCCGTGCCTGTTCCTGAACTGCATCTTGACTTCCGTGCCGAATCATTGCAACCCTCTAATCGGTCGCGCCGGTTCTGGGCGCCGACCCCGGCGGCCGCGCCCCTTCTTCGCGGGCCGCGAATCTGAAAGGGACCCACGCGGATGCTTGAACAGGCGAAGCGCTACACCGGCTACACGGCGTACGACTACCTGGAGGCCGGCAAGGACTTCAAGAAGTTCCGGTACGCCGAGCAGATCGGCCGGGTGCCGGCCTACGCCGGCCTCGACCTCTCCGACAGCCAGCGGGAACGCACGCAGCGGCTGCTGCGCGACGAGATCGTCATCTCGCTGCACGACCACGTCCAGGTCTTCCCCGAGGACATGGGCCAGCTCCGCGAGCACATCCGGGCCGGCCGCGAACCCACCGGCTACCTCGGCCTGTCCCGCTCCGGCATGACCGCCGTGTTCGACAACGGCATGGACGGCACCTGCTGCATCTCCAGCGACGCCGGCTGGAAGTACACCGACGTGCTGTTCGACCTCGGCGTGCGGATGGCCGACATCGCCCACCAGGACTACGTGATCAAGGCCGAGTCGCTCAAGGACATCTACCACGCCCACGAGACCGGCCGGCTCGCGCACGTGTTCGCCCTCGAAGCCGCCACCATGATCGAGAACGAGGTCGACCGCCTCGACGTGCTCTACGGCTTCGGCGTCCGGCAGATCGGCATCGCCTACTCCGAGGCCAACATGCTCGGCGGCGGCCTCAAGGAGCGCGGCGACGGCGGCCTGACCTACTTCGGCGAGCGGGCCGTCGAACGCATGAACAAGCTCGGCCTGGCCATCGACATCTCCCACTCCGGCGACCGCACCGCCATGGACGTGATCCAGAAGTCCACCAAGCCGGTGTTCATCACCCACTGCGGCTCCCGCGAGGTGTGGCCGACCAACCGGATGAAGCCCGACGCGGTCATCGCCGCCTGCGCCGAGCGCGGCGGGGTGCTCGGCCTGGAGGCCGCCCCGCACACCACCCTGTCCCCGGCCCACCCCCGGCACAGCCTGGAATCGGTCATGGACCACTTCGTCCACGCGGTCGACCTCATCGGCATCGACCACGTGGCCTTCGGCCCCGACACCCTCTTCGGCGACCACGTCGGGCTGCACGACGCCTTCGCGGCGAACCTGTCCACCAAGGAGGCCCACGGCCGCGTCGAGTACCCCAAGGTCGAGTACGTCGACGGCCTGGAGAACCCCGCCGAGTGCTTCTACAACATCATCGGGTGGCTCGTGGCCCACGACTACTCCGACGACGAGATCCGCAAGGTCATCGGTGGCAACACCATCCGCGTCCTCGAGGAGGTCTGGGTCTGATGCGTCTCCGCCTACCCCTCGTCGCCGCCACCGCGCTCGCCGCGGTGGCCGCGACGGCAGCCTGCAGCCCCAGCGCGCCGAGCGAATCGGCCGGCCAGGGCGGCGACAAGAACGCCACCCTCACCGTCGCCACCACCACCGACGTGGTCAACTTCAACCCGCTGCTGGGCAACAGCCGCACCGACGGCTGGATCACCAACCTGATGTACCCGCGGCTGCTCACCATCGACGCCAACGGCGCCAAGCAGCCGTACCTGGCCGCCGACCGCGGCTACAGCGACCCCACCACCGGCTTCTACGAGCTGCGCGGCGACATGAAGTGGAGCGACGGCACCGCCGTCAGCGCCGCCGACGTCGCGTACACCATCAACACGATCATGACGAAGAAGCCCGCCGGCAACGTCGTCTACGGCCAGCTCGCCAACGTCGAGTCCGCCTCCGCCCCGACGGCCACCCGCGTCGAGCTCAAGCTCAAGCGGCCCGACGCCACCGTCGTCGACGAGGTCGGCTTCTGGATGAACGTCGTGCCCAAGCACGTCTTCGAGAAGGCCCCCGACGCGGGCACCTTCGCCAACAACAGCGACTGGGTCAGCGCCGGGCCGTTCAAGCTCACCACCGTCGCCAAGGGCCAGAGCTACACCCTGGAACGGGTCACCCCGTACCCGATGGCCCCCGCCGGCACCCCCAACGTGGCGAAGGTCGTCTACCGGGTCTACCCCGACGTCAACACCGAGATCCTCGCCCTGCGCAACGGCGACGTGGACCTCATCGCCAACGCCCTGCCCCCGGCCCAGGTCAAGACCCTCCAGTCGACCCCCGGCGTCAAGGTCCAGGAGGTGCCGGGCCTCGGGTACGCCCACATGACGTACAACATGACCCGCAAGCCCCTGGACAACCTCAAGGTGCGGCAGGCCCTCGCCCACGCCGTCGACTACGAGGCCATCCGCTCCGTCGTGCTCCAGGGCCAGGCGGTCACCACCGGCTCCAGCCCCATCCCGCCGGTGCTCAAGGACTTCGTCAAGCCCGACCTCAAGGAGTACGCCTTCGACCCGGCGCTGGCCCGCAAGCTGGTCACCGAGTCCGGCGTCGGCACCCTGCGCCCGCTCACGATGATCTACTCGCTCCAGGACGCCGTCACCTCGCAGTGGGCGCAGCTGGTCAAGGACAACGCCGCCCAGGCCGGCATCACCATCGAGCTGCAGGGCATGGACCGCAACACCTACCTGGCCAAGACCGCCGCCGGCGAGTACGACATCTACGCCGGCAACTTCGCCATCATGGACGACCCAGCCACCAACATGGCCCTGACGTTCCTGCCCGACGGCGCCATCAACTACACCAAGGTCGACGACCCGGCGCTGAGCGCGCTGATCACCAAGGCCACCGCGACCACCGACAAGGCCGCCCAGAAGGACCTGATCTGGCAGGCCGCCACCCTCGTGCACGACAACGTCTACGACAACGTCATGTACATGCAGAACCTCTACGTCGCGCACAGCGACAAGTGGGACGGCTTCGTGGTCAAGCCCAGCGAGCTGCTGTCGGTGGTCGACCCGCAGTCCCTGGCGAACGCGCGGAAGGTCGGCTGAGCACATGCCACCGGTTGTCGGCTTCGTCGCGCGGCGGCTCGGACGGGCGGTCCTGACGCTCTGGTTCGCCACCACGATCACCTTCCTGCTGCTGCGGCTGCTGCCCGGCAACCCGGCGCTCGCCGTCGCCACCCCCAACATGACCCCGCAGACCCAGGCGATCCTGCTGCGCCAGTACGGCCTCGACGAGCCCCTGCTCGTCCAGTACGGCAAGTACCTGTGGCAGCTCGTCCAGGGCAACCTCGGGGTCTCCATCACCCAGTCCGTTCCGGTGACCGACGTGCTGCTGGAACGCCTCCCGTGGACCCTGCTGCTCACCGGGTCCTCCCTGCTGGTGACGGTCGCCGTCGGCATCCCCCTCGGGGTGCTGGCGGCGACCCGCCCCAGCGGCCTGCTCGACCGGCTCGTCCAGGTCGGCGGCGTCGTCGGCCAGTCGGTCTTCGTGCCCAGCGTCGCGATCGCCCTGCTGTTCCTGTTCGGCCTCCAACTGCGGTGGCTGCCCATCGGCGGCGCGTACAGCCCCGGCGTCTACGGCGGGCGGTGGTACCTCGACGTGGCCGCCCACCTGGTGCTGCCCTGCGCCAGCCTGGTCCTGGTGCAGCTCGGCTCCTACGTGCTGGCCCTGCGGGCCACCCTCATCGACTCCCTCGGCGAGGACTACTGCGTCCTGGCCACCGCCAAGGGCCTGCCCCACCGCAAGGTGGTGTGGAAGCACGCCCTGCGCAACGCGCTGCTGCCCACCACCACCCTGGTCGGCCTGCAACTGGGCTTCCTCGTGGGCGGCGCGGTGCTCACCGAGACCGTCTTCGCCTACCCGGGCATCGGCCGGGGCATCTACGAGGCGGTCACCCAGCTCGACTACCCCGTCCTGCAGGGCGCGTTCGTCCTGCTCGCCGCGACCGTCGTGCTCGCCAACGTGCTCACCGACCTGGCGTACGGCCTGCTCGACCCGAGGGTGAGGACCCAGTGACCGCCACCGGCATCGCCCTCGACCAGGTCGTCGCCGACGAGCCGACCGCCGCGAGCGCCACCTGGACCGCGTTCCGCCGCAACCCGCTGGGCCTGGCCTCCCTCGCCGTGCTCGCCGCCCTCGTCGTCGTCGCGGTCGCCGCCCCGCTCATCGCCGACTACCCCGGCGGCTACGGCCCGGCGGTGCTCACCCCACCGTCCGGGCAGCACTGGTTCGGCACCGACAACCTCGGCCGCGACATCTTCGCCGAGGTCGTCTGGGGCACCCGGATCAGCATGCTCGTCGCCGCGCTCTCCTCCGCCCTGGCCATCGTCATCGGCGTGCTCGTCGCGGTGCTCGGCGCGTACTTCCCGAGGGTCGACGCCGTGGTCGGCCCGGTCGTCGACCTGGCCCTGTCACTGCCCGTCCTGCCCCTGATGATCCTCGTCGCCGCCCTGGCCGGGCCCAGCCTCGCCACGGTGGTCGTGGTCATCGCCCTGTTCTCCTGGCCGGAGGTGGCCCGCGTGGTCCGCTCCCAGGCCCTGGCCGTGGTCCGGCTGCCCTACGTCGACGCCGCCCGGCTCACCGGCGGCTCCTGGCTGTGGATCATCCGCCGGCACCTGGTGCCCGCCGTCGCCCCCGTCATCGTGGTGTCGGTCGTGCTCACCGCCTCCCGGGCCGTGCTGTCGGCCGCCGGCCTGGCCTTCCTCGGCCTCGGCGACCCCAACAGCTGGTCGTGGGGCCGGATCCTCTACGAGGCCCAGCAGTCCGGCGCGATGTCCAGCGCCTGGTGGACCACCCTGTTCCCCTCGCTGGCGATGCTCGCCCTCGTCGTCTCCGCCACCCTCATCTCCATCGCCTACAACGACGCCCGCAACCCACGCACCCGGGAGAACTGACGTGCTGTCGACCCAACGGCTCCCCGTGGACTTCTACCGGTCGGTGCAGGACGACGTGCGCGCCGCCGCCGACCGTGCCGGCCTGGCCGCCGTCCTCACCGACCACCCCGACGACGTCGCCTACCTCACCGGCTTCTTCCACCACCCCTGCGAACGACCGGTGGCCGTGCTGCTGCCCGTCGACGGGCCCACCCGGCTGCTGCTGCCCGAGCTGGAGCGCGAGCACGCGCAGGCCCAGCACGCCGCCGCCGACCTGGTGTCCTACCCGGAGTTCCCCGGCCGCGTCCCGCCGTTCACCCACCTGCGCGACGTCGCCGGCCGGGTCGGTCACCCCGGCAGCACCGCCGCCGCCCGCGTCGCCGAGATCGCCCGGGACCTGCCCCGCGCCGCGCTGGAGATCGCCGACGTGGTCGGCACGGCCCGGCTGCGCAAGCGGCCCGAGGAGATCGCCCTGCACGCCGAGGCCGCCCGGATCACCGACCTCATGCTGGTCGCCGGCCGCGAGCTCGTCGAGCAGGCCCTCGCCGCCGGCGGCGAACTGCCGAGCGAGGCCGAGCTGGCCGCGCACGTCACCCGGGTCGGCACCACCACGATGTACGCCGACCACGCCGACGTCGTGGTGGTGCCCCTGCTCGCCGGCGGCCTCGTCTACGCCGGCCCCAACAGCGCCCACCCGCACGGCCTGCCCTCGGGCTACCGGCTGCGCCCCGGCGACACGTTCATGCTCTCTCTCGGCTGCGCCGTCGGCGGCCGGTACGTCGAGGGCGAGCGCACGTTCCTCCTCGGCGAGCCCAGCGCCGCGCAGCGCCGCTACTACGAGGCGGTGCGCGCCGCGCAGCAGGCCGGCACCGAGTTCCTCGGCCCGGGAGTGGTCTGCGCCGACGCCAACCGGCACTGCCTCGACGTGATCCGCGCCGCCGGCCTGGCCGGGTTCCTGCGCCACCGGCAGGGCCACGGCATCGGCCTCGGCATGCACGAGCCGCCCTGGCTGGCCGACGGCGACCCGACCGTCCTGGAGGAGGGCATGGTCGTCTCCAACGAGCCCGGCATCTACGTGCCCGGCCACGCCGGCTACCGCATCTCCGACTCGATGCTGATCACCGAATCCGGGGCCCGCCCCTTCACCAGCTACCCCCGTTCCCTCGACGACGTCGTCATCCCCGTCCCCTGAACCGTCGTCCCGTCCCCGAGGAGTGCCCACCGTGCGACTGCCGATCAACGGAAACGAACTGGAGGTGGAGGTCTTCGGCGCCGAGGACGCTCCGCTGCTCATCGCCCACCACGGCGCGCCCGGCCTGGGCTCCCGCGCCGAGCCCCGCGCCACGTTCCGGCCGTTCGCCGACACGTTCCGCGTCCTGGTCTTCGACGCCCGCGGCAGCGGCGTCAGCGAGGGCCGGCCGCCGTTCAGCCACGAGCAGTGGGTCGCCGACGTCGACGCGCTGCGGCGGTGGGCCGGCGCGGAGCGGTTCGTCCTGGCCGGCGGCTCCTACGGCGGCTTCATCGCCATGGAGTACGCGATCCGCCACCCGGAACGGCTCACCGCCCTCGTGCTGCGCGACACCTCCGCCGACCACGAGAACGAGAAGGCCGCCCGGCGTAACGCCGAGGCATCCACCCGTGTGAAGATCGACCCCGACAAGCTGGACCGCATCAACACCGGACGGGTGCGCGACGATGACGACCTGCGGGACTGCTGGCGGGAGATCCTGCCGCTCTACGACCACGTCTACGATCCGGCGGCCGTCGAGGCCAAGGTCGCGGCCACGTTCTACCGCTACGAGACGCACAACCACGCGTTCGCGGTGAACCAGCCCGCGTACGACATCAAGGCCGACCTGCACCGGATCACCTGCCCGACGCTGGTGACCGTCGGCCGCGACGACTGGATCACCCCGGTGGCCAGCAGCCAGACCATCGTCGACCTGATCCCCGACGCACGGCTGGTGGTGTTCGAGAAGTCGGGCCACTCCCCGCAGGTGGAGGAGGCCGAGCTGTGGCGCGAGACGGTACGCGCCTTCCTACGCGAGGTGGGGGCGGATGAGCAGCGGTCCTGAGCACCTGGACGAGCTGGACCGGCGGATCATCCTGGCGTTGCAGGCCGACGGGCGGGCCACCTGGACCGAGATCGCCGAGCGGTGCCAGACGTCGGTGACCACCGTGGCGCGCCGGGGCCAGCAGCTGCTCCGGGACGGCATCGTCCGGGTCGCGGTGATGCCCGACGTCGAGTACCCGGGCGCGGCGGACCTGTTCGTGCTGCGCATCACCTGCGAGCCGGGCACCCAGAAGCGGGTGCTGGCCCGGCTCGCCGACCGGGCCGACCTGCGCTTCCTGGCCCTGGTCACCGGCCCGGCGGACATCATCGCCGAGCTGAGCCTGCGGCGGGGCGACTCGCTGCACGCCCGGATCGTCGAGGAGATCCAGGCGATCGAGGGCGTGCAGCGCTGCGACACCGACCTGACCCTGCACGTCTACAAGGTCTCCCACGACTGGGGCCAGCAACTGGTCGTGCCGGGCACGCCCGACACCGTGGTCGAGGTGCACCAGTGCGCGCCGGGGCACTTCGACGCCGCCGACGAGAAGATCATCGACTTCATGCAGGAGGACGGCCGGGCCAGCTTCCGCGCGGTCGCCAAGGCCCTCGGCGTCGACGAGAGCACCGTGCGCCGCCGGTTCGAGGTGCTCCAGCGCCGGGGCTGCATCAGCGTGGTCACGCTGGTCTCCGCGCCGGCGCTCGGCTTCGAGTCCGAGATCATCTTCAACATCACCGTCGACCCGGCCCGCCTCGACACCCTCGCGCACGAGCTGGGCACCCACCGGGGCGTCCGGTACGTCGCGGCCACCCTCAACCGCAACGCGCTGTTCTGCGAGGTCATCCTGCCCACCACCGACGACGTGCACGCGTTCACCACCCGGACGCTCGGCCGCCTCGACGGGGTGCAGGGCTGGACGGCCAGCATGGTGCTGCTCACCATCCGGCGGGGCTTCGTCGAGACGCCGTGGTGGCGCGACAACGTCTGAGGTAGGCATTCGGGCAGGTCGAAGGCCTTTCCCGGCGGGGGAGGGGGGCCGATGTGGCGGGCGCGAGAGGACAGGGTAATGTTCTGCCCCGG